>CAYNHA010000108.1:0-34816 GCA_964397035.1 uncultured Verrucomicrobiota bacterium
TCGCGCGCGGCGGCCACGCCTTCTTCACCGCCCTCGTCTGCGGGCTGCTGGTGGGGCTGGGCGAAGACACCTGGGAAATTTTGAAGAGTTCCTGGACGCAATACTACAACCAACTGACGCGCATCATCCGAGGCACCTAAATGAAAGTCCCGCCATGAACCACCCCCAGCCATTCCAAGACAAAGTGCCACGCCCCGCATCCGGCGGCTATTCGCTTCTGGAAGTGGTGGTGGCGCTGGCCATCCTGGGCATTTCCCTGGCCGGTATCTACAAAGTGATGACCGTCTCCATGCAGACCCGCCAGGTGGCCCTGAACCACTACGTGGCCACCGTGATGGCCAACAACCAGATCGAGCGCGCCAAGAATCTCGCCTTTGGTAATCTCTCTCTCCTCGCCGAAGACGAACGCCAAGTGGATGAACTGGGCACAACGGATGCCAACGGCCGCTATCTGCGCACCACCACCATCGAGCCCGTGTGGGGGGGCGAATCCAACCTGACCCGCATCACCGTGACGGTTCTTCCGCCCGCCCCCAATCGCCGTTCAAGTGCCGGAAACGACCCTGTCTCCGTATCCACATTGATTAAAAAGCCGTATGAACCATGAAAACTCCCCCTGCCATGCCAGTCGGAAATCGCCAGGGCTTCACCTTGGCCGAGGTCATCACCGCCGTGGCCCTGCTGGGCATCACCCTCACGGCCTCCGTCAGCTCTCTCGTCTATGTGACCAGCAATGAGAAGATGGTGGCTTCCCAGGGCGAATTGGACATGGATGCCAGCCTGCTGGTGGAACGCCTCCGGCGCGACTTGTGGAGAACCTCCCGCGACATGATTCTGGTCCATCCCCCCGGCAACGGCCCCTATCAAGCGATCAGTTTCCCCATCAAGCACGGCCGCGGCCCCATTCTCCTCGATGAAAACGGCGAGATCGAATGGGATGCCACCGTGATCTACCACCTCAAGTCAGGCTCTCCCAGCGAGGTGCGCCGCACGGTGTTCGACCCCTTCGGCGATTTCACCGCCGCCCAACGGGAGCAGCAACTGGCCGATGTGGTGGCGGATGGCAATGGCGATTCCACGTATAATTCGGAAAACGCCACAACCCGCGTCTTGATCCAGAATCCGGTGGAGTGGGAACTCAACATCAAGGGCATTCCCCTGGATGCCTATGCCGCCACCGCCAGCCGGAAAAGCCTGCGCCTTGGCACGGCCATCATGAACAGCGGCACCAACACCGTCACGTTCCGGGCGGCCGCCAAAAACACCCTCAGCTCCGGCTACAAGCTCGGCGTGGACACCCTGAATATCTCCGCCAGCGGGTTGGCGCGCGAGGGAGAGTGGCAGACCGTTTCCGAAGCCGTGGGGGTCTCCCCCAGCGTCATCAACATCGGCTCCAACGAGACCTGGAGCGGCAACTCCGTGCTGGGGTTTCCCGCCACGCAGGCCAGCAATTCCTTCACCCTGCGCATGGGCAACGACCGCTGGGAGGAACGGAACTTCTTCCCCGGAAATGCGAACACCCGCGAGCTGTCCCGCGTGATCGTCAATCCCGCCACGGCTCCCCGCACCTATGCCCTCCGCCTCGACGGCAACGGCATGGCCTGGGTCGCCACCAACCAGACCCGCCTCGCCTCCGATGGATATTCCAACATGAACGACCTCACCAATGTCGCCCTGCGGATCTTTGTCCGCGGCAGCGATCTGTGGGATGGATATGATGGCGGCTGGATCGTCTTCAACGGCACCAATGTGTGGGCCCGTTTCGCCCGCTCCAGTTCCGCCGGAATGCACATCCAGAAAGCCTTCATCGCCCAGTCGGCCGTCATGCTGGATCCCGCCAGCAACCCCATGAACATTGTGTCCAACACCCTGCGGACGTTTCTGTTCACCAACAGCGTGGAGCGAGACACCAGCACGGCCCTTCCCTCCCCCTTCGAAAGCGATAAGCTGGACTACCCGATTGAAAAAACAAACAGCTATGTCATCGGCATTCTCCTGTCCAAGAACATCTACGGCAACATGCGCCCCGCCGTCTACAACAACGCCAACGATGCCGGCGGCCCCAACTGCCGCCTCATCATCAACCCCACGGTCGACCAGGCCGACGACCATTTCGACTGGAGTTCCCTGCCCACGGAAGAGCTGACGGAAAGCCAGTGGAACAGTTGGAATACCGCACTGCCCGACACCGTCTACACCACCCGCCGCATCATCGCGCTGAACTCGCTGCGCGCGGGACATGCTTCGGAAGGAATCTACATATCCCAAATCATCGACACCCAACGGGAAAACCCGGATTACCAGTCCTTCTCCTGGACCGCCACCACCCCCAGCAATTCCGTGCTTGAGATGAAGGTGCTGGCCGCCTCCAGCACAACCAATCTTGGCGACGCCGTGAACTGGACCAACGTGGCCTCGGCCACATCGGGCAGCACGCCGGTCATCAATGGCCGCTATGCCCAGGTGTGGGCGCGCATGCGCCCCGGCACCGACGCCCTCTCCACGCCGGAACTCCAGGACTTCACCCTGTGCTGGGCGGGAAACCGGCAATATGTGGATTTGTCCGGCATTTTCTCCGTTGGCCCCGAAAACGGCATCTACGAAGTCCTGGTCAACGGTGCCCTGCTCTTGCAGAACATCACGGTCAAGGTATCCGTCTTCAAGGAAATCCGTCTGGCATCCGGAAAAAAATCGCGGATGGAGTCATCCGCCTTTGCCGAAATCGTTCCTAGAAATTAAGGAGGAAAAGGCCATGAAAACCACTCTGTTCTGCCAACGCCGGAGCAACTCCCGGCAGGGCTCCGCCATGGTCACCGTCATGCTGGTGATCATCATCACCATGATGGCCACGGCCAGCCTCTTCGCCTTTTCCTCCGCCACGGTGAACCGCGTCCGCCTCATCACCGAGGCCATCCGCGCCAAGGCCATCGCCGAGGCCGGCATCAACCGAGGCTATAACGCCTTGCAGCAGGATCGTGAACTGCGGCAAACACAAACCCTGTATTCCGGCGTGGAATTCGGTGAAGGCAGCTACACCGTGACCACCGAACGCATGAGCGGCGGCTGGTCCCGTATGATATCGGTGGGAACCTTTGGCCGGGCCGAGCACCAGTTGGGGCTCGATGTCCGGATGGACTCCGATGACGATGCAGATGGAACAAACGATGTGGTCAGCGTGCCCGATTTCCTCAAATACGCCATTTTCTGCAACGGTTCCTTCGTCATCAACGGCACCCCGAAAGGCATTACGGGAGACCTCCACTCCAACGGCTCCTTTGGACTGAATGGAACCTGGGCCAACGTGAGCGGACATGTGTCCGCCCCGCCTCCCAACTCGATTCCCGAAGCCAACAAGGCGGAATGGAGCAACATCCCCTTCCCCCAGATTTCGGATCCCGCCTTCCAAGCCTATCTGACGGAAGCCGCCGCCTCCGGCATCCCGGTCACCTATCTCAGCGGAAGCCAGACCTTCAAGAAAGATCAAACCTTCAACGGCATCACCGTCATTAACGGTGCCGTGACGTTCATCGGTTCCGGAAACCGGGTCATCAACGGCCTTCTCTACATCGCCGGCAGCTTCACGGCCAACGGCTCCACCACCCTCAACGGCGCCATCATGGTCGGTGGCGCGGCCACCATCAACGGAGCTTCCGCCATCCTAGGCTACAATGCCGCCACCATCGGGGTCGACGAAGACGAAGAGCCCGTGGCCGAGGACGGCGATTTCAAGGAAATCTGGTGGGATTGATCCCGGAATATTTTTTTGATATCTTTCTGAACCTTCTTATCCATTGAAACGATTACACGAGGGAGGAAGCGAGTAGAGGAGGTTGGGTTCCGTGAGCGCGTTGTTACGAATGGCGTCTTTATACAACCGGGGAGGCCCCCGGTGACTTTTGTTGTGTCCATCGTGATCATGCGCCTGTTTGTCATGGGCTTGGTGCTGGCACCCTTGTTGCATTGGTTCCAGTGGACAAGCGGTGGCTCCAGGTTTTGCAGGGGAGGATTCCGCTGTGAACTGGAATCCGGAAATCCTGCCCTCCTGCGCATTGTCCATCCGGTGTGCCATCTCCCGGCAACCCCGTCATCTCCATCGTCCCATCGCCATTCTGCCCCCTCCCCCCTCTTGTCCCATATTTCCTCGATTTCGACCGAACCTGTCCGTTTTTCGGCCGAGTCCGTTCGGCCACTCGTCGACCACACGCCGGTCGCCATGCAACAACCTTGGCCGTTTTCATGCGGCCCTCCAGCATAGGGATCCTCCGTTGCCCTTCCGGGCTTCTGTCTTCTGCAACAGGATTCTTTGCACCCTTTTTCTCCATATCCCCAAAACCAATTTCCCAGATATGACTTCAAATTCCCACAGCGGCATGACACTGGTCGAAGTGATGGTGGCCATCTTCGTCCTGTCCATCACCCTCGGCGTGGGCGTCAACGCGCTCATGACGAACCGCCGGGTTGCCGAATCCGTCAGCCGCCAGACCCAGGCCATCCATACCGCCCGAGCCACGCTCGAACGCCTCACCAGCCGCACCTTCTACCATTCCGACCTGACCATTGGCACCCATACCCTGGCCACCGGCGGAAGCTACACCGTCTCGCGCATTCCGCCCACCGACCCGTCGAGCAAATTGAAGCGGGTGGTTGTGTCCATTCCCTGGATCGGGGGAAATCCGTGCGACCCCTCCATTCTTCCCACCGAAAGCCTGACCACCGTGGTCAGCGAGGCTCTCCACCCATGACCCCCCCCCTCCAGTCCCGCCATAGCGCAGGCTTCACCATCATTGAAGTGCTCATCGCCAGTTTCCTGAGCGTGGTGGTGCTGGCCTCCGCCTGGAGCCTGTTTGTTTCCTACCAGCAAATCTGGCGGGAAACCTCCGTTCGCGTGGAGGCCACCCGGATCGCCGCCCTGGGCCTCAACCGGATGGTCTACGGCGTGGGCGCGGCTCCCTGCGGGCTGCGGGGCGCCGGCGATGCCGTCCTGACCTCCGGCGGCACCAACGGCTGGACGCTGACCTATTCGGACCGCAGCAACAATCCCGCGGGAACCTTCCGCTACCGGGGCGATGCCCGCACCCTGACCTATACCCCTCCCAGCGGAACGGAACAGGTGCTGGCCCAGCCCGTCTCCCGCTCTCTGGCCAGCATTCAAAGCAATGCCTTGACGGTCTCCGTCGAAGTGGACCTCACCCAGGGACGCTTTTCATCCACCCGGGAACTCAGCACCACGGTCCGGTGGAGAAACTGAAAGGGGAAACCCGCGCCATGAACTCAAGCCCATCCAAACAAGGTGTCGCGCTCATCACCGTGCTGTGCCTGACGGCACTGGCCATGACCGTGGGAACGCTGCTGGCCACCCTGGTGGGCGGCGCCGCCCTTCGCACGCGCGATTCCCTCCACGACGAACAGGCTTTTTTCGTCGCCGAAAGCGCCATCGAACTGGGCGTGCAGTACATTGCCGATGGCGGCGCCGTTCCCGCCACCAACACCGGCACCGTGGCCAACGGCACCTATGTGGTCCGGATCGAATCGACCCCCGTCGGCGCCGAAACCCGCTACACCCTCACCGCCCGCGGCACGGTCGGCAACCGCTCCCGCGTGATCGGCATCCAGGGCCTGCGCCCCATGCGCTGGTCCCGCTTTGCGCTTTGGTACGACAAGGAGGCCATGGACCTGTGGATCGCGGGCGGCGAAAAATTCCAGGGCCCCGTTCACGCGAACACCCGGATGCGGTTCCACTCCTACAACGTGGCCTCGCTGGGACAGGCCCGCTTCTATGACACGGTCAGCACGACCGCCGCCTCCTATGACCTGGAAAGCCCCTCCGTCAGCCCCATTTTCGATTATGGCATCTCCCTCAATGCCGCCACGCAAACCACCACCACCATCAATTTCGGCCTGCTGCGCACCAACTCCAACCTTGTCCTGGATGGAACCACCTCCATCAAGCTGACCCGCACCAACATGGTGATCTCCAATGCCCGCGCGGGCTGGACCAACCGACTGGTCAGCTACACCACCGACGGCAGCATCTATGTGCGCACCGTCACCACGGGCCTCACCAACTCCCGGGCCGGCGACCTCCTCCTTTCCGGGACCAACGGGCTGAGCGGACGCCTGACCCTCATCGCCGACCGCGACATCATCATCACCAATCACGTCCGCTACTACAACAACCCGATAACGAACGCCTCCTCGGACGACGCCCTCGGCCTGGTGGCCCAGCGGCACGTGCTGATCCAGACCAACGCCCCCAACAATCTCTACGTGTTCGCCCACATCATCGCCGCCACGGGCGGCTTCGGCGTCGTCAACTACGACAGCACCGCCCTGGGCCAGCGGGGAAACCTGACCGTGTATGGCGGCATCGTGAACAAAATCCGCCAGCCCGTGGGCACCACGGGCGGAACGGGCTACACCAAGAACTACGTCTACGACCCGCGCTTCCAGACCCGCCCACCCCCGAACTACCCCATCCTGGCCTTTGCCTACCAGTGGTCCAGCTGGGACGACCGGGCCACCTATTGAACCCGATGCCGCAAAGGGAAACCACGCATGAACATTTCCAACAAAACCATCCTCGCCCTGGCCGTCGCCCTCCTGCTGGTAATCCTATTTCATCAGCGTTGCCTTTGCAGGAGCAGGAATCCCTCCCCTCCCGCTGCCGTCACATCCAGCGCGGCACCGACGCCCCTCCAGGCCGAAGCCCCCGCCGTAGAACCCGCCGAACCTGTTGTCCAGGATCCGCAACCTGCGGACGTGGCCGTCGTCCTCGATCCCTACGAGAGCCCCGCCATCCGGGAACGCATGCTCGACGAACAAGTCCGCCGCATGCAGGAATACGCCCTGGAGGCCGGCCCCGACGACCCCTTCTCCAAGACCCCGGAACAAATCGAGGAGTTCCGCAAGCGCGGCAACCCGATCGTGTGGTGACCGGCTGAATGGATTCAGCCCCATCGTTCAAGGAGTCGGCCCGCGTCTTCCGAGGATTCGATGCATCGGCCTCCCTTGAATGGAACTTGCCACTTGCACCCCGCGCGCTTCCGTGCCCGGTAGAGCGTGGCGTAGGCCATCTCGGGGGCGGCCGATCCCGCGCCCCCCAGCAGTTCTGCACCGCGCCGGACATTGTCAATCATCCACGCCGGCAGCCTCGCGGCGTAATCGTTCCGGGCCACTTCGCCCTTGTGGCAGGAAAGGGCCTCGCAGAGGGTGCCCACCTGTTCCTCTCCGGCCGACACCATCAGGTTGGGATGTTCCAGCGGATGCCAGTATTCGGTTTCCACCACGGGGAATTCCAGGGGCACCAAGGCATCCATGGCGGCCACGCCCAGCCGATGCGTTTCCCGGTGCGTCGGATGCCCATCTTGGGCATGGGGCAGGAAAACCACCGTGGGACGGATGTGTTTCAACAAGCCAACAAGGTCCTTCACCTGAGCCGTTCCCTGCAACGGCGAAACCGGAAACTTCAGCCGGAAGTCCAACCGGGTGCAGGCGGCGCGCAATTCCTTTGCACGGGCGGCGCGCCTCTCCTTCTGGCTTCCCAGCGTCACCGGGACCACCCATACTTCGACCCCGCACTCTTCCTTCAGACGCAGGGGGAGCAAGCCGATGATGCTTTCATCGTCCGGATGAGGTGCCAAAATGAGCGCTCGTTTTTTCATTCCCCTCCTTATCCCGCGGTTGCCACTTGCCGCCAAGCCAATTCTGCAGGAAAACCGAACCTCTTGAAATTCCCCCCGGATGGAGTAGTGTCCTAAAAGTATTCCCATGCGACTCATGCTTTACAATATGCGGTATGCAACCGGTGCGGGCTTCAAATTCCACCTCCCCTTCCCGTTCGGAGGTTTTTTCAGGAAAACCCACCGGAATCTCGACTCCCTCATCCGTTTTTTCCGGGAACAAAAGGCCGATGTCCTAGGTCTCGTCGAGATCGATGCCGGCTCCTACCGGACAGGAAACCAGTGCCAGGCCGATTCCATCGGAAAGAAACTGGGACACCGTCCGTTCTGCCGCTCCAAGTATGAAAAGAGGTCTTGGCTGGGACGCCTGCCCGTCATGCGCAAGCAAGCCAATGCCTTCTTGTGCAACAACCGTGTTGTTCGCGAGAAAACCCATTTCCTCCGCAAAGGCGTCAAACGCCTCGTCCTTGAACTCGAATTGGAAGAGGTTGTGATATTTGTTGTCCATTTGGCCCTCGGCAAGCGCTGCCGCCAAAGCCAGTTGGCCGACTTGTCCACGTTGGTGAAAAGATCGAAGAAACCCTATTTGGTCGCGGGCGACTTCAATGCCTTTGCCGGAAAAATGGAGTTGGAAGGATTCATGCAGGAATTGAATCTGGCGAGTGCCAATGTCGCCAATGCACCCACGTTTCCAAGCCGATCGCCCCGCTGGCAGCTCGATTTCATTTTGCACAGCCCCGAGATACGGGTCACCCACTTCGAGGTCGCCCGGCACATCCGCCTCAGCGACCATCTCCCGCTCATCTGCGATTTCGAAGTCCGCCCTGCAAGGGCCGTTGCAACCGCCTGACATCCCGCGAATTGCCGTTGCGCACGGCGGCAAGACCGACTAGGATGCAACACCGATTAGGAGACCTTTCCATGAAGAAATGCTTGGCATGTTTGCTGTTTTCGTTTTGGGCATCCGCCCTTCTCGCGCAGGAAATCAAAACGGACTGGGCCTATCATGCCATCGGCAGCAGTAGCCGCTGGACCGAATCCGTTCCGGGCGAGTCCTTCACTTTCCTGGCCAACGGATCCGATCAAGTGGGCAACGACGACACCATTACCCTGTATCTCCTCACCGATCAGAATTTCGCAGGCGACATGGATGAGCAAATCTATGTGCGCTGGTGGGACGGAACCATGTCGCATTGGATCATGGGCTCCTGGGTGAAAAATGTCTTTCTGGATGCGGAAAAATCGGAGACCCAGTTTCATCACCAGCCAACAAATGGCTCCATTTGCCTCGATCTCTGGAAAATCGAAATCCCTTCGTGGATCACCCAGCCCGGCGAAAATTTCTATGCCATCCAAATGAAGGGATTTTCATCCGGTGCAACGAATGAACGTTATTTGCTGAGTAAAATGGGCGGCGATTTTTCCAGAACCAATTTCTTTGGCCAGGTCTGGTCCGCCTCGGAGGAATTCGACGGACAAGATTGGATGATCAACGTTTGGCAATAAGTCCGCCCCCCCCGCCGTCCGGGTTAACAGGATTTTAACTCCTTAATTGCTTTCCTCCCTTGACTTTGCAAGCCCATAACCTTCAGTCTAGCCCACACCACGTGGAGGAAATATGCCAAACCCTGTAGCTCGCAGCAAAAAAGATCCCGCTCTTCGCAACCAATGGGGGATCATCGGCATCCTCCTCGCCATCCTGCTGGCCGGCTGGTATCTCTATTCCAGCGGACGCCTTGGAGTTGAGGAGGATCCAGAAAAAAAAGAGTGGCTCAAAAACTACGTCAAGATTGTTTGCCCCCGGTGCAACAAAAACCCCGATCTCCAGAAGAATTGTTCGCTTTGCAATGGCCTTGGCTATATTTGGGTCGATAAAACCAAGGACTTTCCTGACGAAGTCGTCATTCCGTAGTGTATATTGGGCGGGTGGCCGTTCATGCGTCTCCCTTTCACATGAAGCTTATCTCCCGATATCTCCTCAGTCATGTCCGCCGGCCTTGGCTCTACATCATGGCGGGTTTTTCGATCATTGCCGTCCTGGTCGACCTCTTCAGCAATTTCGTGGATTTCATGGAGGCCGGCACCTCCATTCCCAAGGTGTTGCTTTACTACGCCATCCTCATTCCAACCTATCTGCCTTTCATGCTGCCCATTTCCCTGCTGCTGGCGTTGCTCTATGCCCTGTGGCAACTGGGGAAAAATTCTGAGCTGACCGCCATGCGCGCCAGCGGACTGAGCCTCACCCAGCTCATCACCCCCTATCTGGTCAGCGGCTTTCTTGCCGCTCTCTTTCTCTTGGCCGTCAACGAACTGTTCAATCCATGGGCCATGCACTGGACCAAGCAATTCCAATCCATGCAAGGGTCCAAGCATTCCCAAAAATCATTCCTGACCGAGAATTTGGCATATAAAAACGTTCCCGGCCGCCGCATTTGGAGGATCGGTTCTTTTGATCCTCGGCCCGCTTCCTCCTTTGAAATGCGGGGGATCAACCTGACTCAGCAACGCCCGGATGGCTCCGACGAGTTCCGAATGGATGTCGAACGCGCCCGCTGGGTGGACGGGCATTGGTGGTTTGAGAATGTCCGGACCCAGTATTACCAAGGAATGAACAACGACAACGATGGCGGCATCGTCACCTCTCCCAGCGCAGAGATGACCATGTTGTCCGAAACTCCACGGGATTTCATGAACGAAATCAAGGATTCCACCGAACGTTCCGCCGTCGACATCCTGAACTTCATAAAAACCCATCAGGGCATTTCAGAGGAAACCCGGAACCGCCTCATGGTGGATTTTCACTATCGCCTGGCGGCTCCGTGGCTATGCTTCATTGTCATCCTGGTCGGGGTTCCCTTTGGAACCCATTCGGGTCGCCGCGGAATGGGCATGGGCATCCTGCTCGCCCTGCTGGCCTTTTTTGGCTACTACATCCTCATGGGACTCGGCCTGGCCTATGGCAAGCGGCAAGTGATCTCCCCCGTGCTGGCCGGCTGGTTCCCCGACATCGTCTTCACCCTCCTCGGCCTCATTCTCCTCCGCCGCATTCGCTGACGCCCCCTCCCTCCACCCTCTGCACGGCCCTTTGCCTGAACCATGCGCAGAAAGGGCGACCGGATCAGGAATCCTTCGTGAGCTGAATCACCTGCTGTTCGCTGGCGATCATCAGATCGTACATCTCATTTGCATTTTTTGTTTCACGCATTTCCAGCAACAGGCTTGTGCGGTGGCACATCATGCACAGGCGAGCCAACACATGAAGATGAATGCGATCATCCTGGCAGCAAACCAGGAAAAACACGTTGGTGGTGGAGCGATCCGGAGATCCAAACGGCACCTGGGCAATCGTCCTGCCTACCACCAAGAACGAGTCCTCGAACATGTAGGGCTCATGGTTGCGAGGATGCAACAAAGCCAAGCCTCCTGAAAGCGCTGTGGAGCAAAGTTTTTCGCGTTCCTGCAGACTTTCGTGCAACTCCTCGCGATAGCACAGAAGCCCCGTACGATCGGCCAGATCCACCATGTGGCGGATAACCGATGGTTTGGACCGGCATGTCATGGCCGGATCGATCCACTCCGGTTTGAGCAAGGCGGGGACAATGGCGACTTCTTGTGACAAGTCGTGGTATTTCGCCGTACTGCGCCGGTGAAAATCCGAAAGAGTTTCTTCATTGAAACCCAAGACCCGCTTCGAAGCCCATTCGTCGATCGCATGGTGCCGAAACGTAAGGCGAGACCCCTGCCTTTCGCAAGGAATCTCCCCCCGGCGGGCCAGTTCTTCCACGGCCGCCTCCGCCAATTGCAGGTATTCCGCCGCCTCTGCTAGATTGAAAACTCGAAATGGCACGGTCAACCTCGATTCGACAAGCTTATACCCTCAGCAGGCCTGTGGCAAAAGCCACCAGCATCGCCACCGCCAAGGCCAGCACGACGGCCGTTGCTTTCGGGAATGGACTTCCATCCGTTCGATGACGCATCCACTTGGAGTAGAATGCGGCGGATCCCACGGCCAACGTCAGCAACAGCATCAGCAGGAAAAACAAAATGTTTTTCCAAAGAGTTTCTGCGGGACCCGCGCCCGGTGAACCCGATCCACCCATCGCGGCCTTGCCCACCAACGGCAAAATCATACATTGGAAAAGAAACAGCAATCCAAAGAGAACAGACAACAACTGACCCACACCCGGCGCAACCAAAAAGGTCCGGAATCCCGCCACTTCCCTGGCTGTTGAAGACAATTTTTGTTTCATTTCCTTGTTCATCGGATGGGCATTCTCCACAATCCACCAACCATTTCAAGCAAAAGGCATCCGTCCGGCCACTCTTTCCGCTTTTTATCCGGTGCCCGTGCGGTGTAGGATGCCGTCCAGAAGGAACTGATCCCATGCGAAAAAAATCTCTCCACATCCTCATCCTGCTGGGCAGCGCCCGCGAGGATGGCAACTCCACCCGCCTGGCCTTTGCCTTGGCCGATGCCGCCTGCGGGAAGGGGCATGTCGTCCAATCCATCCGCGTCCCTGCCCTCACGCTCCACCCTTGCGATGGCTGCAACGAATGCTGGAAACCAGCCTCCGTTCCTTGCGTTCTTCGCGATGACATGGATTCCGTCTATTCCTTGCTGCTCGATGCCGATGTTCTCGTATTCGCGACACCTTTGCACTTCTACACCTGGTCCACACCCCTCAAAATGCTGGTGGACCGCATGTATTGCCTGAGCCCTTCCCGCAAGCGAAATCTCAAGGGCAAGAAAACAATCCTGATCGCGTCCGCATCCGACGACCGTCCCATCGCCTTTTCCGGCCTCAAATCCACCTATCGCCTGATCGCCGATTTCATGGGGTGGACTTCCATCGGCGAAGTGCTAGTGCCCAATGTCACGGATGAGGGCGACATTGCCCGCACCCCCCGACATCTCGCCAAAGCCAGTGCCCTGGGAAATCGCCTTGCCTGATTTCCGAGATGCTTTTGCGATTCTCTTCGACCCGTGATAGATTCGACACTCGCTTCTTTCTCTTACCCCGGTGAATTCAATGAACATCCAAGAACCCATCATCCGAAAAGCCAGCTTCAGCGACGGATCCGCCATCTTCCGGCGGATCAAGGCTCATCCCAACGAATTGGTGCCTCGGCCCATCAGCGACATCATGCTCAACATCGATCGCTTTTTGGTGGCCGAGGTTGCCGGTGAAATCGTCGGCACGGCTTCTTGGGCCGTCTTGCCCGAGCTGGACACGGCCAAAAACCCATCCATTGAAATCCAGTCCGTTTCCGTTCGCGAGGACATGCAGAAGCACAATCTGGGGCGGCGCCTGGTGGAAACGGCCATTGCCCGCGTGGCTGAATTCAAGCCCGATCAAATCATCGTCCTGACGTTCACCCCACCCTTCTTCGCCAAGCTGGGTTTTGTTCCGGTCTCCAAGGAAACGCTCATGTACAAGCTCTACAAGGGTTGCATGAACTGCTCCAAATATGATTCGCCCTTCACCTGTCCCGAAGTGGCCATGGCCTACAAGCCTGCGCCTATTCCAGAAGGCACGCGCCCGTGATTGCCCCCCGCCCTCGCTGGTTCCTATGCCTTGTGATTCCCGTTCTGGCCTTCCTGCCAATCTCTGTCTGGGCATGGGCTGGCGCCCAGCACATTCAGATCAACCGCGCGGCAGGCCGTGAGGTTCCGGACGAGATGACCGGCTTTCGGGAGTTCTCGCGGCCCATGGTGATCCCCGGCATTTATCCCGACCTGTGGAAGGAAGCCGATGCGGCCGAAGGCCCTCGCCATTATTTCGAACCGGACCGCCTGGCTCCCGGAACCGACATACGCATCCTGAGTCCCGTGGAAGCCACCGCGCTTTCCGCCATGGGCATGCGGGCGGAGGATATTGGCATTGCCCCCTGGACCATTGTGGACCTTCTTGGAAAAATGACCGAGGCCATGCGCACCAACGACTGGCTCTGGGCCGCCCGATGCGGAGCAACCCTGGGCCACTATGTGGCCGATGTCCACATGCCTCTGCACTGCACAAGGAATTTCAACGGGCAGGAAACATGGCAACAAGGAATCCATACCCGGTTCGAATCCGACATGACCAAGGCCTTTTTCCGCCCCGACAAAATCAACCCCTCTCCAACGACCTACATCGAAGATCCCTTCCGATCCGTCATGGAATGGACCGCCCATTCGGCCTCCCTCGTCCCTGACGTCCTCAAGGCCGACATTATTGCCAAGCGGTCTGCCGGAGGCCGGATCGACACCGAGGGCTATTACCTCAAACTGTGGGATCTCACAAAAAACATCGTGAACCAGCAGATTTCGGAATCCGTCACGCACCTCTCTTCCCTTTGGTACACAGCCTGGGTAAACGCCGGGAAGCCCGCCATCCCGGAACCTTTCGAGGAACTTCCCACTTTTTCGATTCACTCCGGTGTTGGAATCGATCCCCTGACCGAGGGCAATCCGGCGGGCACAACACCCCGGCAAAAGAAAACCTATGACACCATCATTTGGTCGGTCATGGGTTTCCTCGCGCTCGTTGTCATCGCATCCTCCCTTCATCGTTCCCATCAGGCTCGGCGGGCCAAAGGCCTGTGAAACGACAACGACTGGATTTGCTTCTGCTCGAACGCGGCCTTTCCGAAAGCCGCGAAAAGGCCCAGCGCCTGATCCTGGCCGGCGAGGTTCTCGTCGATGATGTTCCGGCCACCAAACCCGGCCATGAGTATCCGCTGGATGCCGTTCTGCGCATTCGCCAGCCCGAGCGCTTTGTCGGACGCGGCGGACTCAAGCTCGAAGAAGCCTTCACCCGGTTCCCCCGTCTCTCCGCAGAAGGAAAAATCTGCGTCGATATTGGCGCCTCCACCGGCGGCTTCACCGATTGCCTCCTCCAGCATGGCGCGCACAAGGTTTATGCGGTCGATGTCGGCAAATCCCAGCTCCATTCGCGGTTGCTGGCCGATCCCCGTGTTGTGGTCATGGATGCCTGCAATGCCCGCCACCTCCAGCCCGGCGACCTCCCGGAACCGACCGACCTCGCCGTCACCGACGTCTCTTTCATTTCTCTTCGCCTCATCCTGCCTGCCATTGATCGTCTCCTCCGACCCGGAGGGGAAACGGTTGCCCTCATCAAGCCCCAATTCGAAGCGGGGCGCGAAGAAGTGGGCAAAGGCGGCGTGGTCCGCGACCCCGAAATCCGGAAACAAGTGGTCGATCGAATCCGCGACTTTGGAACCAAAACCCTTGGATGGGAATGGCTCGATTTTTGTCCATCGCCAATTCAAGGTCCGGCTGGCAATATCGAGTTCCTGAGCTACTGGAGGAAAAATCCATGAAAATCGGAATCTTTGCCAATTTGGCCAAGAAAGATGCGGAATCCACCCTTGCCGAACTTGCCCGCGCGGCAAAAGAACGGAAGGTCACGCTGGTGGCATGCGACAAGGAAACGGCCCGGCTCGCGCCCGGAACCACGCTCGTCTCCCCCGCCCGTTTCGGCAAGTCGGTCGACCTCCTCCTCTCTCTTGGCGGCGATGGAACGGTATTGCGCTCCGTTCACGCCTTGAATGGTGCGGTGGCTCCCATTCTAGGCATCAATCTGGGCAATTTGGGTTTCCTGACCAGTGTTCCCGACACGCAGGCGGTTTCCGCCCTTGATGCTCTGATTTCCGGCGCCTACCAAGTCGAGGAGTATCCCTTGATCGAAGCGCGTCTCCTCCGGGGTTCCCGGCGACGCCAAATCGTGCGAGCCCGGGCCCTCAACGACATCGTCATGGGGTGGGGAACATCCCCGCGCGCCACCATGATCGAGGTGGAAGTGGACCGGCAACCCGTAGCCTCGTTCGTCTGCGACGGACTCATTGTGGCCACCCCCATCGGCAGCACCGGCCATGCTCTCTCCGCAGGAGGCCCCATTTTGCACCGGGGAACCCCCGCCCTTCTTCTGGAACCCATTTGTCCCCATACCCTCAGCAATCGTCCGGTGGTTTTGCCGAACCATTGCCTGGTTTCCGTCCGCGTGGCCGATAGACGAAAGAAACTGCTTCTGTCGGTCGATGGGCAGGCCAATGGCTGGCTGGAAAATGGAGATCTCCTTGAAATCCGTAAGGCCAAGGAAACCGCCCATTTCGTTCATCTCCCCGGCTATTCCTGGTTCAACCTCCTCTCCCAGAAACTCCACTGGCGAGGATCCAGCGCGGATCCCAAGTGACAAGTTTGGCGTCCCGGAAACAAATTTGTCTCCTTTTCCGTTGACCGTTTTACTCCGGCGCGATACATTCAGAATACGTTAAGGGTCGTCAGGATCCTTTTCGAGTTGCTCCGAGGAACGGCGGAATTTGGCAACGAATAGACAAAACGGAACCGCAAGGAGGCCGTTGATGAATGCTAGCTTATCCCGACACGTCATTTGGATGTGTTCGTTCCTCTTGATTTTTTCTGCCGTTGCCGCGGATTCCACCCCTGTGGTTCCGCCGGTGTTCCGCATGCCCACGGCCAATACGCGGATGGAGAACATCACCTTCGTGATTTTCGATACCGAAACCACGGGCTTCTCGCCCGCCAAGGACCGGCTTGTTGAACTCGGAGCGGTCAAGGTGCGCAATGGAAAATGCCTCGGCGAAAAAACGTGGCTCATCAACCCCCAGCGGTATATTCCTTCCTATGTCCAAGCCGTCCACAACATCACGCCCGACATGGTTAAGAATTCCCCCACCTTTGCGCAGGTCTATCCTGAATTTCTGGAGTTCATCGACGGGTCCGTCCTGATCGCCCACAACGCCCCCTTCGATGTGCGGTTCATCTCTGCCGAGGCCGAGCGCGCCGGCATGCCCGCCCCCAAAAACGCCTGCTTGGACAGCTTGGCGCTTTTCCGAACCTGGTATCCGGAGCTCAAATCCCACAAGGTATCCGACCTGATCGATTTGTTTGATATCTCCACGGAAGGCCTTCAAGCTCACCGCGCCACCGACGACTCCCTGTTCGTCTACTACGCCATCCAAAAGGAAATGGAGCGCCGCAGCGAAGAACCCCGGTTTCAGGAATTGCTGGAAAGCGCTGGAAAAGTCCTTCGTTTTGCAGGTGAATAGTCCATCCCGCCGATGACTCCCACCTGCCGCCTCTGGACTGCCTTGGCGGCTGGTTTGTTTTCCCTCCCCGCCTTTTGGGTGGCTGCGGATTTCATCTATTCGCGCTGGACCCGATCCCGTTCCAAGGCACCCGGC
This sequence comes from uncultured Verrucomicrobiota bacterium, assembly GCA_964397035.1. GTDB lineage: Bacteria > Verrucomicrobiota > Kiritimatiellia > CAIQIC01 > Lenti-01 > Lenti-01. The sequence continues at coordinate 16,887 of CAYNHA010000108.1, forward strand.
GTTCGGCGGGCTTCCCCACATCCCTTTTCCCTGAATGAAGACGGTGCGCCGGCCCTGCTCCTTGTCCACGGTTTTGCCGACGGTCCTTCCGTCTTTGCCAAGATCGCCCCCTCCCTTGCCGAGGCAGGCTTTGCCATTCACGCCATGCACCTCTCCGGCTCCGGCAGAGCGGCCGACGAAATGCGGGGCATCCGCCTTGAAACCTGGCGTGCCGACATGGACAAGGAAATATCAGCCCTCCGCACTAGGAATCCCCAGCGTTCCATTTGGCTGGTCGGGCATTCTCTTGGCGGAGCCCTTGCCTTCGATGCCGCCTTGCGACATGCCGATTCCGTCGAGGGACTGGTCCTGCTTGCCCCGCTCATCGAACCCTCGAACGCCCGCAGCCCCCTGCTTACCGCACGCCAATGGTTTGCGATTCTTTCGCGCGCCCTGCACTTTTCGGACGTGGTTGAATCGCGGTTGCCAGCCGACTTGCATGATCCTTCGGCGCGAGCCCAGTACAAAACCGACCGCTTCATCCATCGCGATATCTACCGGGCGCTATTCGCCACCATCGATGCCATTGCCAACCGGGCGGCGGATTGGCACGGTCCGCTTCTGATGGCGGTTTCCCCCAGCGACCAGATCGTCGACACAACGGCCTCCATGCGCTTTTTCCAGGCCGCCCGCAATGCCTCGCCGTCCCGACTTGTGGAGTATTCTGCGGGCGGCCATGTGTTGCCCCTCGACACCGGCAACGAAGCCATGGCCGCCCAACTCGCGCAATTCATCCTTACGGCGCGGAAGACGGAACCGTGAGGCGGTAGTAGCGCATCGCATCCGCCGGATCATCGTCCGTCAGGGTGATGGAACCCCCCGTTCCCGTTTCCGTGGCGGCCTCGTCCCACACCACCGGATTCGCCATCAGATTCGTCGTGAATTCCATCCGGTAGACTTGATCGCTCACCGAGAGGAACGTGGCCGAGGCCGTGGCTCCGTTGCTCATCACGAACGTGCCCACTTCCGGCAACGGATACACATAGATGCCCACCGCTTCCCCATCGCTCCCATCCTTGTCCGCCGCGTAAAACACCACGCTGTATTCGCCCGTGGGGGAAGCGCTGTTCCAGGAAAACGTTCCCAGTTCGTTCGTCGGATAGAAAACGGCGCCCGCCGGCAGATTGCTTGCCGTCAACGTCACCGCATCGCCTTCGGTGGCAACGGCGGATACATGGATTTCCAGCGGAGATCCCACAAACACGCTTTGGCCACCGATGGGATTCAACACCGGCGGCGTTCCGGCCGAGGCCGTGGTCACCACGCTGGTGGTCCCGGAATACGGGCTGTTTGAAGAGGCGTTGTAGGCCCTGGCTCGGTAATAGTATGTCACGCCTTCTGTCAACCCGGTAACGGCCGCCGTGGTCGCATTGCCCACATCGCGGTTTTCGTAGCCGGGGACATAGGAAGGGCCGCTCGAACCCGAATTCCAGCCTTGAACCACCAAGTTGGACACGCCCACCCCGGCTCCACCGCCCGCTGTCAACGTCTGCCACCGGATCCGAGTTTCGCTGGAGCCCAAATGGAGCGTATTCGTCAGCGTGGGCATGGGCAGCAGGCTGTTGTTGGCGGGCGCCACAACGCCCATCACCGTCCAACTCACGCCATTGTTGCTGGAGATGGAAACCGTGATGTTGGTCTTGGTGGTTCCCGAAACCGTGCCGAACGAACGGGCGCGGAAATCCACTGTCAGATTGGTGAACCCGACGGTCGAGAACACCGGGGAGGTGATCACGGACGAGGAATTCGTCAACTGGACATACGCCGTTCCGCCCAGGGAGAAACCGGACCATCCATTGGTAATCACGGTGGGAGAAGAAGCCGTGTTGCTGGCCAGCACGGATAAGCCTGCCGCGCCACCCCCACCGCTGAAAGTTCCATTCGTGCCCACATCCAGGCGATAGCCCGAGGCTCCGCTGGACGCCAGCCAGTTGGCATTGAATTGGGTTGCCTGAATGCCGCTCGCCGCCTGGATGACCGGTGCCAGCAACTCGGTCACGGCCCCGCTGACCGTGACAGATACCGTTTCCTCGTCGGAACCGTTTTCATCCGTGGCGTAGAAGGTCACGCTGTAGACACCCGTCGGAGAAGCCCCGATCCACTGGAAAGTTCCGTTTTCATTGGTTGAGTTGAAGGTGGAACCCGCCGGCAGATTGCTCGCCACCAGGGTCACGGCATCGCCGTCGGTTGCCGTGGCACTCACCTGGAACAGCAGGTTGCTTCCCTGCACAACGGTTTGGTTACCGATGGGATGGAGCACCGGCGGAACATCCACTCCCGCCAGTGTCGTCACGTTCGTTGTTCCGGAATACGCGCTGTTGGAAATGGCATTGTAGGCTTTCACGCGATAGTAGTACGTCACGCTGTCGGTCAGGCCCGTCACCACATACGTCACGGTATCCCCCACATCGCGGCTTTCATATCCCGGCACAAAACGCCGGGAAGGCGCCCCTTGCGTGATCTGTACGTTATCCAGCCAAAACCGGTTGTTGGAGGTGGCCGTGCCCGTGATCCGAACCTTGGACAGCGCCGTTCCATTCGTGATCGTGAAGGATTGCGGCTCCAGCGAAACCGGTGGGGTGATGTCGGCTCCCACCTGCGAATAGGTGGTTCCATCCGGCGCATGCATCAACTGCACGGCGGACGAGTCCGTCCCATACCTCTTCAAATCGAATTTCACCGTGGCAATTCCACCGTTTCCGGACAAATCCACGGCGGGCGTCGTGAGAAATCCCTTGGCGGACGCCGATCCCAGTTTGGCCATGCCGGCGTCCTCAAACACCTTCGAGCCTCCCCATCCCGCCGCGTGCATATACGAATTCAAGCTGGAGCTGATGTCCGTCGAACTGTTGGTCCGGACAAAGAGGGAGAAATCTTCCGTCAAATTGGTGACGAGGCCGCCCACGGCAAAACTGGCGTTGGTCGCCACGTCCAGGCGGTATCCCGTGGCATTGCTCGATGCCAGCCAATTCGCACGGAATTGGAAAGACTGCACTTCCGTGGGCGCCTGGACCACCGGCGCCAGCAATTGCGGAAGGGATGCTCCCACCGCGATGGATACCGCCTGGGTCACCGCCACGGACGCATCGAAGGCCACAAAGGCGGCAGCGAAGGTTCCCGTTTCCTGCGGCGTCCACGTGAAGGTGCTTTGAATTGGCGCCACACCTGTTGCATCGGGGAAACTCGCACCGGCGGGCGCCAGGTTGGTGAACAATCCCACCGATTCGCCATCGGCATCGCTCACGGAAACCGTGAAGGAAATGGGCTCATTCAGGACCGCATTCTGGCTGGTTCCGCCTTCCACGCTGATCACCGGCGGGAAGTTGGGAGCCGATCCGCCCGCGCATCCGCCGATCAGCACATCGTCAAAGGCCAGGTTGCCCGACGACTTGGTGTACGTGAAGCGGATTTGCGTCATTCCCTCCGCAATCTCAACCAATTGGGTGGTCGCGGTCGCCGGCAACGGAACCAGATTTTGCACCGTGCTCCACGCCGATCCATTATAACTTTCGACAAGCAAAGCCGAACTGGAGTCGGTTCCCTGCCCCTTGATCCAGAACTGCAAATTGGTGGGCGAATTCAGAACCGGCGTCACGAGTTGGTCCCCGGTGGAATCCAGCTTCAGGGCCGGAGACGAGAGACCGTAATTGCCAACGCTGGTGTAGGTTCCCGAAATCCCGGCAAAGGTCCACCCCGCCGGAGCCGTCGCGCCAGCCGAGAACCCTTCGTTAAGGATGGCGGCGGAAACGCAATCGTTCACCTCGATGGCAATGGCCTGCGTATTGGTTCCATCCTTGTCGGCCGCATAAAACGTGACCGAATAGGTGCCGGTCGCGGAAGGAGCCGTGCCCGCGAAAAGGCAACTGACTTCCCCGGCATTGGTGGCGCCGGAAAAGGTGGCCCACTCCGGCACGCCGGTGGCCCAAAGGCTCACGGTATCGCCATCCACGGAATCGCTGGCGTACACCGTGAACTGCAAGAGCTGGTTGGTGGCCACCGCCTTGTTCCCGATGGGCGAAAGATCCGGCGGATAATTGCTGGGCGTGAAAGCGGAGGCATTCGCCACCACCAATGCGAAATCCTGGTCCAGGGTTCCGCCAAAGTTGGGCACGCCGTCGGAATTGATGTTGTAGGCGGAAACAGTCACTTGAACCAGTCCCGTGACGCCTGCCGGCAGGAAAACACTTTCCACGTTGTTGCGAACATCGGCCGTTCCGCCGCCCGCCGAATAGGCGCCGCTGAACACATTCCCCTTGTACGTCACGCCGCCCGCCACCACGGTCAGGTCGAGGTTGTTTTTGTAGGCATTGCCCGTCGTCGATCCCGGCGCATCCGTCCAGCCCAGGGTCACCCGAAGCGGCTTGCTGGGATCCGAAACCATGCCGTAGAACTTGCGGGACTGCCCGGAGGCCGTGAAAAGATCGTTCGTCAACTGGTCCCGGAGAATGCGCGCAGTGCCGTCGAAGGCCGTTCCCAGGTTCATGCCCCCCATGCCCTGGTCGTTGGACCACAGGTTGTCGTTGGCATCCACGCCCGTCAGGTAACGGGCGGAATTCATCAGGAAAATCTTGACCATCGCCGGACTGGGCACCGTCCAGCCCTGGTTGATGAAATACTGGCGAACCAGCGCCGCGCCACCCGCCACAGCAGGCGTGGAATGGCTGGTGCCGCTGGAAGAGGCATAGTTGGTTTGCCCCGCGGGCATGTACTTGTCGCACACCCCGTTTCCGGTGTAGCCGGAATAGAAACTCGCCGCACCCTGAATGTGGGTACCCGGCGCCACGATGTCCGGCTTGGTGCGGCTGTCGGAGCAGGGGCCGCGGCTGGAGAAATCAATGATGTCGTTGGCATTGTCCGCCCCGGACCCCGGCACGTTGCAACCGTCGGAATAGGAGGAATTGTAGTTTTCGGAGGCCCCCACCGTGATGATGTTCTTGGCCGACCCGGGGGAGCCGATGGTGCTGGCCCCGCCCGTTCCTTCGTTGCCGGCCGCAAACACAAACAAGCATTCCTGGTTGCCCGCAACCCCCGGCTGGGCATCGCGCGTCACCGTATCGTACGACTGGGCATAGACGTCATACACACCGGCCCCCGAGGCCCCCCAACTGTCCGAACTGATCCTCACTCCGCGCGCATAGTTGGCATCGATGTAGGCCAGCTCCTGTTCATCGGTGGGCGCCCAGCTCCCGTCGTCGGCAAACACCTTGGTGTTTCCCATGAGGGCGAACGGGCACACGCCCAGGCCGAAATTGTATCCCGATGCATCTTCATAGGCGCTCCCCGCCAGATTGTTGAATCCTCCCACGATGCTGACGTTGATGTTGCCGTGGCCGTCGGCCGCCCACGATCCCGACTCGGCCAGCGTACTCCCCATCTGCGAGTACAACACGCGGCTGCTTGCCCCCGCGCTCCCGCCCTTGCGGAATTCCGGATTCGCCGGAGTCGCCGCAATCCCCAAATCCCAGCCATCGTCCGCGATGTCCACGATGAAACCGGACGAATCGAATTGCTCCTGCGTGAAACCCTTGGAACCCAGCCACGCCAGATAGCCCGTTCCGGAAGGTTGGCTGCCATCGGCATTCAAATTGCCCGCATTGATCTGGTCCTGCCGTTCATCGCACCGCTGCGGGGGCGTGTAGAGATGGATGGAAACCACGTCCGGCCGGGCCGCCATCTCCTCCAGCCGCTCCGGCGGCAGCGCCACCACCAGATTCAGAAAGCCCAGTTGCCGGTTCACGCTTTGGCTGCGAAGCGGCGCCCGTTTCACGGAATCCACCCAGGCCAAGGTCTGGGCATTGGCGCCTTCATCCAGCACCAACTGGACGGAAAAGAGGACATCCGACCCGGTCTCCGCCCGGCGCGCCGCCACGGCCTCTGGACGTGCGCGCGGATGGATCTTGTCGGTCGCCAGATACGCCCCCTCCCACTGCACGTGCTGCGCGCGCGAACGCATCGATTTCAACGCCGAGGCGCCGCCATAGACCAGATACGCATTGTCCGGAATGAAGTCCACGATCCGGTACCCATCCGCCACCAGTTGGCTCACCCACTCCGGCTGGATCGGGCCGTCGAATTGCACCAGATGCAACTGGCTTCCCGTCGTCGGCGCCACCGCCGCACGGGCGGCCGAACGGGTGGCAGGAGCCTGCGTATCGATGTCCCCCGCATTCAGGTGAATGGTTTGGGCCTGCAAGCTGGACAGCCCCGCAACCCACGACAAACAGACGGCAACAGAAACGCATAGGAACGACTTCATGAACGATCTCCTCCTAATGATTCGAAAAGGGAGGGATAACCTACCCTCCCGATTTTGCGAACGCAAGCGGATAGGCGTCTCCTCGCAAAAATCTAACAAAACCGTTTTACCGTCCCCCTCGCCCCCGGCAGCGGCAGGCGATTTCACCGGCCGTTTTCCACACAATGGAAAACTTTTTCGCGATTTTTCCACACAATGGAAAGCGCGCGCTTCGCGAACGGATTGCCGTCAGGCAAGTCCCAAAGGGACGAGGGCCAAACGTGGCCCGAAGCCAAAATGTTTCCACACCGTGGAAAACTTTTCCGTCGCTGGAAAAATCACCCGATCTGGCGAAAGGCGCGGCGGGCTTCCTGCACGAATTTTCGGACCTTTTCCTGATCCTTGCGGCCATCGGACCCTTCCACGCCGGTGTGGGAATCCACGCCGGCGGGATGCACGGCCAGGATGGCGCTGGCCACGTTTTCAGCGTTCAGGCCACCGGCCAGGATGACAGGCTTCGGTGAAAACTCCACGAGGCGGCGGCTGATGTTCCAGTCGTGGACCAGCCCCGTGGCGCCTTCCTGACCGGTGGCCGGGTTGAAGGTGTCGGTGATGTAGGCATCCACGAAGGGCGCGGTTTCCTCCACCATCCGTCGCAGGGCGTCTTCGTTTCCAGCCCGCACCACGAGGCTCTTGAACACGGTCAGTTCCGGATCGCGGCGCTGGATGTCGCGCAGTTCTTCCAGAGGAATGTCGCCGTGGAGCTGGATCACGCGCGCACCGAGCTGGCGGCAGAACGCCAGAACGTCATCCGCCCGGCGCAGGTACGTGATGACAACGCCATGGAAGCCGGAAGGCAAACCACGGATGATGTCGGCGGCCTCGTCTTCGGACAGGTCTTCCTTGTTCACGGTCAGGCGCAACGGAAAACCCAGCCAATGCACACCGGCCTCCAACAGCAGGCGCGCTTCGGCGGAATCGCACACGCCGGCCACCTGGATCAGGGGAAAGTCGGAGGAATTCATCAGGGCACGAACGCCGGAATCTTGATGCGGTAGTGGCGGATGGCATTGGTGGGATAGGACAAGTCGGTCCATTCCGCCTCGTTGCCGCCGCCGTTGGTCACCGAGCCCAGGAATTTCCAGCCGGAAGCCGTGGGCAGTTCATTGTTGTTTCCTTCAATGTGGTAGACGCGTCCCGGCACCGCCTGGAAGGTCAGCCGCAGGCCGGCGCCATTGGTCATCTTGAACAGGCTGTCCCATCCGACATAGCTGCCGGGAGACAGCGGATCGGTGCTGGCCACCCACTCGTTGTAGTTCGGGAAGCCATCCCCGTCGGCATCGTCGGCAGCGGCGTTGGTCATGGAACCGTTGAAGCGCATGTATTCCCAATCGTCCGCGATGCCGTTGCCGTTGGCATCCAGGGGCACCACCACGATGGCGGTGTTGGTCACCACGTGAATGCCGTCGCTGGCGGTGAAGCGGGCGATGTTGGTCGTGCCCGCGCACCCCATGTTGGTGACCCACCAGGCAAACGCCCCGGTCTCGGGCTGGAAGGTGGCGGTATAGGGCAGCGCGAGCGACCCCAGCGTGACGGGGTCGTCTTCCGGATCGACCGCGGAAACCACGAAGGCGTTGGTGGTGCCCACCGCGTTGGTGTACGGCCCCTGGGGCGCGAAGTGGAGCACCGGCGGATCGTTGACCGCCGCATCCGCGAAGAATCCAAGCGTGAAGGAGATCGTATTGGTGCCCAACAGCTCGACCGTCCGGGTCTGGGGCAGGTTGCGCATGGCGACGGAATCGAAGCCGGCGCCATCGTCGTCGGTGGCGGTGGTGTTGACCACGCCCTGGATCATCGACAGGCTCACGCCCGAGATGGTGGAGGTGGTGGTCAAGGTCACCACGCCGCCGGTGGCGGCGAAGGCATCCGCCAGCCCGCGCTGACCGTTCACCAGCAGGCTGGACAGATCCGGCGAGAATCCGTTGCGCACATACAGCACGCCGTTGTTGGTGGCCACGGTGTACTGCACGGCAAACGAGGTGGACGTGGCCGAAGGCAAGCTGACCGTCTTGGCGATCCGGCCATCCGACGACACCAGTCGCCAGCCGTTGGTGACGCCGTTGGTTGTGGCGGCATAGAGGTTGTTGACGTAATCGCTCGTGCCCGCCCACCAATCCTTGAGCGCCGACGTGCGACGCGCTTCGGGATAGGCGTTGGTCACCCCCCCCGAAACCACCCGGTTGACGCTCCACGCACCCTCCTCTTCCGTGTCCTTACCTGCATAGGACGCCAGGTTACCCATCATTTGGAGGATGCGGCCATCGGAGGTGCGCAGCCAGGCGGCGATCATGCGTCCACCGATGCGCTCGAACACAGCGGCCACCTTCTGGTTGTAGAGCCAGTACTCCTCTTCGCCATCGAGATCGGCATCGAGGTTGGTGACAACGGTGGCGGACAGGCCCGTTGCAGTGGCCGCCCAGGCATCTACGCGCGAATAGAGGGCCGCCTTGCGCGTCTGGCTTTGCGTGATGCGGGCGAAATCGACCAGCCCCTGCCAGTTGGTGCTCGGGTAGATGTAGCCCCCGCTGCTCCAGCGGTCCAGCGCGTTGTTGTCCTCGTTGTGAAACGCCGTTTCAAAAACGGAGGCATGGATCACCTCGCCTGCCAGACGCTTCACATCCGGATTGGAAAGGGCCGACACCTGCGTCCAGGCGCTGGACACAACGCCTCCAAAGTACGTCATGCCGTAGGCGGTCGGATTGGTCACGCCGGGGCGGATCTGGAACTTCATGTCGCGAAGACCCTCGCGGGGGGGATTTGCCGCGCCGAGGTACCAGTTGTCGTAGTTTTCCCCGGTGGCGTGGTTGATCCAATCATGGGACTGCTTGGTGCCGGCGGACGTTCCGCGATCGATCGGCGTCCAGGTCTGGCCCCACGGCAGCGCGACGTTTCCGGCCGCGATATTTTCGAGCGAGACAAGCTGCATCCAGGGGTGGTTCGCCAGCCAGCGCACGTTCAGGTCGTAGGCATCAGCCTGGGAGAGGTTGCTGAACTCTTCCCACATGCAGAAGATGGTGGCCACCTGGTCCTGCTGGCCGGAACGGGCCCGGCGGCTGAACAATTCGCGCAAGGGAGTGGCCAGGCCGCTGTCCTCGTTGCGGAAACGGTAGTCGTTGGCCGCGTTGTTGATCACGAAGCAGTTGACGCCATTGATGCGGTTGATCCGGTAGCCATCGTCGCCCAGCGCCACTTGGCGGCCGTACCAGTTCCAGATGTGCGTATTCTGGTCCGCCAAGGTATAGCGGAAACCCATGTCGAGGATCTTGCTGAACACATCCCCGTCGAGAACGCGTTCGGGCGGCCAGAAGACGGAGTTGCTGTTGATGTTGGCACCATAGATGCGGTTCAGCGTGTCCGAGGCCAATTGAATGTTGTGGCGATTGAAGGCCGGAGTGAAGTAGGGAATGATGTGATCCGAGTACGTGCTGGCCATCAGCGAAACCACGTTGGTGGCCACCAGTTCGCGGATCAGGGTGTTCAGGCCGGGGCCGGAACGCCACGAGGGACCGTTGGACTTCACGGCGGCCCATTCCAGCGCAATGGCCAGCGTGGGCGTGACGTGCAGGTTCAACGGTGCCTTGTAGATGCCGTGGATCTGGATCGGACGCTGGTAGCCTGCTCCCGCGTTGTCATCCACGATCGCTTGCATGGTGCTGGCCGGCTGGATGGCCTGGTTGCCGTGTGCGAGCAGGGCAATCTTGGCCGACTTGCCGATGTCGTTGTCGGCATTGCGCCCGATCCATTGGGAAATCTCGCCGTTCTGCGAAATCCAGTCCTGGTCGCGCCAGTAATCGGAGCAAATCCAGTCGTTTCGGATGCTGTCGCAAAGGTCGGAACGTCCGCCGATGTCGCCCGCGCCGGGCTTGCCGTCCGCGCCGCACGAATTGCAGGTGCCATCCTTGGTGGCATAGACCTGGAAATTGAGATTCGCGGCAATTCCATTCCAGCCTGCATTGATGAGGGCCTCGCGGGAAATGGAGAATTCAACGGCATCGAGTTCCGAATTGAAATAGGCACCGTGGAAACCGCCCGGAATCGCCACCACGCCGGCCGCCGACAGGCTATCCCATGCGGTCAGGGTGTTGATGGCGGGATTCTGGTCCACGTAGAGGCTGCCGTTCTGGCTGTCATAGAGCGCCACCACCGCTTCCCATTTCATCGCCGTGCGGGTATCCACCTCGTCCGGAAGGGCCGCCTCGCCGGTGGCCGGGCTGTTGAAGTCGATTGCCACGTAGACGTTCAACGCGTTTTCCTCGGCATGAGCCTGCAAATTCTGGAAGTCCACCCGGAAGTACACCTTTCCGTCCAGCGATCCGCCGTCGCGCATGTAGAAGGCCACCATGTCGCGAGAAGAATCGAAACCATCCCAGCGGCGATAAATATCGACGGCCTGACTGCCCCCGTTGTTGTAGTTGTCCAGCGCAATCAGGTCATCCAGCTTCCAGTCGGTGAACTCGACATAATTCGTGCGCCCGTTCACCGCGCCCAGAGCCGCCCCCTGGCCAATGGTGAGGGAGCCTGCGGGAGGAGGATCTCCGCCCGGATCGTCGTAGGCGCGCGGGTTCGTCCCATTCTGAAGCTCGACCAGATTCGAGAACCCATCGCCGTCCGGGTCGCCCAGCGCCCCATGCTCCGCGCTGGAGATGGCCACACCGGTGCGCATGTGGATGGCACCCATGACCCCCGAATCCAGCGGATCCAGATTGTACCGCGATTCCCAGCCGTCTGGCAGGCCATCGGCATCGGTGTCGGGATTCAGCGGATTGGTTTCCTGCCATAGTTCGCCGGCATTCCACACGCGGTTGGAATTGGCGTCGCCATCGATGGTGCCATTGAAGTTTTTGTCTTCGCCGTAGCCATCGCTCAACCCGTCTTCATCCGTGTCCTGATCGTTGGGATCGGTTTCCTGCCAGGCGGGATCCCATTTACCGGTCGGCCAGTCTCGATCCGACCAGGGATCCCATGTGGGCTCGATCGTGGCGCCGTCCCCATTCACCCAGCCATTGCGGTCCCGGTCCTCGATGCCATCGGGAATGCCGTCGTAATCCGTGTCGGCATTGGCGGGATCCGTTGTACTTCCGCGCAACCTCTTCGAGCGGTCGCCTCCCTTGCTTTGGCTGTCCACGCCCGGGACCTTGCCGTAATTGTCCAGCGTGTTGTAGAAGGGCGGATCCATGTCGGCCATGAAATTGGGCCACCCATCCCCGTTGGTGTCGGCATTGGTCTGCGTGGTGGCGTCCGGGAGACGCCAGCCCACTTCGATGCCGTCGGAAAGCCCGTCACCGTCGGTATCGGGACTTTCGGGCAGGCTGCGTCCAAAGGCATCGCGAGAGTGGATGTCGCCGTTGACCCAGAATTCCGGATTGGGCTTGTAGCGCGGGTCCGTGTCCGGGAAGCCATTGGGCAAAGGCGTCAAGGTGTTTTCCCACGTGTCCTGCAATCCATCGTTGTCGTGGTCCAGAGAGTTGGTGCTGCTCGTGTCCACCACCTGGAGGAGTTTCAGGGTAACCCCGCGCGATGCGCTGTTCGTCTTGTTGGCTCCATCCCTGACCCACGCCGTGAACCGGTACGTGCCGGCCGTCAGATTGCTCCAGTAGTAGTCCCAATACACGGTGCTGCCGATGACACTCGTGGAAGCCGTCGACAACGTCCCCGTGTAGCCGGTCGGCGAGGTGAAGTAAATGCCGGTTTGGATGCCGTTGGTTCCCGTGGAAAGGCGGATCCGGGTGGTGCGCAAGGAGGAATTGGTGGCCAGCACCGAGGCCGGCACATCCGGCAGGATGATGACATGGGGACGGCCATCGCTGCCCAGCTCGGGAGGTTCCGTGATGATGATCGAGGGAAGAAGCTCGCCGCGGGTTTTGATTTTGCGGGTCGCGCGCAGGGTGGGAAATCCCGCACGGGTGCCCAGAATCTGAAGGCCATGCAGCCAGTCCGGGCTGCCGTTGTACACATTGGGCATTGTGAAGGTGATGGTGTTTTCACCGCCCCAGTTCCACGTGTGGCGCAAATTGATGTCGCCGGGGGAAAGGACAACTCCGTTGGCGGGGTCGCCACCATTCTCGGTGCTGTTTAAGCGAATGGTGAACAGCGCCAACGCGCCGGCATCATCCAACCCTGCTGCAAACGTCGAAGAATACTTGATTCGGATGTCCCACCCGGCCTCCACCAAATCACCATCCTGGGCAGGCCAGTCAAAGTAAAGCCGATAGGCATCTCCTCGCGGCTGGACCGTGCGTTCCAACTGGGTCACGTGGCCGGCCTCCGCCTCCGCCAGCGTGGCATTGCTCCATGCTGCTCGCTCCGTACTGGACCATTCGCGCAGGCGAACCTTGATGGTCGCCGTCCCGCCGGTGGCCAGATTGGCATAGGTAAAGCGCCAAGCCTGCGGATAGTCGCGGTTCATGTTGTCGGGCGTGATCGAATAGGCCTTTTGCCACGAAACAATGCTGTTGGAGGTCCAAGTCCCGTTTCCATTCAGATCGGTGAAGGGCTCGCCCAGATCATAGACTCCATTGCCATTGGCGTCCGTATAGGGTTCAAACCCGTCGCCATTGCCGTTGGCCTTGCCGGTCGGGGCATCATCGTTGGCGGATTCGTTGTCCTCGATGCGATACCAGACCTCCTTCACCGAAGGATCGGTTCTCACGACCACGCCGTATTCCGACCCAGCGAGCATGTCGCCATCGTTGGCCGGCCACTGGACATACCCCTGGGGTGTTTGAGCATCCAGATAGAAGGTCTGCTTGAAGGTGTTGTAGATGGCGCACCCGTCGTTGCGATTCAGGAAGGCACGCGCAGAGATGATGTGGAACCCATCCTTGAGTCCGGTTCGGATCTCACCATAGTCCGCATGGGGACGGTATTGGATGGTGGCGGCATTGATGTTGGTGACTTGCCAAACACCCATCATCTTCGCTTTTCGCGCAATGTCGCTCGGGCCGCCCGGCCAGACAATGTCCCAGCCGTTTCCGTCATATCCCTGCTCGCGCGCCGAGCCCATCTTGTAGCGGAAAACGGTTCCAGCCGGCATGGCGGGAACCACCGCCTGCCACCAGTCGTTGCTGTCTGCACCATCCCCCACCCACGCACATTCGACGACTTTGGTCGACACGTTCCCCGGGGCACCGCCCACTCCCTCCGGCCATGCCGTGCCATTCGTGGTGTAGTACAAGTGGACACGGTTTCCCTGCACCTTGGGAGTCTTGACACCGAGGTAGAGCGTCGAATTGGCGGCATCGGCCAGCGGAGGCCAGAACTGGGCGTTGCCAGCCCGCGGCCCGTCTTGGGATCCCTTAGGATCGTGGTAAATCCACGAAACCGTCGTTGTTCCATCCCAGTCATTGCTCCCCGTCGAAAGATTGGTGCTGAACCCGGCCGTGCCGATCGTTCCAATGTAGGTTTCGGCGCCCGCCGAACCCGTCTGGTTCCGGTTGGAATCCACGGCCGCAAACTTTTCTCCCCATATCCGCTTCACAAAGCCGGCCTGCTCATAGCCGAGAAAGACATCATTGGCCAGGGCCGGAGGGTTGTCGCGCGGGTCGCCACCCGGATGGTTGGTGTTGTTCAGGTTCATCCCGCCATCCAGCCTCAACATCACGTTTCCGGCAGAACCATCCACGCGGGCGACAAAGCTCAAGTTGGACGGATTGGTCACACGCGGCAAATCGATCGAGTACGAAAAATCGGTCGTATTCGTATCCGCGACGCCGTACGGATTAAAACCCGCATCGCCATCCGGGCCATCCTTGCGCGTCACCCTGACGGTCTCGACTTGGCGACCGTCCTGATAAATGGTAACGGGTTTTCCGCCAAAGCCGGTCCACATCGGCGCCGCATCTGGATTCTTGTAGCCAAAAATGAAATAGCCGCCCGCCGGCACAAGGATCGAATTCAAGGCCGACGCGTAGGTGTAGAAACCCTTATAGTAGTCCGAGTAGTTGTACAGATAGGCATCCGACCCGTACGGTCCACCGCTCTGGTGGGGAAAGCTCACGTTGGAGGCAATGCTCCGCGCCTGCCCATCGGAATAGTTATCATTGAGCATCACCAGCATGGTCACATGGTCGGCCGCCGTGCTGCCCGCCTGCCGCCAGTCCAATCGCTCCCACGCGACATAGTCGCTATCGCTGTACACCCCGCGCTGGTAGCCACGAGCAAACTGCTCATGGCAATACAGCAAATTGGGAACCCGGTTGTCTCCCCACTGCCCCAGGAAGGAGGTGTTGGCCCAGCGCGGGAAGGCCCCACCGCTCTCGCCCAGCGTCTCGGCGTGGTAATTTCCATCCGTGTAGAGCAACCCCAATCCTTCGCGAAGGAAATAGAAGGCGTGCTGAAGCTCCTTGCAGGCCACATAGTCATTGTCATGGCTCTGGGCATGCATTACGCCCAGATTGGCAGAAAAGCCTCCATAGCCGGGATTGTCGTAACCGGCCAAACCATTCCACATGCTGCCGAGTCGGCCGTTCAACTCGTTGCGAAGATCGTTGTCCACCAACCGCATTCCCGCTGACCAATAGCCGCTGTAGCCCGGAGGCTGCCCGAGATGCTCGCCAAAGAGCACCGCATCGTCACGGGGGATTTCCGCATTGAATGCACTGTCGCGGTGATTCGCCCAATCGCTATACCCGCGGCTCATGTTGAACTGCCACTGGACATTTCCGCAATAGCCGGCTGAATTGGCATCGTCGTTGAAGGCTCCGAAGAAGTAATCCGGCACGTGCTTCACCGCATCCAAACGCAACCCATCCAGCTTGGCTGTCTGCATCAGCCAGCGCGCACTGCGGCACAGGTAAGCCCCCACATCCTCTTTGAAGAAGTCCGGGTATTGCGCAAGAATGTTGGTGGTCAGACCATTGTTGGTTCCAAAGCCGACATAGAGATTTGCATTGGTGTTGCCGCTCCAGTCCCATGGGTTCCAAAGGGACGGATCCACGGCCAGATTCGGCATGCGGTCGTAAAACTCCGGATTGCCGGGATGCCGAACAAAGCTGGGTTTGGGATGCCAGTCCCCCTCGTTTTGTCCATGATTCTGATTGGGCGTCTCATGCGCGATGTCAATCAAGTCGGAGAGGCCCAGATGCATGACCTGCCAGGCGTCGGTCCAGTCCCGGCAATTGTCCCAACGGCGATAAAAGCCGTCTTCCGTCCGGCGCACGTGAAAATCCTCCGGCAGCATCCCCGGGTAGACATCCACAGGAGTGCTTTCGTTGTAGGCAGGTATGTCGAACGCCCGGTGATTCATGATGTTGTCGGCGTAGACCCGGATGCCAAAACGATGAGCTATTTCAATCATGTTAAGGAGTTCCGCCTCCGTTCCATAGCGGGTGGTCACCGTGCCGCGCTGGCTGCGACCTCCCAAATCGAACGGATCACAGAGGTCATATCCCACCGACAGCCCACCGCTTCCCTTTGTCGGAGGAGGAATCCACATGGAGGAATATCCCGCCTCGGCAAGTTCGGGCATCTTGTCGGCGATCTCCTTCCATGTCGTGTTGAAATATTGCAACATGGCCTCGCCAAAGCCGATCGAGGGGAAAAGCCCTGCAAGCCAAGCCACAACCAGTGCCCGCTTCCACCCGCGCCACATAAAAAGACCTGATCTCATCTGCGCACTCCTCACCTTTTCCCCTTTCCTCCACAGCGACCAGTGGAGGAAAGAATTTCGGCTGGTCCAAACTCTTGTCTGAACCATACCCTCCAGCCGAGCAAAACTCAACGCAAAAACGCTTCACCAATGCCAGTATTTACGGTGGACGGTCTGTCCATCCATGGATACCCCAAATACGCTTGGATGAATCTTTTGGCCTTGTGAAGGAAAGCGCTTGGGAATATATTTGAGAAGAGGTTGAGGAAGGGATGCCTGCTGTCATGCGTAAGTTCGTCATTCGTGGTGTGGCCATTTGCCTGGTCCTTGCATTGGGAGCCGGTGCCTATGTCGGCTGGCGGGCTTGGAGTCTTTTCCAAACTACGTACGGTGGCTTCCAACATCTTCGTTATCTGCTGGAGTCTGGGGAAACCGTGGAAGGAGCCCCTGCGGATGACGTCCTGTCCGACAACTATCTACTTTCCCTTTTCGGCGACAATCCCGAACTGGTAGACCGGCTAAAAACGGTCGTGGACCTTGGTATGGCCACCGATGCCAACCTCAAGCTCGGTAACGTATCCGCCATGATCATTACCTACCGAAAAGACAAAAACAACGAGGTCTCGGATGCCGCCATCTACGCTGTCGGTGGTTTTCCCGACCCCAAAAGCAAACGCCTGGGCTTCCATTCCTCCGGCTACTTTCAACAGGAGCTTGATCCGGCAGTCTGGCTCTCTGGAAATGCCGTCATGAACCTTCTCGGCCGGGATATCATCGTTTTCTGCGAGCAGGACAAAGCTGAATCCCACATGTCCCTCTTGTTTGACCTATTGAATGGCGGCGTCATCTCCTTGGCACAACGCGTCGCCAACGATACGCTCCATTACGCAGTTGTCTTCCCCGACCCCAAGGAACTTGCCCCCCCCAGTCTTCGCAACCACTTGCAAACAATCATCATTCGGGGCGAGATGAGCGGGGATGGCGGCAAAACAGAAACCATATTCATAAGCCCAACCTACCAAGCCTCTGCCCAAGTATTTACGCTCTTGAAGGACATGGCCAAACTGGCCCGCATCACGTTTCGGGACAACTTTGGAGGATTTCTCAAGGACACCCCTTGGGGAAAAATGAATGACAATTGGTGGGCCGTTCAGTATGTCGAAATGATCGACAATTTCAAACTCGTTCAGGATCAAGTTCTTGTTGTCGCGCGCAACGAGTTTACACGCCCACAAAACAATACCATTTTGAAAACCATCGAACGCGCAGGGCGAGATTTAGCCGCACAAAAGGCTTTTTCTCTCGCAGGTGAGGATCCTTGGGAATTTGCCTATCTCCTCAAGGAAAATCCTTCTGGCGGCTACTGGAGTGCTCCTCACCGCTGGGGTCAGGAATGGCCGTTGGGAGATGAGGGCATTCCAACCCCGGGTTCCATCGCAGCTGCAGCGGAACGGGCACGCCTCCAAGCGGAAAAAGAGGCTGCCATTCGTGCGGCAAAAGAAGCTGCTGAAAAACTTAACCTGGATAAAGAACAATTGAAGGATATTCAGGATTCCCTTCCTTCAAAGGCAACCTTGTAGGAACTCTCATGTTTTTTCCTTTTGTCTCCCGTCCACATTTCCTCACCGTTGCGGTGTCTGCCATCTGGCTTTGTACGGTCCTTGCGTCGGCAAGAACTTTTTCGACTCAGACCATTTCCAACCCAGACGACAATTCCCGAAATCCATCCATTGGCGAAACGGGCCTTGTTGCCTGGCAAACCTATTTAAAAAATGAAAATGGCGACGCGGGTTCCCAACGCTCTGTGATTTTCATGTATCGAAACGGAAAAATTGAAGATGTGACAGGGGGGGATCCACGATTTCTTCGCAGCGAACGTCCCATTGTGTTCCGGGACTCCATTGTCTTCATGGCTTGGTATCGGAATGAATCCTCAGGCGGATTCCCTTTTGAACTAGCGCTTCCCCAAAAAACCGAGCGAATGCTGAAAATGGAGTCTGAATACTCGGA
>CAYNHA010000109.1:0-2519 GCA_964397035.1 uncultured Verrucomicrobiota bacterium
CAAACCGGCAACAAACAATTGTGGAACGTATTTCATACCTGTTTTCCTCTTTGTGGTGATTGTTTTGTCTGATGCAGGCGATCAGAAGGGGGTGGGCGAAGCGGGGCGGAAATCGCCGCGGATCATTTCAAACTCGCTGAATATGCGCGTGACCAGGTTCAGATCCACCGTGTACTGCACGCTGCTTCCCGGCGCAAAGTTGACGCCATACACCAACGGATCGGTGGACTGCATCGTCATGTCCTGGCCCATGGGCTCCGGAAGCCTCTCCACCGACTGGATGGTTTCGCTCAGGCGATCCAGCGTGATGCCCATTTCCTTCAGCACGTTGATCCAGGACTGCGGATCGTTCGGATTCTCCACTGCGTCCTGCTTTTTCATCGCCTGAATCAGCACGCGCGAAAGATCGGCCTTCGTCACCACCGCATCCAGCAACCACCCCTTCTCGGGACTGATGCCGTTCTGCATCAGCAAATCAAACATCTGCTGGGAAGAAGGCGCCGTGGGCAGGAAGGGAACCAGCCCCAGTGCCTTGATCAGAATGGAGGCGAGTTGTGGATGAGTGACCGGCTGGGAAGACTGGGCTTTTGAGTCCTCCCCCTTTGATTTTCCCTGGGCCAAGGCGACCGTGGAGGTCATCATCAACCCGACCAACAAAAACACGAGGATTCTTTTCATCATTCTGTCTCCTTGCCCGAAAGCAGCAACCTGTTCATGCATCGGGCCCGCCGTGGGCCGTATTTCACCGTGCGTGGAATAATGCTTTACCACCTTCACGGCGTCAATCAAATTTCATGTCATCTTTGTGGTTGCCTTTCCCCCTCCCGCAGATGCAATATAAGAACCCGAATCAATTGGTTTCACAAGAGCACGGAGTATCTTTCCATGGCCAAACTCATCGGCATGTCCGGCGACTTCAAGGGACGCGAATATCCCATCGAACAGGGCGAAATCTCGGTCGGACGAAAAGCGGACAACGCCATCCTCCTGGACAATCCCACCATCTCCAGCCACCACTGCATCATCCAGCGCAACGGCGACTCCTGTGTGCTTCAGGACCTGGGCTCCACCAACGGAACCCGCGTCAATTCCCGCGATGTCAAGGAATCCACCTCCCTCCACCACAAGGACCTGCTTCAGCTCGGCTCCATTGAATTCATGTTCGACGCCCCCGAATTGGCCACCGCCGGCGCCCGCTATACCGATGCCAACGCCGAAATGGCCACCGGTGCCATGTCCGCCCCCCAGGACTTCGCCAGCATCTCCCCCTTCGGCGCCCCCCCCCGTGAACGGCGCGGCACCTGGTACTTCGTTCTCATCATCACCGGCGCGGTTTCCCTGTTCACCCTCGTCGTCTTTTTCTTCCTGCTGCTGAAAGCCTGATTGCGGCCCCCCTTCCGTCGGATCGCATGAGCCCGGCACACCCCAACGTCCGCCGCAACGGTTTCACGCTGGTCGAGTTGCTGCTTTCCATCGCTCTGGGCGTCCTGGTGGCCGGCATCCTCGCCACCGTCCTCCACGGCCTCCTCTCCGCCGACGACGCGCAAGGCAAGCGTCTCCGCGGCCCCTTTGCCGCGCGGGCCGCCCTCCGCTCCCTCTCCCGCGAAATCACCTGCGCCTTCGCCCCCCCGGTGAAGGATCTGGCCCCCCTCCTCCTCTCCAACAGCACCGAGCCCGGCAAGCCCGAAGTCCAGCTCGTCTTCTTCGCCCCTGTTTCCGCCGCGCCCTACTTCGCCCACGGATACGACATCGAGAAAGTGACCTATCAAGTCATCCAGCAGCGCAAAGGCCAGAAGAAACTCCTCCGCATCTCCGTTCCCTGCTCCGGCCCCGCCACCAACGCCCCCGTCACCAACCTCCTGTTCACCGGCTCCTTCACTCTCTCCATGGAAGCCATCACCAACGGCACCGCCCGCACCGAATGGCCCCCCAAGAAAATGGAAAACCCCACCCTCCCCACCTCCATGCGGCTCACCCTGTCCCTGCCCCGCGAGGCCCCCCTCCAGACCGAAGTACTCCTCCAGGCCGCCACCGGCATCCGCTCCCCCATCGACCGCCCGCAAGCGGCGCCCGAAGAAAAATAACGCGCTCCCCCGCCGAAAACACTTGCGGGCTCCCCCCCGAATGCGTACATTCCCCCCCCATTGACCACGAGGTCATCCAACTCCCGGTGCTCGGGTGGTGGAATGGCAGACACGCATGTTTGAGGGGCATGTGGGGCAACCCGTGGGGGTTCGAGTCCCCCCTCGAGCACCATTTTTTTGGACAGAGTTTTCCACACAATGGAAAACTTTTTCACCATTTTTCCACACAATGGAAAAAATGTTTCCACACTGTGGAAAACTTGTTTTGGAGGGCACATGACGGGCCTGCGCCACATCGGAATCGGTTTGCTTCTCGCCATCAGCCTCGCCTCGTGCACGCCCCCGCCCCGCACGGAAACGCTCTCCGGCCAGACCATGGGCACCACCTATTCCATCCGGATCGTCCGCGCGACCCTGACGGCCCGCGAGCTCCAG
>CAYNHA010000110.1:0-12169 GCA_964397035.1 uncultured Verrucomicrobiota bacterium
AAGCGTGCGTTGCTCGACGCACTTGCCGAAGCCATGCTGACGATAAATCACACGCATTCGACGCCAAGGGATGACGACGACTGGCGTTCGTTCCTGAAGGGCAATGCATGCAGTTTTCGACGGGCGTTGCTCGCTTATCGAAAAGGGGTCAGTCCTATGAATTGATGTTTTCTACGCGGCCCCGTTCCCTCTCTTCCTCTTTTTGCCCATCCAATATGCCGCCCGCCCCCACTTTTCCACCAACCTCTCCCCGTGGAGGGGTCAGTTTCATAAAATGATATTTTCAATTCCCTCCCCCAGCTCCTGACACCCAATAACCTTTCGGACGTCAGAACTCATCCGCTCCTCTGCGCCTCTGCGGGAAAATTGGCTGTTCCGCTTCCATCTTCAAAACTCATTCCCGACCCATTCTCCCGCAGAGGCCCCAGGCGCAGAGATTCTATGCGGGAGTCCAATCGCACGCATCAGGACAGGAAATTTCTTTGAAATGTCCGCACTCTTTTTTGGGGACCGTCCCTACCCAATCCGTGTCCATCCGGCGTTCCTCCGGCCCGGCGCTTGCTCCACCTCTGCGACTCTGCGGGACAATCGACTGTCCCGCTTCTGTCTCCACCTACTGTTGGTTGAACAGGGCGATGATCCCCAAGACCAGAAGGATCGCCAGAATCAGGCCGGTGATCTTGAGAATGCTCCAGGGGCGTTCGCCTTCGATTTCGCCGCTGTCCGCGTTGATCACCACATTGAAGAGCTTGCCCTTGTAATTATAAATGGTGAACCAGATCGGCAGCAGGACGTACTTGAAGGTGATGTCGCTGTAGGCGGTTTTCTTTTCGTGGATGCGCTGCTTGTCACCGCCGATCTCGCGCTTGATGGCGCTGGTGATCGCCTCTTCCATTTGTTCGCGGGCGTTTTCGGAAGCGTCGCGCACATCCACGGTATAGCTCTCCGCATGGAATCCGGCGATATAGGCTTCGTTGTATTCCACCATGCCGTTCAGATTCCATTTGTTCAACTGGCGGGTCAGGCCATCCGGCAGCGAATGGCTTCCGGGAACCAGCAGATCGTCAAAATTCTTGTTGATGTTGCCCGATTTGGGCGTCCAATAGGTCTCGGTCCGATAGGTGGTATTGCCTTTGGCGTCTTTGCCGCTGGCCACCCGGCGGTCATCTCCGCGCTCGCCGCGATACCAGGTGGAGGTCCGCGCATCAAACGTCCAGAAGGGAAAGTAGATGCCTTTGACCTGGCCGCTGGCATAGGCCAGACGCTTGAACCCGACCGGTGCGAACCACAATCCCTTGAGCCAAGCCTCCAGCTTCTGGTTGGATTGCTCCTTGGCCAGCTTGAAGGGCAGCACGTACTGCGGCGCCATCACCTTCTGGGTCTGGGCGGGCACCTGCAACTGGGCGCCGCAAAAATCGCAGAATCCGGCGGTCACGCTCGGCTGCAACGTGGTCTCCCCGCCGCACGTGGCGCATTTGACCTGTTTGACTTCCTGCCCGGTGGCGCCGAGGTTTTCCTCGTATTGCTGCAAATACTCGTCGAAATCGATTTCCTTTTGCTCGCTGGCGCTGACGGGGCCTTGGCCCTGGATTTCATTGGCGCAGCCGCAATAGGGACAAACCAAGCTGGCGGTACCCGCGCCGAACTCCAGTTCCGCGCCGCACTGCTTGCATTTGAATTTCGCCGGGCTCATTCGGGCTCCTTAGCTCACGGGAGGAGGCATGGGGGGCGGCATCGGAGGCGGCACCTGGGCAAAAAGCCCCGCCAACTCCGGCACGGAACCCGCCGCGCTCCACCCCGGCATGCCCGCCGACCAGACCATGGTCGCCGCAGTCAGCGCGCCCTGCCGGGCGTATTGTGCCAGCGTCTGGGCGTCAAACGGGCCAGCCTGCTGGTTGTTGATGACCGCGTGGAACATTTTTTGCAGCGGGGGCGGCGGCGGGACGGCGGGAGCCGCCTGGGGGGCCATCATGCCGGCACCCATCATTTGGCCCAGTCCAATGCCGGCACCCACGCCGACTCCGGCGCCCGCGGCGCCCGAGGGATTGGCGGCAGCGGCCTTCAGCGCTTCCAACTGCTGGAGCTGGGCAAAGTTGACTCCGGCGGCCTGGGCGGCCTGGGCTTCGGCGGAAAGATCGGCAATGCGGTTGATGCGCCGCATGGTGTCTTCGTCGAACTCCGTGCCCTCGATGCGGAAATCGGTGATGGTGAAGCCCAGCGTCTGAAATTCCGCGACCAGCTTGCCCTTGCAGCCGGCGGATAGTTCCTGCCGTTGGCGGTCGATGTCCGCATAGCTGAACCCGGACTCCGCAAAATAGTCGGTGAGCGGTTCCACGATGCGTGCGGACATCACGCTGCGGAAATCGGAGAGATGGTAATCCGGCGCGGCTCCAATGACGTTCACGAAAAATGCGCGGGCATCGGCGATTTGGAACGAGTAGTTGCCGCGGGCGCGCAGGGCAACGGGGAATTTGTAGACGGGGTCGCTATACTTCACCAGCGAGGAGGTGCCCCATTTCTGGTCAAGGATCTGGGTCTTCCTGAAGAAGTAGATGCCCACCTTGTGCTCGCTGACAAAGGCCTGCATGAACTTGGTGAGCGTGGTCCAGAAGGGAATGTTGGCGGTCCTCAGTTCGAAAACGCCCTCCTGTTCCCAAACGGCCTCGACCTTGCCCTCGTAGACGAAAATGCAGCCCTGGCCCGGATTGACGATCAGTTTGGAGGCGTTCTTGATTTCGTCGCCGCTGTCCGACCAGCGGTGGAACAGCACGTCAGGCTGCGGATTGTCCCATTGAATGACTGACCGCAGTTGGTTTTTGATCGAACTGAACAAGCCCATGATCCGTCCTCCTGTGTTCGTACACGTTTGCGAAACGGTAATGAGGTTGCCCCGCAAAGTCAACAGGAAGGGGGCCGCTTCATAAATGAAACGGGCCCCGATCCCACGTCAGTCCCCATGTGCCCCTCAGCTCGCCTGATAGTTCGGCGCTTCCCGGGTGATCTGCACATCGTGCACGTGCGATTCCTTGATTCCCGCCGCCGTGATCTGGACGAATTCCGCCTTCTTCCGCATCGTTTCGATGTCGGCGCAGCCGGTATAGCCCATGGCTGCCCGCAGCCCGCCCATCAGTTGATGCACCACCGCCGACACCGGCCCCTTGTACGGGACGCGCCCTTCGATGCCCTCCGGCACCAGCTTTTCCGCCTCGCCATTCGCATCCTGGAAATAGCGGTCCGCCGCCCCCTGCTGCATCGCCCCCAGAGAGCCCATGCCGCGATAGGACTTGTACGACCGCCCCTGGAACAGCACCGTCTCGCCCGGCGCCTCCTCGGTGCCCGCAAACAGTCCGCCCAGCATCACCGCGTTGGCTCCCGCCGCGATTGCCTTGGCAATGTCGCCCGCAAAGCGAATGCCGCCGTCGGCAATCATCGGTACGCCCGAATCCTCCAGCGCCTTTGCCACATTGTCGATCGCCGTGATCTGCGGCACGCCCACCCCCGCCACAATCCGCGTCGTGCAGATCGAACCCGGCCCGATCCCCACCTTGACGGCATCCGCGCCCACCTCCACCAGCGCACGCGCCGCATCCGCCGTGGCAATGTTGCCACCCACCACATCCACCGAAGGGAATTGCTTCTTGATCCACTTCACCCGGTCGAGCACGCCCTGCGAATGACCGTGCGCCGTATCCACCACCACCAGGTCCACCCCCGCCCCCACCAGCGCCTCCACGCGAGCCTCGGTCCCCTCGCCCGTTCCCACCGCCGCACCCACCCGCAAGCTGCCGTGCTCGTCCTTCGCAGCCATCGGATGCCCCGTGGACTTCACCATGTCGGTCACCGTGATCAGCCCGCGCAACTCGTCGTCCGCCCCCAGCACCACCACGCGGCTGATGCGGTGCCGCCGCATCAACTCGCGCGCCACGCCCAGGCCCGTCCCCTCGCGCACCGTCACCAGCCGCGCGCGCGGCGTCATCACCGCGCTGACCGGCTCGTCCAGATCCGTTTCGAAACGCAAATCTCGGTTCGTGACAATCCCGACCACGCGCCCGTTCTCCACCACCGGCAGGCTGGAAAATCCGCGGTTCTTCACGATCCCCAGCACCTCCCGCACGGAAAGCGTCGGAGGAATGCACGCCGGATTCTTCAGCACGCCGGATTCGAAGCGCTTCACGAGGCTCACTTCGGCCGCCTGCCGCTCGATGGACAGGTTCTTGTGGATGATGCCGATGCCCCCCTCCTGCGCCAGCGCAATCGCCAGGCGCGATTCCGTCACCGTATCCATGGCCGACGACACCACCGGAATGTTCACGGCAATACTCCGCGAAATCCGCGTCTCCAGCTTGGCCTCGCGCGGCAACACCGTCGAATGGGCCGGCACCAGCAGGACATCATCGAACGTCAGCGATTTCTGAATCAGGCGCATCGCAACTTCCTTTCGTTGAAATCGGCAAATTCCGCCGACAAAAACGCTTTACTTGCGGGCGGAGCCTAGTCAGCCCCCCTCCCGCTGTCAAGCCCCCTCCTTCCGGACTATCACAGTTAATTAATTGTGACAGTCCGGGTTTTCCACACCATGGAAAAAGGTTTCGCGATTTTTCCACACCATGGAAAGCGCGCGCTTCGCGAACGAATTGCCTTCAGGCAAGTCCCAACGGGACGAGGGCCAAACGTGGCCCGAAGCCAACATGTTTCCACACGGTGGAAAACCTATGTCGCCGCCCCTTGCGCATGCGCCAGACCCAGCAAAACCGCACACGCCGTATCGGTGCGCAAGGCGCGCGGCCCCCATGAAACGGGCATGAAACAATGCTCCGCAAGCAGGCCCAGCTCGAACGGCGTCCAGCCGCCTTCCGGTCCCACGGCCAGAATGATCCGGCCCTCCCCCGGCACCGGAGAAAAGCCGGAGGGGGGTCCCGGATGCGCCACCCACCGCGCCGCATAGGGGCCCAAGCGGGCCAACTCGTCCTCGATCAGTTTCCGGAATTGCCGGTGCACGCTCACCTGCGGCAGGCGCGTGTCGCGAGCCTGCTGGAGGCCCTCGATCAATCCGGCGCGGATGTGCGCAGGATCCAGCACGTGCGTGTCGAAATAGTTCCGCTCCGTCTTCCAGGCATTGCAAACCAGAATGCGTCCCACGCCCAACGACGCCAGCACGGGCCACAGGCGGTTCATCACCTTGGGACGCGGCATCGCCAGCAGAAGATCCACGCGCGGCACCGGTGGACGCTCGCCCGTCCACAGGCAACGCAGGCGAAGCTCTTTTCCATCCTCCATCACCGTGGCCGTGCCTACCGGGCCATCGATCACGCCCACGCGAATTTCCTCGCCAGGCTCCGCCTTCAACACCTCGCGCACGTGCCGTGCCCGCGCCCCAGACAAAATCGCCGCCCCGTCGGCGGCGATTTCATCCGGCTCCAACAGAATGAGGTTCATGATCCCTCATTCCTCCTCTGCGCCCTCTGTGGCAAAAGTCCTACGCCATCTGGACGTCGTGCTTGGCTTCGAACGCGGAAATATCCGCCTCGTGCACCAGGGTGAGTCCAATCGCATCCAGACCGCTCAGGAGCTTTTCCTTCACGTCGGCCGTGATGTCGAAGTGGAACACTCGCTCTTCCTTCCCGCGCACGGTCACGGTTTGCGCGGCCAAATCCACCGTGGCTTCGATCTTCCGGCCCTTGGCGGCATCGAAAATCCACTGCACTTCGGCGGAGGACAATTCGATCGGCAGCAGCCCGTTTCCGTAGCTGTTGTTCCGGAAGATGTCGGCAAAGCCCGGAATGCGCTTCTCGCCTTCGCCGCGCCACGGCGCGATCACCGCTTTGAAGCCGTATTGCTGCACGGCCCAAACCGCGTGCTCGCGGCTCGATCCGCAACCGAAGTTGTTGCCGGCCACCAGCACCGAGGCGCCCGCGCGCAGGGGATCGTTCAGCTCGAAGGCGGGATCGTTCGATCCGTCCTTGTGGTAGCGCCAATCGAAGAACAGCGCCGGACCGAATCCGGTGCGCTCGATGGACTTCAGGAATTGCTTCGGAATGATCTGGTCGGTATCCACATTGGCCCGCTCCAGAACCGCCACGACGCCAGAGAATTTTTTGACGGGTTCCATCTCACTTTCCTCCTTCGAGGTATTTGCGCACATCCACGAAATGTCCTTCGACGGCCGCTGCCGCCGCCATCACCGGGCTCACCAGATGCGTACGCCCGCCCTGTCCCTGCCGCCCCTCGAAATTGCGGTTCGAGGTGGAGGCCGAACGCTGACCGGGCTGGAGCCGGTCCGGGTTCATCGCCAGGCACATGCTGCATCCCGGGCTCCGCCATTCGGCGCCGGCCGCCGCAAAGATCTTGTCCAGCCCTTCCGCTTCCGCCTGCGCCTTGACGCGGGCCGATCCGGGAACAATCAGCGCCTGCACACGGGATGCCACGCGGCGCCCCTTGAGCACGGCCGCCGCTTCGCGCAAATCCTCGATGCGGCCATTGGTGCAACTGCCGATGAACACCACGTCAACCTGGATGTCCGTCATCGGCGTGCCGGGCTTGAGGTCCATGTAGGCCAGCGCTTTTTCCACGTCGCCGGGCAGCACCGTGGGCACGTCGTTCGGCCCCGGCACCACCCCGTCGATGTCCACGACCATTCCCGGACTCGTGCCCCAACTGATCTGGGGCGCCAGCTTCGAGGTGTCGATGGCGATCTCGCGGTCGAACTTCGCATCCGCATCGCTCTTCAGCGTGCGCCAGAAGGCCATGGCCTTCTCCAGGGCGGCGCCGCGCGGCGCATGGGGACGGTCGCCGCTGGCGATGTACTGGAAGGTGGTCTCGTCGGGCGCGATCATGCCCGCGCGGGCACCGGCCTCGATGGACATGTTGCAAATCGTCATGCGTCCCGCCATGTCGAGGGCGCGGATGGCCTCGCCCGCATATTCCAGAACGCTGCCCGTCCCGCCGGCCGTGCCGATCTCCCGGATCAGCCGCAGAATGAAATCCTTGGCCGTGATCCATTTTCCGGGCTTGCCGGTAAAGGTCGCCCTCATCGAGCGGCTCTTGCGCTGCCACAGGGTTTGCGTGGCCAGCACGTGTTCGACTTCGCTCGTGCCGATGCCGAACGCCAGCGCTCCGAAGGCGCCGTGGGTGGCGGTGTGGGAGTCGCCGCAGACCACCGTCGTGCCCGGCAGCGTCAGCCCCAGCTCGGGCGCCATGATGTGCACCACGCCCGTCGTGGGGGAACCGATCCCGTGCAGGACCAGGCCGAATTCCTTGCAGTTCCGCTCCAGCATGTCGATCTGCGCCTTGGCGATCCGGTCCATGATGTT
This sequence comes from uncultured Verrucomicrobiota bacterium, assembly GCA_964397035.1. GTDB lineage: Bacteria > Verrucomicrobiota > Kiritimatiellia > CAIQIC01 > Lenti-01 > Lenti-01. Next base: position 7,311 of record CAYNHA010000110.1, read on the forward strand.
CGTCGGATCCACCGTGGGCACGTTGTGGTCGATGGTCGCCACGTTCAGCTTCGGGCGGCGGACTTTCCGCCCCGACAGCCGCAGCCCCTCGAATGCCTGCGGACTCGTCACCTCGTGCACGAGCTGGCGGTCCACATACAGCAGCGCCGATCCATTCGCCTCTTCGCGGACGACATGCCGCGACCAAACCTTGTCATATAGTGTTGTGCTCATAATGGTGCCCCGAACTATACGGACCGCCCTGTCGCGGCGCAATGAGGTTGTTCAACAAAATATCCCCTTGATTTCCCCCACCCCCTCCCGTAGATTGCGCGGCGAGTTTTGCGTGTGCAAAACCGGAAGCGAAGTTCTCCGGCGGTCCTCCGGCGGAGACAAAAGCGGATTTTCCGGCCGAAAACAAAGAAGGCCGGAACATGCCATCAAGAGAGGAAAACCACCATGGTCACCATGACTACGGCCAACGTCCGCCAGGACGTCAGCATTCAGGACCTGCTCGAAGCAGGTCTTCACTTCGGACACCGCACCAAACGCTGGAACCCCAAAATGCGGAAGTTCCTGTTCGGGCAGAAGAACGGCATCTACATCATCGACCTCGTGCAGACGCTGGAAGGCCTGCAGAAGGCGCGCCAGTTCATTTATGACACCGTCGCGCGCGGCCGCCAGGTCCTGTTCGTCGGCACCAAGAAGCAGGCCCAGGAAGCCCTGAAGACCATCGCCACCCAGAACAAGCAGCCCTATGTGGTGAACCGCTGGCTCGGCGGCACGCTGACCAACAACGAGACCATCCGCAAATCCATCGCCCGCATGCGCGAAATCGAGCAGATGGAAAAGGATGGGTCCATCAACAACCTGCCCAAGAAGGAAGTGGCCAAGCTCCGCCACGAACTGGAGAAGCTGCAGTACAACCTCAGCGGCATCGCCGATATGAACGGCAACCCCGGCGCGCTGTTTGTCGTGGACATCAACAGCGAAGCCATTGCGGTGGCCGAAGCCAACCGCCTCAACATCCCCGTCATCGCCCTCGTGGACGCCAACGTGGATCCCGACCCGATCGATTACCCCATTCCGGCCAACGATGACGCCATCCGCGGCATCAAGCTGATCGCCGAACTGGTGGGCATCACCATCCAGCAGGCGGCAATGGAGTATTCCAAGATCGCCGCCGAAGAGGCCCGCAAGCGCGCCGCCGCCGAAGCCGAGGCCGCCGCCAAGGCCAAGGTCGAAGCCGAGGAACGCAAGGCCCGCGCCGCCGAAGCCGCCAAAGCCGCCGCCGCCGCCAAGGCCGCCAAGGCCGAAGCCGCCGCCAAGGCCAAGGCCGACAAGGAAGCGTCCGCCCCCGCCGAAGCCGCCCCGGAAGCCCCGAAGGCCGAGTAGTAGCATAGAGAAATACGGGGCGCAGGGCTTCCCCTGCCCCCTTTTTCATTCAACCCCCCATTACAGAAAAGAAGGAATTCCCATGGCAGACATTTCTGCATCCCTAGTGAAGGAACTGCGCGAAGAAACCGGCGTCGGCATGATGGAGTGCAAAAAAGCGCTCGTCGAAGCCAACGGCGACAAGGCCGCCGCCATCAAGATCCTGCGCGAATCCGGCATGGCCATCGCCGCCAAGAAGGCCACCCGCACCGCCAAGCAAGGCATCATCGCCTCCGAAGTCAGCGCCGACTCCCAGACCGGCCTCATGATCGAAGTCAACTGCGAAACCGATTTCGTCTCCAAGAACGACCAGTTCAAGGGGTTCGTCGCCGAGATGCTCCAGGCCGCGCGCGGCGTGGCCGACAACGCACTGGCCGAAACGGCCAAGGCCAAGGTCGATGCCAAGATCGCCGAAATCGGCGAAAACATCATCGCCCGCCGCAACATCAGCTATACCGTGCAAGGCACCGGCGCCATCGCCGCCTATGTCCATCTCGGCGGCAAGCTCGGCGTCATGGTCGAGGTTGGCTGCAAGAACGCCGCCTCCGTCCAGCACCCCGCCGTGAAGGCGCTCCTGGCCGACATCACCCTGCACATCACCGCCGTCAATCCGGTCTGCATCACCCGCGACCAGGTCCCGGCGGAGACCGTCCAAGCCGAAAAGGAAATCTATGCCAAGCAAGTCGAAGGCAAGCCCGCCAACATCATCGAGAAGATTGTCGTCGGAAAGCTCGAAAAGTTCTACGGGCAGATTTGCCTCGTCGAACAGCCCTTCGTGAAGGATCAGGACAAGACCGTCACCGCCATCCTCGCCGAAGTCGGCAAGGCCGTCGGCGACGAGTTCTCCATCCGCCGCTTCGTTCGCTGGCAGCTCGGCGCCTGATTCGCCTTGCGCCGCACCACGGCGGGCCTTCGGGCCCGCCGCTTTTTTTTCGTCACCCCGCGCTTTCCCTGCACCGTCGCGGAAAACCAGGCTTCACTTGCGGCGTTCCAGCTCCACCGCCACGCTACGGGCATGGACCAACGCGCCCGGCTTGTCCACCACCACCCGCACCCGGCTCACCTTCGGATATCGGAGACACGCCTCCGCCACCCGTTCCGCCAACGTCTCAATCAGTTGGAATCGCCCTTGCTCCGCAATGGAGATCGCATCCGCCTCAACCAGCTCGTAATTCAGCGCATCTTCGAGCCGGTCCGATTTCGCCGCCGCCCGCGTGTCGCACTCCAGCGAAAGGTTCAGTAGCACGTCGCGCACCCGGACCCGCTCCTCCGGATAGACTCCCAGCACGCACCGCACCTTCACCTCCCGAAGATGAATCCAATCCCCACCCGAATCCTTCGCCCTTTTCTGCGCGGCGCCCTTGTTCTTCATGCTCCGACTCCCAGCCATTGGAAAATCCTTTCGATAACACCCACTGAGGGACACATCCTCGTTTCATTGAAATTCCCCGTCTCGGCGGATCCGCGACCTCTCCTCAAAACTTGAATATTGAACATTGGATATTCCTCCATCGGCGTACGGGCAGATTCACCGCCGCTTGAAGTCAGTGAAACCGAGATGTAACGAGCCCCTAGGATACCCCCACCTTCCCGCTTCCGCAATCCGTTCCCATTCGCTATGCTCCGCCAAAACCAAACCAACCGGAGCCGCCATGGGCCACAAACTCACCCCCAAGATCATCCTCGAAGGCACCCGCCTCACCTTCAAGACCGACATCGCCTTCGCCCTCAACGAGCACCCCCGCATCGTCGGCCCCCGCCGCTACCGCTACCACTCGCCCCTGGTTTCCGGCGAATGGTGCGCCTTCACCAACTTTCCCTGGGGACGCGGCCTCATCAACTTCGAACCCCAGGAGGAAGCCATGGCCATGGAAACCTATGCCACCTGGGCCCGCCTCTTCGAACTCCAGCGCTACTACTCCTGGATCGTCGACCGCTTCCACCTCTCCACCCGGATGTACCAGCTCATGACGCACGGAAAAAACTACGACTTCCGCTGGCTCGAAGAACGCCTCCGCCCCCTCAACTTCCGCATCGTCTACTGCACCCGCAGCCCCGATTCCTTCGCCGCCGCCCGCGCCAAGCGCCTCGAAGTGTCCGGCAAACCCTCGCAGTACGACGACCTCCACCTCTTCGTTCGCGAACAGGAAGTCCTGGATCGCCTCGTGGGCGAATCCATCCTCCCCGTCCTGCGTCTCGACGTCTCCGACAACGACATCGCCGCCGCCGCCAACCGCGTGGCGGACTGGATGGAAGCCACCGGCGGCCTCTGGATGGAAAAATAAAAAGTTCCCTCCCCCCCACGAGGGAACTGTCCGCTCCGCCCCCGGAACCGTCGCCTTAGGCTTGCGGAGGAACCGCCGGCGCATCCAGCACAGGAACCGCCTCGGCCGCCGCATCTTCAAACAGATGCCGGTACGCCACCACCGTGACAATGGAGCTGAACGGCGCCGTCAAAATCGCACCCACGCCGCACAAGATTGCGCCAGCGCCGGAAATCAGGCTCGACAGCAGCCACAAGACCAAAAGCGAAAGATATTCACCCTTGGCCTTCTCGAAGCTCGCCAGGATCGCCGGCCAGAATTCCATCTTCCGGTCCACCACCAGGCACATCGCAAACATCACCAGAGGGAACAGCAGCAATCCCGCCAGCTGCCCCACGAAAGGAACGAAGCTCGCCACCATCAGCGCCACGCCGATCACCACCACCAGCAACAGCGCCTGCAGAAAAAAGTCGAACCCCTTGAACACATCGCCGATCTGCGGAGCCGGCTCGGATTTCCGCAGCACGCGCAGCAGAATCAGCGTCAGCCCCGCCCACAGCGGTCCCGCCAACACACCGCACGTAAAACCACCCAGCAGCCCGGCCGCCAGCGTCGACACGCACAACAACGCGAAATTCGCCTTGTACACCTCGAACGCCTCCGAAATCCAACCGCCAATATCCACCTTGCCATTTGCCATTGAGTTCTCTCCTGATTGAATAAATTCCTTATTCGCGCCGAATCCTGCCACAACCCCACCCCCGCCGCAAGCACGCCGCTTGACTTTTTCCCGCCAGCCCGTATGCTTCCCACGCTTCTTTCAAGGAAGGGCGTTTAGCTCAGTTGGTTAGAGCGCGTGCCTCACATGCACGAGGTCACTGGTTCAAATCCAGTAACGCCCACCACCCTCCAAAGCCCCGTAAACATTGGCTCTCCACCAAAAGAGGGGGCAGGGAATTCTCTGGGTCTAGCAAGCCCCGCTGACAGGCAGATGGGTGGAGTTGGGGAACGGAAATGCCCCTGGCAAGGAGGAAGACGGACGAGGCTAAGGGGCGGAGGGAGGATAGATCCTTCACGTCACCACCTCCGTCCAGCCCCATTATCCTTCCGTTGCCTTGTGTTGCTTCAGAAGAAACTCTGCGACATCAATATTGCCAAAGCGTGCAGCCAAGAATAGCGAGA
>CAYNHA010000111.1:0-10625 GCA_964397035.1 uncultured Verrucomicrobiota bacterium
GTCAGCGTGGGCAGTTCGCGTCGTGTGCCCGCTGCTACCGGCCCGTCGAGTCCTGCAACTACAACGCCCCCCGCCCCGCCGGTCACACCTGCGGCAAGACCTGCGACTGCGGGACCGACGCGGGCTGAGGTCGTCGCGAAACTCATCGCAGGCGGCCACCCGATCCCCACGCAGACGGAGATCAGCCGAGCCTATGGGTTGCCGAAGACGACCGCTGCCCGCGCATGGCGTGAAGCGTCAGCGGCGCTCACGCAACCGCCCGTCTGACCCGTCCAGGGCACGATCGAACCAACCCACCACACCACACCACGGAGGCACGTCATGACGATCACCACCACACGACAGCCCGCGCCCGACACGGAGACCCGCTGCCCCGATTGCAGCATCTGTGACGAGGAAACCGACCCCGGCGACGACGGCGGGTACTACTGCGAGGACTGCGAGGCGTACTTCGACGGCAACGGCCGGTTCGCGGGCTGGTTCGACGCCGATGCCGCGCAGTGCGAGTCCCGCGTCGTGTTCGTGCCGTTGTCCAGGCCCCACGCACCTAAGCGGTGTCTCCTCGCGGACGGGCACGCGGGTGGGCACAAGTCCGGGCCACTCGAAGAGTGGAGCGACGGGCTCGACCCGTATCCCTCGCCCGGCTGGCGGTCGTCGTGGCAGTCCCTCACCCCCGACCAGTACGACGAACTCCACGCTGCACACGAGGCGTGGAAGGTGGCGAACCTCCATGAGTGACCTACCCGCCCGCGACGAAGTTGAAGTGCGCGCAGACCATGATGGGAGGGGAGAGCAGTGAACGAACACCCGATCATTGCGTTCCTGAGCGCACGCCTCGACGAGGAAGAGGGGGCGACCCGTGGCGCCTGGCCCGCAGGTGGCGCGTGGATTGCCGCCGAGGTTGGCGGCGAGTGGGAAGTTGTGCGCGACTCCCCGGTCGCTCGCAGGTTGAGCGTGCTTCGCGAAGATGACGGTGGGTTCGATGAAGACGAGGCTCGCTGGCTTGCCTCTCACGGCCCTGCCCGCGTTCTCCGTGAGGTGAAGGCAAAGCGCGGAGTCCTCCTCATCCATTCGCGCGGGGGAACCACCGGTGACGGCTTGACACTGTGCACACAGTGCGAGTGGGAAGAGTGGCCCTGCGGCACGGTTCGATCCATCGCCGCCGTCTACGCCGACCACCCCGACTACAAGTCGGAGTGGGCCGTGCCGTAGCAACAGAACGCCCCCCGGTTTCAGGCGCTCAGCCTGGCCGGGGGGCCATTTCTGTTTTGTCACACTCGAAACCCTGGAGGTTCGTTCCTCGGGTTCTCGTGCTCGTGTCGCTTCAGGAACTTCTTCACCATGCTCGTCGGCCCGGTGATCTCGGACCCGCACCAGCATGTGGCAGATGCGGTGTCGTCGGTGACGACCACGTCATAGTGGTCCTCATCGCCCTTCTTCTTCTTGCTCACGCCGTCACCTCCTGCTCCATGCCGGACCTCCCCGAATGCACGCCAGGGCGCTCTCTGAGCGCCTCATCCGTGGGGTCCGAGTAGACCCACGGGTCATCCCCTCCAAGCGCCTCACAGAGGCGCCTAAGGGCTCTCTCGCACATTCGGGAAACCGTCTGCTGGGCCACGTCCATGGACCTGGCAATCTCGGTCTGGGTGTGCCCCTGCCCCAGCCACAGATCGAGCGCCAGGCGCTCGTTGTAGTCGAGCGCGACATCCGACCAAGCCCTGCTCACGTCCGCCAGCATGGCAAGCCACGTGTTCCCCTCGGCGGGGTCAGTCTTGGCGACGATCTCACCGGGCTCGCGCGCTGCGCTGGAGCCGTCCTCCCTCAGCCGCCCCATGCTCGGGTCGTCATTCAGGACTGCCGGAAGAACCTGCATCAGCAGGGACGGCGAGTAGAACGCCTCGTCTTCGACGGAGAACCCTTCCTTCGCCGCCTTCTCGGCGCGCGCCACCTGCTGACACTTCGCCCAGGCGCCACGGCGGGCCACCTTCGCAGCGAGCTTCGGCTTGTCGTCGGCCAGGAGCTCGGCCACCTGGCGCTGGCGGGACGGAGTGGACAGGAACCACATCCAGCACTCCTGAGTGAGGTCGTCCCTGTCGACATACCCCTTGTTGCAGGACCACACACCCTTCGCCACAGAGGCGAAGATCGGAGTCAAGAACTCCGTGGTTTCGTCGTCAATAGTCATCGGGTCTCCCTGCGAAGAGAGCTAGGCGGGTTCTTGAAATCTGGGATGGGCTTCCGGCCCGGTCGGTAACCAGGGTGCGGGGCCGGTTGCATCAACCACACGAGCACAACAACAAGCGCGATCATTATTAGCCAAGTCAACCGACCTTCACCCCAAGTTCTCTAGCGGTGTGGCGGGACCAAGACCCGCACTTGTTGCACTGCACCTGCTGATACTTGCTGTATGCGGTGTATCTGAACCCGCGCTTCTGGACGTCCTTACTGCCACAGTTGCGGCAGCAGTACGTTTCACCGTCGTAGAGGCCGACATGCGGGTGGCCGGTGATCCACGGGAGCAGCCTGTCGTACAGCTCTTCGGTTGTCACCACGTCCTGCTTGTTGTAGCGACGCATCGTGTCCCACGCCTTTTGGTCGCCGTTCATGCAGTCCACCCAAAGCTGGTGTCCGCTGTGCGACAGTTTCCCGGTAAGGCCAAGCTGTTCTGTGACATGAGCGAGCTTGTTGCTTGTGAAGCGGAAGTGCTTCTGCACCACTTTCAGAAGATCGATCTCCTGCACCGGAGACGGTGGCGCCAGCTCGGCGAGCAGGAACTCTCTGCGCAGGTGGGGCATGTCGAACGCCAGGCCGTTGTAGTGGACAACGACGTCGGCTTCGTCGACGAGTCGGTGCGCATGGCGCACCATCTCGTCATGCCCGTCATGGTGGTCCGAGTGGAACGTAACCTTCGGCTTGTCGTGCCACTTGGCGGCGAAGCAGATAACCTGCCCGGACTGCATGAGCTGTGACAGGGAGACGTTCTGCTTCCACAGCGACCACACGTGCGCCAGGTTCGGGCTCGTCTCGATGTCGAGCGTGAGAACCTTCGGGCCGCTCAACGGGGCGACACCGAAATCCAGACGGCGGCCGAGAGCTCAGCCGCCGAGATGAGCATCGCGATGGCGACCACGATGGCTGTAATCACCGCCACCGTACGGTCCTTCTCGTGCTCGGGGAGTCGGCCGTAGTTGATGACCATGGCCCTCGCCCAGTAGGCGAAGAATGCGGCTGCAAGGATGAGGCAGATGACGGCGTAGATCTTGAGGAACACAAGACCACCTCCAGTTAGGTATCTACAAAGCAGACCAGGCCGCCAGGGATGTGTAACATCTCCGACGGCCTGGTACTACAGTAACACCTACTGCGCAGAAGTCAAAGCCTTGGCGATACGGCTAGCCTGAATCCCGCTCCTTGTGCGGAACAACTCTTCGCCCCCGGCCCAGGCCAGACCATCATCCGAGACGGCGTCGATCTCACAAACCTTGATCCATTCACCGCGAGGGATGGCTACGTACCCCGGCCTTCTGGGACCTTGACTGTCAGTTCCCCCGTCTTCCGGTTCAGGCTCGTCACCGTCAACCCGAGCCCCTGTAAGTGCCGAATCAGGTCCAGCCAATCCAGGTCCGTCATCGTCTGTCACTTCGTCATTCTCCAGCAGCACTTCGTAGACAATCTCATCGGTCCCACCGATGTGAGTCAACCGCCTCGTCTCGTTGCTTATGGCTGCCTCGCCGTAGCGCGCCCGTGTTGCGAACACCCAGCTCATTCCTTAACCAACTCTTCCGGGTCGAACCAGTACTTGTCGTTGCTGTCGCGAGCGAACTGAACAAGGATCGGGAACATGTTGTCGACTTCGCTGACGCGGACCGCCGTCCCGATGGCGCCGGAGTATGGAATCCTGGCTCCGGTGCCAGTGTATTCCTTGGCGACCCTGACTCGATCGCCGACCTTGATCTCGTCGATGTTCACACCTCCACCTCGTCTACCGTGTACCTGAATCCCTTCACGAAGCTACCGGCCGGGTCGATCAGCTCGACTTCACAGAACCACCCGCCGACGTCGATCATTCCGTCAGGTTCGCGCCTGTCGAGGTAGAGCCCTTCGACCCACTGGTCCCACTCGCTCTTCGGAATCTCAACCTCGTACTGCTGCGCCTCGCGCGCAGGAGTCCACATCTGGAGCTTGACGACATCGCTCACCAGGGCATCTCCTTACCGTCAAGGTAGTATTCGTGCTCAACCTCAAGGTCTGACACGAAGTAGTCGAAATAGTCAACGACGCCAGGTGCGCCACTGATGTCCTCGCATCCCCAGTCTCCCCATTCTTCGTTGGAGATTTCAAGCTCGAACGCCTGCTCGGGGATTACGACCTTAAGAGTATGGCTCACTTGCTCTTCACCTCAATCAGTTCGATATCGGGGTTGTTCTTGACTGTGTCGAGGAGCAGCGACCCCGCCTTGGTAGTGAGGTAATAGCGGTAACCTGGCGGCAGAACAACTGCATCGATGGCCACGCAAGACGTTCGGCCCCGGAACACGATCTCCGTGCCGGGCTCGGTAGGCCACTCAAGCTTCGGAACCCACAGGTAGTAGGTGGTTCCGATAAGCTTGCTTCCCTCGAACTCGGAAGCGAACTTCCGTCGACCCGGGCCCACGTACTCGCCCGGCCCGACCTCAACCCACTCGCCCTCAGGCCCAACCTTGTCAGTCACTTCACGCACTCCATAATGGCGTCGCTACCGCACGCCAGGTAGTATTCGTTAACGTCCTTGAACTCAACCGGGAACTTGACCCTCACGGCGTTGGTCAGTGAATCACTGATCGCTTCGTAGAGGCCCTTCCCGGCCGTGTCGTTATCGGCCCACACGTAGACCGTATCGTAATCCTTGAGCAGCGTCCTCCACCTGGAGGCACGCTTGTCGTCTTCCGAATCCCGCCACTGTGTAGCGCCTGGAACCGCTACCGAAGTGAACCCACACTGCGACAGGATGATCGAGTCGAACTCGCCTTCGGTGACGTGGATACAATCCACGTCCTGATGGAAAGCCCTCGGATTGAACAACCTCGAACTGGACCCGCCGATGTTCAGGTACTTCGGCTTGCCGTCGGGGTCGAGGTTCCTGAACTTCACGGCAACCGGATGCCCATCGGGCATAAGGTACGGGATGGTGACGAACCCGTTGTATTCAGAGTCCCGGTCGTCGACAAACCCCAGCCTGAAGTCTGCGATTGATTCTCGGTCGATACCCCTTCCCTGAAGATATTCGAGGTGCCCGGCATTCCGCTCCGCTGCGGCGACCATCTGTTCCAGTGAGGTCCGCATAGATTGCGAGAGCGGCTGCATGGTCGATCCCCTCCTTCAGTTCGAGTAGCGTAACGAGACTTCCACCGGCGCCACAGGCGTGGCAGTTCCAGACTTCCTTGCCGATGTTCAATGAGGCGGATGCCGTGCGGTCATCGTGCACCGGACACCGGATTGATTGGTCACCGAGTGTCGACCGGAACCTGATGCCACACCTTTCGAGGACAGCCTCAGGTCCTTGTGGCATTAGGCGCTCAGTCGCTTGCGTTCTTCGACGACGTCATCCATGACGAGCCCGTTAATCTCGTCGTCGATTTCGCAGTAGTCGAAGTGGACGAACTGCTCGCCCCAGGTCATTTCGAGGAAGTAGCGCATGCCGAGGATGATTCCCCACAGGCGCTCCCGCTTGCCGTCCTTGAGGTGGTCCGACGCCGTCATTTCCTGCGGGTACTTCGCCGCGTAGCTCCTGACGAGGGACTTGTAGACCTCTTCTGTGTCCATGGCTATCTCCGTATCAGACCGAACGGTGAAGTTCATGCTGCATTACAATGTCCCCAATGTGCTTAGATGGTTCATGGCTTTGCCCCGTACCCCTCGTTTCTGAGTAGCCCTACGGCCTGAGCAACGGTCATCCGCACCGGAAAGGTGGCACGGCCCGATCGAGGGCGAGAGAACAGCGAGTAGCCCGGCTCGTCATCGGGGTATTCATCAGGCACGTTCAGCCGAACCCATGCCCACCACTCACCGACGCGCTTTTCACCGTATCCCTTGCGCTTGGTGACAAGGAACGCCCGGCGTGCGCCGAAGTTCTCCGCCTCTGCGTCGAGCTGACTCATCGCGTCAGCGAGCCATGCCGGCTCGGACCGCTCCGCGACCTTACCGGCCTTCACTTCGACGATGACGTCATTGGCGACAGGATCGAGAAGCACGTCGCCCTCGTCGGTGCTTCCCGAGAGGGCGAGGCGCCGAGCGAACGGGAACCCATTCTCCTTCGCCCAGTTGACGAACGGCGTCTCACCCTGACTTGTCCCGATCGCCTTCGATCGGCTCACGCCGCACCGGCTTCCGTCTTACTGATCTCGTCGTTCTCGAGGAGAACCTTGTAGACCTGGCGGCTCTGCGTGTGGAAGATGCAGATTCCCTCAGGGTCAGGCCATTCGTCAAAGGGAGCGTGAATGTCCACGTAGCTTCCACGGAGACGAAGATCGGTGAGGCAGTCCTCGATCACCTCCTGCGAGAATGGCCCACGATAAAGGACTGGGACAAGCCCGAGTCCCTCAACGTCAGGGAAGTCTGCGTTGTCGGCCCAGCGCTCCGTGTTGAACAGCGAGAAGAACCGCTCGCCCTCCTTGTAGCCATACGCACGCTGGATACCCGAACCCCACCATTCACCGTAGTGGTGACCAGGGCCGAGCTTCACGAGCTCGCCAGCATTGTCGTATACCCACCTCGCGAAACCGAAGTTGTCGGAGGCGGGAGTGATGAGTCGCTTACGCGACTGCGCTCCGATACTGTACGTGACACCTCCGTGCTGCAACGTGTAGCAGTCGTTGCGCTGGAGAACATCGGGGTCGGACTCTTCGATGATGATTGCTGCATTGGTGCCGTCGATCTTTTCCGTGATGACGACATCGCGGAACAAGCGGGGCGTCTTGGGCCAAGCCTTGAACTCAATCACAATGCACTCCTGTAGGGACTGTATTGGGTCCACTCCGAGAGCTTCGCTCTCGACGGGTCGATCTCGAACTGCACGTAACTGCTACCATCGGAGTTGCACCATCCATTGCGGTTCTTGACTGGAGCGCATCGCCAAGCATTTCCGTCGATTGCCACGGTGAGAATCCGCTCAAGCAACTTGTCCACCTTGTTGTCGATCTCTGACTTCGCTTGCGGGAATCTGCTGTCGCCCACCTCTCGCGTGTGATGCACGACGATGACCGCCGCCCTGGTGAGTCGCGCCAGTCGATGCAACTGCTTCTCGACGTAACGCAACCCGCCGTTGTCGTCGTTTCCTACCTCGACGTTCAGGAGAACGTCGACGACGATGATCTCCGGATAGGCGTCGTACTTCTCGACGTATGCCTGGACCTCTGAGAAGATTTCCTCGACGGTAGGGCTGGACTCGAAGCACCATTCGATGCTCGACGTCCGGGCGTATTCCTCGTAGAGGTCTTCGCATCCGTTGTCGATTGCCTGCGTGACGTCCTTCACCGAGTGGCCGCTACGTGCGGCCATTTCCCTCGGCATCTGATCGGAGACGTCCGTGTCGGCAGAGAAGTAGAGTGACGGGAGGCCGGTTCGCACAAGGTAATCGAGGATCGCCGTGCTCTTGCACGAACCGGACCTTCCCATCATCCCGTGGAGGTTTCCTCGCCGGAAGGCGAAGCCTCTCTCCTCCAACGCTTTCCAGGGACCTGGCATTGGCAACGCCGGGGCGGACGCATTCTTGATCGCCCGTCCCGAGCGGATCACCGGGGGTTTTCTCCCCACTTCGCCGGGCACGTCTTGTCATTGGCTGGGCAGAACCATCCGACGTACGGCTTGCCGTTCTTGCCAATGCCGGACTTGCGAATCATCGGGCCGTGCTGGCAGCCGACCTGAGGCTGCGCCGGCTGCTGCACAACCTGCCCACCGAGGCCCTGCTGGACGGCTTGTACGGCCTGCTGCTGGGTGCCGACAGCCTGAATCTCACCGGAAACCTTGAGGGCATTCCACGTCGCGGTGATCGCGGCGCCGCGCTCTTCGACCTCAGCGAGCAGGGCGTCAAGGTGGTCGGCGGTCTGGGCGCGGAGGACAACCCACGGCTCATTCCCGTTGCCGAGCTTGAACGTCACTGCGATGGGTGCATCGTCAGCCATTGAACTATCTCCTTCAGGTAGGTGCTGCAAGGATTACGGAATCTCGACCCGTTCGACCCAGTATGTGTACCAGTCCGAGTCGATCTTGAACTTGGCGCGAGCGACAGCGTGCGCCGCTCGCTTGTTTGCCATGGCCTTTTCGGCCTGGTCTTCAGTGGAGTAAAGCTCCTTGAGCGGGTGAACCCACTCCGTGCTGTCGGTGCACACTGCCCACACTACGATCGGGGCCTGAGTGAGAACCGTCATTGTTCGCACCTCATGGCAAACAACCTCTCCACTCTCTCGTTCTTAACCTGCCCTGTTCCGCGAAGATAGTTTGGCAATCCACGTTGCCAAACACATGACCAGCTCTTCGGGGCAGTGTATTCACTTACAAGCACGGTCGCCCCGGATGTTGCCCACCTCTCCGCAATCCGCCAGAACTCATTGCTATCGAATTCGCCGGCTGAGCTGTATCCAGTTGTCCCGGAGTACGGGGGATCGCAATACACGACGTCCGTGTGGAGGATTTCTAGCTCTCGGTAATCCATCAGTCCTATATTCGCGTGACGCATTAGCGCTGCCTGCTTTACGACGGATCTCGACGCGCCAGCTGCATAGTTGTAGTTTGGTGCCGCTCCGGACCGCGAGCGTGCGTACCCACCGAACCACTTACCGCCAAAGGAACATCCGAACCCAACGAACCCGCGAAGAGCGGAAGGTTCAGCATGGCGAAGCCGCGAATACTCCTCTTCCGAAACATGTGATGGCGGAACCCAGCCAAGTATCGCGGCATTCCACATCTCGACCAAATCGGGCACCACGTCACATGCAAGGGCATGATCAAACATCGGAGCGAGCCTGCTGAACGAAGCTCCACCACCCAGGAACGGTTCAACTATCCTGTCCTGTTCGGGCCTTCTTGCCTTCGCAACTTCTTCCGCTATGAATCGCGCAGATCTGGATTTTCCACCAACGTACTGCATATATTCCCCTACCGCTCGTCCACTCACTTCAACGCTGCGCGCCAATACGGCTTCCACTGGTCGTTGCCCTTCGCCCAGCAGTGATCCCTCACGCCACACCAGTTGCAGTGGTCGCCCTCCGAGGGAAGAAACTTGCCCCTGTCGATGACATCCCAGGCGGCTTCCGCCTCCCAGTCGAGGCGACCATCCAAGTACTTGTTCAGATGGTCGGGGATGCTGCTGCCACCTTCACGCCCGAACCAGTACGTCCCCCACAGGTCAGAAGTGACACCGAACCTGCGAGAAAGCTGGAGTGCGTACCAACCGAGCTGCTTTGGCGAGGAGGGCTTCCTCGCACCGAACTTCAAGTCCGTGATGACAAGAGCGTTATCGGTGCTGAGTAGCACTCTGTCCACAAAAGACTTGAAGCCGTGCCCTGCGACGTCCTCCGAAAGTTCGAGCTCGACGCCTGGTTCTCCGTCAGGGCTGACCCACAGCGTGTAGCCGTTGCTGTTGATCCAGTTCCGCCAGCGGTTGACCATCGCGGGACCGTTGACTTCCCACCACTTCCGGTTCTCCTTGTCCGGCCACTGCGCCGACTTCCGGCCGGTGACGCGAACCTGATCCTCGGTGATCTCGTTGCGCTTGAGCTGGTGCTCAAGCTCCAGGGCTAGAGCCTCGTTGAAGTCCCGGGGCTTTCCGTTGTCGATGCCGCACAGTTCGTAGAGGTCTTGCGCTTCGGTGACTGCGTGGGCGGTCGACCCCCCGATGGTCGCCCAGCTCGGAGTCTCGCGGATTCCGATGACCCGGGTCAGCCGAAATCTCTCCTGGCAGTCAGCCAGAGTGGACAGGCTGCTGAAGCTCAGGTGCTTCGGAGCCTCGCGGCTCGGGCAGTCGGACATCGTGGCCCTTTCTGAGAAGCCAGACAACGTATTCGTTGATCACTGCGTCGGGTTCTTCTGCGACCTCGGTAAAGCCTAGCACATCGAGCCTGCGAATCAAGTCGTCCCACGTTGACACGAAATCGTCGTCCGCTCCGGGGTTGTACCACAGCGCGGCCCTGTCGTCGACAAGGGCCAGGATGGAACCCCCGCAACGGACGATTCGATCGTCTTCGATCATCACATCTCCCCGGTGTAATCGCTCGGTCGCCGGGTGTGGCGACCAGCGGCGAGGAGGACGCTTGCACGGCGACGCCAAGGAGTCAAGCCGGAGCACGGCGTGTGCGGCCGGTGAGCACGACGGACGGTCGGTCAGTAGCATCCGGAGCCGGACGAACGGTCGTTCCCGGATCAACCGTTCGGGTGACAACGGACGTGCAAGGCGTCCGGCTTGCACGGGTGCCAGGCAGCATGCTACCCTTGACAACGCTCCCGGTGAGGGAGCGTAGATACTAGTAGTTATATAACTACTAACTACACACTACGTAGTAGTGTGTATAGTAGTTAAAGTCTTTTAACTACTACTTATACACAGCTCTTAAGAGCTGTGTAGTAATAGAAACCAAGTTAGAAACCAAAAGA
>CAYNHA010000112.1:0-19557 GCA_964397035.1 uncultured Verrucomicrobiota bacterium
CCCATTCAGGCTGTTAAGATTTCGGATGTCGGATTCTAATTTAATTGATGTGGCAGCTTTTTCTTCCGGTGTTGGAGCCGAAATGCCAGCAGTAAAAGTCCCTGACTCTGTATGTGTAGCACCAAATTTTCCCGGGGTCAGATAAGCCCAGCCATAAGCATCATCATTCCAGATTTTAGAGCCGCCAGAAACCGGCGTTGAAATGTCGTAGCTCATCGAAAAATCTTTGAATGCTGCCGTATCAGCACTTCCAAATTCGCCAGCAATTCCAACCATCCACCCCAACGAACCACCCAGACGAAGGTATATACCGAGTTCCCAGTCATTACCGTAAACGCCAAGAGAAGCCGAAGGCCCACCGAAAGCAGAAGCAGTACCATTAACACCCATGAAATACGTTCTGTTTTGATGCGAGAAAAGGGGTCAGTCCTATGATTTAATGTTTTGATTGCCTCCACGCTTTTCAACTCATCCTCCTAATCATATCCGGGCACGATGGACACTCCTCTGCCCGTGTGTCCAGAGTGCGGGAGGTCAAGGCATGATCACAAGGAAAATGACATGACATTTTTTGCTCATAGTTTTTTTCAAGAATGGGCCTGATAAGCAACCGACCCAACTTCACATCGGGCCAACTTGAGCGCAAAACAAACGACAGGAAGGCAGAATCGCAATCCTTTGCTCTTTCCTCGGCAATTATTGTATCGGCTTTACTTGCAAGGCAAGCGACTCTGCCGTCTTGGCAAATCGCCCAAACCGAACCCCAATCCGTTTCTCCCGCAGAGACGCAAAGGCGCGGAGGGACTTCGGCACCCAACCGTCATCGTAATCCCGCCCGCTGCTGCCCGGCTCGGCAGGGATGCCTCGCCCTATCCCTAATCGATCTTTCAGGTCTCGGGTAGGCAAACCTTCTGGGTAAGCCGGGCTGGAGGGGCTTCGGTTCTGAAGATGCGCCGAATCAGGTCGCCGCACCGGGGAGATGTCTTCGCCGCAACTGCCCGCAGGCAGCATCCACGCCCTTGCCTTTGGATTCGCGCAGGGTTCCCTCCACTCCGCGTTTTTCCAGCACACGCAAGAAGGCTTCCATGTCCGCGCGGAGAGGCGTTTCACCCGCAAATTCCTCCACGGGACTCAGCGGAATCAAATTCACGCGGCAGGGAAACCGCCGCAGGCGCGCGGCCAGCTCCTCTGCATCGTGCAAGGAATCGTTGACGCCCTTGACCAGAGTGTATTCGAAGGTGATGTGGCGCTTCGTCTGCGACGTGTAGTCTGCGCACTCCTGCAGCAAATCGTCCATCGGATATTTATTTTCAATGGGCATCAACCGGCGGCGGATCCCGGGATTCGGCGCATGGAGCGAAACCGAAAGCTCCACCTGAAGCCCCTCTCCGGCCAGGCGGCGAATGCCCGGAAGGACACCGCTGGTACTCAGGGTGATGCGCCGCGCACCGATGTTCAGTCCGTCGGGATGGTTGAGAATTCGCACCGACTTGAGCACAGCATCATAGTTATCAAACGGTTCGCCCATGCCCATGTAGACGACATTGTCCGGCCTCCGCCCCAGCGCCACCGCCACGAGCTGCACCTGGGCGACGATTTCCCCGGCCGAAAGCCCTCTCGCGAAGCCGCACTTGGCGCTGGCACAAAAGGCGCAGCCCATCCGGCACCCCACCTGGGTGGAGACACACACCGTGTTCCGGTCCCGCGCGGGAATGAGTACCGTCTCCACGCTTTCGCCATCGTCCAACCCGACCAGCCACTTTCGCGTGCCGCCCGGATCGCCCGATTCCTGGAGGATCCGGGCCGGCTCCGGGGTATGCGTTTGCGCAAGATTTTCCTTCAGCGCGCGCGGCAGGTTGCCCATCTGCTCCCACCGGGTTGCGCCCTGAATCTGGAGCCATTGCCAAAGCTGGCCGCCGCGGAAGGCGGATTGTCCGGCGTCCCTGCAAAGAGATTGCAACTCTTCCGGCAGCAATCCCTGCAACGCGATCTTCATGTGGTTAGTAGCGGTAATGATCCGGCTTGTACGGTCCATCCGCCGAAATGCCCAGATAGGCGGCCTGCTTGCGGCTGAGGCGATCCAGCTTCACGCCGAGATGCGCCAAGTGCAGACGAGCCACTTTTTCATCCAGCTTCTTCGGCAGGGTGTACACGCCCACGGGATACTTCTCCGCATTCGTGAAGAGCTCGATTTGCGCGAGAGTCTGGTTGGAAAAACTGTTGCTCATCACGAAGCTCGGATGCCCCGTGGCGCAGCCCAGGTTCACCAGGCGGCCTTCCGCCAGCAGCAGCAGCGACTTGTTCTTCTTCGTCCAGATGCGGTGCACCTGGGGTTTGATCTCCTCCCAGCGGTATTTCTTCATCGCCGCCGTCTGGATTTCGCTGTCGAAGTGTCCGATGTTGCACACGATGGCCAGGTTCTTCATCTTCAGCATGTGCTTTTCGGTGATGACGTCGCAACAGCCCGTCGTGGTGACAAAGATGTCGCCTTCCGTGCAAGCCTGATCCATCGTCATGACTTCATAGCCATCGATGGCCGCCTGCAACGCGCAAATGGGATCGACTTCCGTCACGATCACGCGAGCGCACTGCCCCTTGAGCGACTGGCACGAGCCCTTGCCCACGTCGCCATAGCCCGCCACCACGGCCACCTTGCCGGCGATCATCACATCCGTCGCCCGCATGAGTCCATCCACCAGCGAGTGGCGACAGCCATAGATGTTGTCGAACTTCGATTTCGTGACGGCATCGTTGACGTTGAAAGCCGGGAAGAGCAGCTCCTTGCGGGCCGCCATCTGATAGAGGCGGTGCACGCCCGTCGTGGTTTCCTCCGTCACGCCCCGGATGCTCTTGGCCATTTTGAGGAAGCGGTCGGGATTCTTCTTCACGGCCTTGCGGAGCTGCGCCTTGAGGATTTCCTCCTCTTCGCTGCCGTACGGACCATCCAATACTTGGAGCCCTTCCTGGACGGCCTTGTAGCCGAGATGAACGAACAGCGTGGCGTCGCCGCCGTCATCGAGGATCATGTTGGGCACTTCCTTGCCCCAGTCGAGGATGCGGTCGGTGTAGTCCCAGTACTCTTCCAGCGTCTCGCCCTTGACGGCAAAAACCGGCGTTCCGCGCGCGGCAATCGCGGCGGCGGCATGGTCCTGGGTGGAGAAAATGTTGCAGCTCGCCCAGCGGACGCGCGCGCCCAGAGCCTGGAGGGTCTCGATCAGCACCGCCGTCTGGATCGTCATGTGGATCGAGCCGGAAATGCGCGCGCCCTTCAACGGCTGCGCCTTCGCATATTCCGCGCGTACCGACATCAGCCCCGGCATTTCGTGCTCGGCCAGATCGATCTCCTTGCGGCCAAAATCGGCCAGCCCGATATCCTTCACCACTGCATCCGCATTTTTCTTGAGCACCTTCGCCATGTTCGACTCCTTCGTTATGAAAAACAAAACGGAAACCTACCCGCAAAACCGCCCCGTGGCAAGGGGCGTTTCAAGACCGCAGCTTGGGTTTGCCGGCCCCCTGGCGGGCCACGTTCAGCAGCACCCCCACCATGAACAACGTCACCATCAGACTCGTGCCGCCAAAACTGATGAACGGCAGCGGCAACCCCTTGGTGGGCAACCCGCCCGTCACCACGCCGATGTTGATGGCGGCCTGGAGCGAAATCAGCACGGTGATGCCAAACGCCATCAGACGGCCGCCGATATCGGGTGCGCGGCCGCTGATGCGCAGGCCGCACAGCAGGAAAACCACGAACAGCAGCACTACGCCGAACGAGGCGATGAAGCCCAGTTCTTCGCCAATGATGGCGAAGATGAAGTCGGTGTGGGCCTCCGGAAGGTAAAACCGCTTCTGCAGGCTCTGGCCCAAGCCCACGCCAAAGGGCCCGCCCGCCACGAAGGCATAGAGTGCGTTCATCAGTTGGTAGGCTTCGCCATCCATGTATTTTTCGGGTTCCAAGAAGGCCATCACGCGGCCCAGGCGCTCGGGATTGTGCAGAATCATCGTGCCCAGCCCGGCCCCCGCCAGCAGGCCCAAAATGGTAATGACCAGGAAGGGAGCCCCCGCCACGAACATCACGGCCCCGCCCGTCGCGCCGATCAGAATGGTCGCGCCGTAATCGCTCTCCGGCAGGATCAGCCCCAGCATGGACCCCAGAATGCATCCCGGCAGCAAAATGCCGTTCACATACTTGTTTCTGAAGCGGCTCTTGCTTCCAAACCAGAAAGCCAACGCATTGATCGCCACGAATTTGGCCAGCTCCGACGGCTGAAAGGAAAATCCGCCGGGAAGCCGGACCCACCGGTGGCTGCCCTTGATGTCGAGACCGATGCCCGGCACATAGACCAGAACCAGCAGGACCAGCGTCACCCCCAGCATGGGCCAGGCCAGCTTCATCCAGCGGTGGTAATCCACCCGCGTGGATATGACGGCCGCAACCAAACCCATGATCATCCAAGCCAATTGGCGAATCGTGAAGTAGTTCGGGTCGCCAAAGAGCTTTTCGCCCTGCGGCCCGCTGGTGCTTTCCAGCATAACCAGTCCGAACAGGACAAGGATGCCCACCACCAGGATCAAGATTGCGCTCGCTTTCACCGCTCGACTCCTTCTGCGAAAAACGCCCGGTCCTTTCGGGCCGGGCGTCCTCACCATGCCCCGAAGGGCGGATGGGCTACAGGCTGGAAGGGGGGATCTTGATCTTCTGGCCGGCCTTGACGTCCGAACCATCCGGAATGTTGTTCACGCGGAGGATGTCGGCCTTGCGCACCACGAACAAGCGGGCAATACCTTCCGCGGTATCACCATCCTGGACCGTGTAGTCCAGCATGGCATCCTGGCTCGGGCTCGGCGCAGCCGCAGGGGCGGCCGCAGGGGCAGGAGCCGCAGGCGCAACCGGCGGAACCACCGCAGGAGCCGCTTCCGGCACCGGGGCGGGAAGAGGCTCAACGGCAGGCGCCGCCGCCTTCTCCACGTCCTTCTTCTCCGCGGCCTTTTCTTCCTTCTTGGCCGGGGCGGCCTTATCCGCCGCCTTGGCACCGGGGATCACCAGCTTCTGGCCCACGCGGATCTTGTTGGCATCCGTGATGTTGTTGGCCGCCATCAGATCCTTGGACTTCACGCCATGCTGAACGGCAATCTTCGAAAGGGCATCGCCCGCCTTCACCACATAGGTGGCTCCGGAAGCGGTGGTTTCCTTCGAGGACGCCTTGGCCGCCGACTTCTCAGCGGGCTGCGACTGCGAGGGCTTCGAGTGGTCGGGCAGAATCAGTTTCTGTCCCACGCGGACCTTGTTGGGATCGGTGATCTGGTTCAGTTCCGCCAACTCGCGGCTGCTCACGCCGTGGGCCGAGGCGATCTTGGACAGGGAATCCCCCGTCTTCACCACATAGACATTCTCCACGTTCACCGAAGTCTTCAACGGAGCCGGCTGCACCGGAGGCTGGATCGCCGGGAACGAAATCGGCTGGACAGGGGGCTGGGCCACCACGGCCACGGACGGCGGCAGAATCGGGGCGGGAGCAGGCTCCACCATGGCCGGAGTCGTAGAGGCTTCGCCCGCCCGCGTGCTGGCGCAACCCTGCGTCATCACCACGGAACCAATCACCGCCACATGCACGCCGACAATCAAACCGGCAACAACAGATACCCTCATTTTTCCAACTCCTTGCTTCTTCAATAAACTGGTTTTCAACTTTGCGGCGCGGATTATGTCCCTTCGCCCCCGCGGATTCAACTTTTTTCCGAGACCAATTTCCGGAAGGCGTTTCCGCGCTCGGCATAGGCCCGGAACTGGTCGTAGCTGGTGCAGGCCGGGGCCAGCAGGACCGCATCCCCCGGCCGGGCTCGCTGGCGGGCGGATGCAACGGCATTGAACAACGTCCCGCAGCATTCGCAATCAACGGCATGGCCCCATGCGGCTTCCATCGCCGCCGAAGCCTCGCCAATCAGCAAAACCCCCCTCACCCGCTCCTTCAAAAGGGGAAGGGCCGCCGAAAAGTCGGTTTCTTTCGGACGCCCGCCCGCAATCAGCCAGACGGGGCGGTCCTGCATTCGAATGGAAGCCATCATGGCGGACAAATTGGTGGCCTTGGAATCGTTCACATAGCGAACACCGTTGAATTCCCCCACGACCTGTGCCCGGTGCGGCAGGGGCGCGAACCGGCTAAGCGTTTCCTGAACCACGGCAGGAGCAACACCCGCCGCGATCGCCGCGCCCAGGAGGGCGGCGGCGTTGGGGCCCAGCACCTCGTTGCTGAAATAGGTGCCCTGAATATCGATTGCCGTGCCCGCCCGCTGCTGAAGACGCCCTTCCATGAATCGAAAATCCACCCCGTCTTCCGAGCCAAAGGTCTTCCATTGGCCACGCCCCCCCGACCATTCACGAAAACGCTGGCTCCATTCGCAGGGCGTCAAGGCCCAGTCGTCTTCGCGCTGATTTGCAAACAGCCTCGACTTCATCCGGGCATAGGCTTCCAGCGTGCCATGCCGATCCAGATGGTTGGGCAACACATTCATCAGCACGCCAATGTCGGGACGAAAGGCCCCGCAGGTTTCCAACTGGAAGGAACTGACCTCAATCACCAGCGCATCTGCACCGGGAAAATCCAGCACGGCCTGGCAAACGGGCAATCCGTAGTTGCCGCAGGGAACCGCCTGCATGCCCGAGGCGCCCAGGCACTCCGCCAGCGCTTTCACCACGCTGCTCTTGCCGTTGCTGCCCGTCACCGCAAGGGTCCGGCCCCGGAAGCGGCTCCACCCCAACTCCATCTCCGCCACCAACGGAATGGCCCGGCGGCGCAGATGCGAAAGGAACGGCGCGTCGACGGAAAGACCCGGACTCACCACCGCCAAATCGAATTCCCCACCAGGCGGCAAGCCGACGCCCAGCACAACGTCGCATCCCAGCGCCTTCAGGCTTTCCGCGTTGGAACGTCCCTCCGGAGTGTCCCGTTCATCTGCGGCCAGCACCGCCGCCCCCTCCGCGCGCAACAGGCGGGCAGCTCCCATGCCGCTCGCGCCAAGCCCGCACACCAACGCACGCGTAACCCTGTTCACGGTTTCCTCAGCGGATTTTCAGGGTCGCCAGCCCCAGCAGCGCGCACACGATCGACACGATCCAAAAACGAATCACCACCGAATTCTCGGCGGAATCCGGCGAACGCCCCTCCGCCTCCGCTCGTTTCTTGGAGATGATTTCGAAATGGTGGTGTATGGGGGCCATCAAAAATACGCGCCTCCCCTGCCCAAAGCGAAGACGGGTGTACTTGAACCAGTAGCGTTGGATCAAGACGCTGGACGCCTCCAGCAGG
Source organism: uncultured Verrucomicrobiota bacterium (assembly GCA_964397035.1). Taxonomy (GTDB): domain Bacteria; phylum Verrucomicrobiota; class Kiritimatiellia; order CAIQIC01; family Lenti-01; genus Lenti-01. Next base: position 7,308 of record CAYNHA010000112.1, read on the forward strand.
AAGACAAAGCCCACAATCAACAGCGTCAATTCCTGCTTGATGAGAATGGCAATCATCGCAATTGTTCCCCCCAGCGCCAGGCTGCCGGTGTCGCCCATGAACACCTTGGCGGGATAGGCATTCCACCACAGGAAACCCAGACCGGATCCCAGCAGGCAGCCGCAGAACACCGCCAGCTCATGAGCCCCGCTGATGGCCGGCACCTGCAGATATCCGGCAAAAATCACGTTGCCGGCCACATAGGCCAGCACCAGATAGGCCGCCGACACCGTGCTGGCGCATCCTGCCGCCAGTCCATCCAGCCCGTCGGTCAGGTTCACGGCATTGGTGGTTCCCACCAGGACCAGATACATGAAAACCAAGGCACCCGGAATCGTCAGATCCATGATGATCGGGCTTTTCAAAAACGGCACCATGAGTTGGCGGGCATAGGGACGGGTTCCGGGCACCGCTTCGATCACCAGAAACGCAATCACCACCCAAAGCCCCTGCAACGACATCTTCTGCCATTCCTTCAGGCCCTTGGAATTTTTTTCGCGCAGCTTGAGCCAGTCATCCATGAACCCGATGCCGCCCATGAACAGCATGGTGGCCGCCACCAGCCACACCTGGGGATTCGAGGACCGGCACCACAACACCGAGGAAAGGAATGTGGTGAACAGAATCAGCACCCCGCCCATTGTCGGCGTTCCCGCCTTGCCGCCGTGTCCGATGGCGTCCATCTCCTTTTCGCGGCGCACGATTTGCCCGATCCGGTACGCCCTCAGACGGCCAATCATCCAGCGTCCGATCAACAAGGAAATAAAAAACGCCGTGCCCGCGCCCATGAACGCGCGAAACGTCACGTAGCGGAACACATTCAACGGCGTAAACAGATCCGACAAATTGGACAGGTAATACAGCATTTCAATTCGCTTTCTTCAGCTCTTCCAAGACTTTTTCGATGCGCACGCCGCGGGAAGCCTTCAGCAGCAGGGCATCGCCCGCCGAAATCCTTTCCCGCAGCCAGGCGGCGGCCTCGGCATGATCCCTCGCCACGCACGTATTTCCGGCGGGATATCCCGCCGCCTGCAACCCCTCCACAAGGGCCTTCGCCGCCGCATCCCCTGGGGACTTCCACGGCACCACGGCCACCCCCGCCCAGTTCCCCGTCGCCACAAACCGCCCCACCTGTTCGTGTTCTTCCCGTTCAAGCCGCCCCAGCTCCAGCATGGGCCCAATGGTCAAAAACCGTTTTCCCTTCGTCGGCCAGGTGGCAAACGCCTTCAAAGCCGCGCGCAGGCTGATGGGATTGGCGTTGTAGCCATCGTTGATCGCCGTCCACCCCGCCACGTCCTCCACGGCCCAGCGCATGCCCACGGAGCGCGACTTGCCCAAGGCCCCGGCCAGCATCTCCCATGTGGCCCCGCATTTGCGCCCCACGGCCACCGCCCGAAGCGCATTCTCCGCCATGTACGCGCCCGGGGGCGGAACGGGAAGCACCGCACTCTCCCCCGTGGCCCGCTCAAACACCCACAAATGGCCGTCTTCCTGCGGATCGCCGGCATAATCCACCTCTCGGCTTTTCAGGGAGCACGTCACCACGGGCGCGGATGAATGCGCACGCAAAACGTCAAAGAATTCGTCATCAAAATCCAGCACCGCAAACCCGTCCGGAGGCAATTTTTCCAGCAAGGCCGCCTTCTCCTCCGCAATGGCGCGGACCGATTCGAAAAACTCGATGTGGACGGGCCCCACGCGCGTGATCACCGCCATGTCGGGCCGAAGGATGTCGCGCAGCGGCGCCATTTCGCCCGGATGGCTGATCCCCGCTTCGAAAACGCCATACGCGCAATCCTTCGTCAACCCGGAAAGACTCAATGGCAGGCCGATTTCATTGTTGAAGTTGCCCGACGTGCGCGCCGTTTTCCCAAGACACGACAATACGTCGGCCACCAGCTCCTTGGTCGATGTCTTGCCCACGCTGCCCGTCACGCCCGCAAGGCGCGCCGGCATGGACAAGCGATAGGCCGTCGCAAAGCGCCCCAATGCCGCCAGCACATTTTCCACGCGCAGGAAACATCCGTCTGCGGGTAGTTGCGAAAGCGGAACATCGGCTCGCACCACCGCACACGCCCCTGCCGAAGCAATGGCCGGAAGAAAATCGTGTCCATCCGCCTTTTCCCCTTTCAGCGCGAAGAAAAGCGATCCCGGTCCGGCGCGCCGGCTATCCACGCAAACGGAGCACAGCGGCCCCGAAGGCATCCGCTGCCACTGGCCGCAGCACGCCGCTGCTATTTTTTCTGGAGAGATGGGATCCATTTATCGGGGGGGAGTTGTAATCCGTTTTCCACACAATGCAAAACATTTTCGCGCAGATTCCGTCGCCTTTTTCAGCCTCCCCGGAAAAGGGATACTATTTTATAAAACTGTATCCCTTTTTCCCCGGGGCTCGAAGGGATGGAAAAGGAGCACCATGGCAGAAAAATCCTAAAACTCGCCGCGGATTTCGACCCGGTCCACATAGTGGCGCAACACGTCGGCCAGCGGGTGCATGACCTCGGAACGGGTCTCGCGCATCTTGCGGCAGGCGGGACTGGGCAAATCGGCGCGGGGAACAAAAGCTTGCAGCACATGGAGCCGGGCCCCCTTCACCCATTCACCGATGGCCCGCATCTTCTCTTCGTTGTGCCAAGCCTCGATGACCGTGGTGCGGAATTCATAGGATTTGGCTCGCGTCTGGATCAGTTGGATGGATTCCGTCAAAACGCCGGTTTCCCCAAATCCGGCGAGTTCAGGGTAGTCCTCCGGGGCGAATTTGACATCCATGGCGACATAGTCCATCTGCGGCAGCAGCTTTTCCAGCACGCGGGGGCGCGAACCATTGGTGTCCAGCTTGACCGAGAACCCCCATTCCCGCAATTTTTCCACCACCTGCCCCACGCCCGGATTCAGCGTGGGCTCGCCGCCGGTGACCACCGCACCGGTCACCCAGTTGTCGCGAAATCGCTTGCAGGCGGCTTCCACTTCCGACCAGGGCAGGCCGGAGGCGTGGACATCCTGCATCAGGTTGGCGTTGTGGCAAAAGCCACAGCGGAAATTGCAGCCGGATAGAAAGAAAACCGCCGCCATCTTGCCGGGATAGTCCACCATCGAGGCATTTTGCAGCATGCCGAAAACGGGAGAGGCATTCACGGTGCCTCCGGACATCAAAGGCTTTTGGCGCGGCGCAGCACCGCTTCGATCATGCGGGGCGGGATAACGCCGCGGCCCGAAGCCGAATAATCCGTCTGCAGACCCACCCAGGTGTAGAGGGCGCTGCTGCCGCCGGGCGCATCCGAGGAGCCCGGGGTGGGATTGGCCAACGGAAGGTGACGACCGGACACCGGATCGATTTTCGACACGTAGAAACCGGGAACCCGCTGGGGATTCAGGCATTCGGCCTCGCAGAATTCAACAAGGCCGGATTCGGTTTCGAGATCGTGGTAGATCCTCTCGAAGTCGGACCACTCTTCCTCCTTCAGCAAATCGTTCAAGCGACCGTTCAGGGTGTGGCACTTGTCGCAGCCGGGCTTCCCAAAGACATGGATCTGATAGGTCTTGGACATGGCTCAAGCCTCCGCCGGCTGGGGTTCCACGCACAAGCCAGGAGCCGGCGCGGCCGCATCGCAGGCCACGCCTTCCGCGGCTTCCACGGCGTATTGGCCGCGCTGGCGCGCGGGCAGTTCCCCAAGCCGCTTGCTCTTGTTCCAGTTGCTGATCTTGCTGAAATAGCCCACCACACGGGTTTCGCCTTCGGTGTGCGCGGATCCGCAGGCCGTGCAGGTTTCCTTCAGCCCGCGCATATTGTGCCCGCAATCCAGGCAATACGTGAATTCGGGCGAGAGCGTCACCTGCGCGGATTGCGTGCGGAAGAAGGTTTCGCGGATGAGCGTTTCAATGGCGGCGGGCGACGGACGCTCCTCACCAATGAAGGCGTGGGTGATGGCCCCGCTTTCAATCAGGCTGTGGAACTTCGCCTGCTTGCGGATGCGCTCGACCAGCGAAACCGGGGCATCGGCGGAAAGATGGATGCTGTTGGTGTAATAGGCCACGTCCTCGCTACCGCCTTTGAACACCTGCAGCGCCTCTTCGCGGTAGTGAACCAGATCGGCCTTGGCCAGGCGGCGCGCCGCGCTTTCGGCGGGCGATTCCTCCAGCGTGAGCTTCATCTTGTGCTTCACCGAAAGCTTCTTGCACCGCAGGAACATGTGGGCCACGAGCTTTTCCCCCATGCGCAGGGCTTCCTCGCTCTCGTGGAATTCCTTGCCGATCAAAAACCGAACGGCATCGTTCACGCCGATGAGCCCGATGATATAGGTGGCCTTGTCCAGTTCGACATAGGGCTTGCCATCGCACGCCATCTTGCCGATCTGCCAGAGCGGAAAACCGGGAGCGCTGATCATTTCGGCGATGCGCGTGCGTTTCTGCTCGTGGGCCTTCACGGCCAGATCCATCATCTTGTCGATTTCGGCGACAAGCCCGTCATAGGTGCGCATGCCCGCGCGGGAGGCGCGGTACATGCACTGCGGGATATTGATCGTGACGTTCTGGAAACCGCAAAAGCGCAGGCTTTCCGGATGCCGCAACATGTAGTTGTCCTGAATCGTCGTGCGCAGGCGGCAGCAGGCCGACAGCGTGACCTCGTCGCGGTCGAAGATGAAATAGACCGATCCGTTGCGGCTGGCCACTTCGCATGCGCGCTGGTAAATCGCCATCTGGGCAGGATCGGTGAAGGTTTCGGCACTGACGTGGAAGTCGCACTTGGGGAACTCGAAGACGTGCCCGTTGGCATCGCCCTCCTCCCACACGCCCAGCAGGGCGCGCGTGAGCTCGCGGGCCTCTTCTTCGTAGTCGCCATAGGTCATGATGTGCTCGCCGCGGTCATCAAGGTCCTTTTGCACGGCGGGGTCGAGTACCTGCCCATGCTTGGCATCGGCCATCTCGCGCAAGACGCAACGGCGGGAGCCGTCGGCCTCTTCAACGAACAGCTCCATCATGCGGTTGCCGTTGGCATCCTTGTCCCCGCGGATCACTTCCTCCAGGCGGACCATCGCGCCATCGGCGCGGCGAAGCAGATACCGCCCGCAGGGACCCACAGCCGGCACGGTCTTCAGATAGCCGGGCACGCCGCTGTGGATGTTGAAATCGAGAAAAATCGTCTGCCCGCCGCGCGAAAACGCATTCTGCGCGCCGCCGAAAATCAGACCCTGCGCGATCTGGCGGATTTCCTTTTGGGATTTTCCACGCAGATAAGGGGCGTACATGATGTTGATGTAGGCCAACCCCAGCGCCCCGGCGTAGTTCGCCTGCATGGAGGAGAGGAACGTGTTGAGATGCCCCGTCAGCACATGCGCGCTGGAGGCCGGCGAGCTTTCGTTGTTCAGGTTGTTCAAGCCGCGCAGTCCGTACTTCTTGACGTATTCCACCGAATGCGACGAGCAATAGACCCGATGCGGATAGCCCAGGTCGTGCAAATGAATGGCGCCCGTGTTGTGCGCGTTTTTCAGGTCTCCCGAGAAGATCGTGTCCAGCGCCCACTGCTTCAGCACGAGCTCCGCGATGCCCAGTTGAACGGCCTCCGGGTTGTTGTTGACGATGTTGCTGTTCTCCAGACTCTTCGCATACATCAGGCGGTCGACAAACTGGCGCGAAACGCCATACACCGACAGGTCCCTCAACTGGTGGTGATAGCCGCGCAGCGTCAGCTCGTTGTTGAGCAGTTCGCGGATCAGCGTGCTGTCCACGCTGCTCATGCCGCTGGCAATGATCTGGTTTTCCACCGTTTTGGCGATGTTCAGAACCACTTCGCCGTTCAGATCGGTGTGCTGCACCAGCGTGTCGATCAGCTCCTTGCGGTCCCAGGGCAGCGAATTGCCGCGGGCCACGGATTCCACCAGCAGCATGCTCGCGTCCGTCAGGTCCACGGGCTTTTCGCTGGCGCGCGGCGAACGGTGGTTGCGCACACGGATGCGCTCGCGGGCCAGCTGGCGGTGCTTGCGGAACCGCTTGAAGGCCGCCACGATGGGCGCATAGCCCTGCTCGGCCAGGACGATCTCGATCAAGTCCTGCATGTCCTCGATGTGGGGAATGCGGCGCCCCTTCTCGTCGGGCGAGACGTGATACTCGCTGCGCGGGTCCTGCAATTGCTGAATCACCAGATCGGCCATCTGGCCGGGCATCGCCTCGCCCACTTCCACATGGTCGCGGCGCCGGACTTCGTCGGCCGCACGGAAAATCGCCTGCACGATTTTTTCCCGCCGAAAAGGAACCACCATGCCATCCCGTTTGCGAAACCCGTCGAAAATCATTTCCGTTTTGTTCATGCCCACCCAGTCCTCGTTAAAATTGGCTAAAATCAGAACGGTACAAGACCACAAAAGTCCCGCACCGTTTGAACCCATTCAAATCCAAGCTTCCCCACCCCGACAACCGCCAAAAGAAAAAGGACCACAAAAAGTCGCCACCCCACAACAAAATGTGGTTGTTAGCTGTCAAGACAACAACAAAATGCGGTTTTTACACCTTTAATTCGGCTTTGAACAAGGAGTTAGGGGCCTGATCGCCTCGGGGAATGCCCCAAACAGATCCATCCGCCATTTTGGCTTCCAAAACAGGCAAATTTTGACCTTTTTGGCATCGCGGGCCCCTCCTCCCGATCCTAAATGGAAATCTCAGAAAATATAGCCCCAACGAAGCCCAACCACCCCAAAAACGCTTAAAAGTCGTTAGGGGGCCTCTGGAGATCCGTTGGGGGCTCACCCCAACGCACGGTTCATTCGCCGGCCTTGATTTCGTCCCACAGCTTCGTATAGCGGATGTTCTGCTCGCCCAGATCGCCGATCATTTCCAGCTTCTCCACCACATCGGGAGGCGGAAACAGAATGGGATCGGCACGGACTTCCGGCGAAAGATACTGGTAGCTGACCTCGTTCGGGCACAGGAAATAGATGAACTCCGTCAGCTCCGCCGCCACATGGGGGTCCAGAACGAAATTGATGAACCGGTGCGCCAGTTCCACCTGCTGGGCCCCTGTTGGAATCACCATGTCGTCGAAGCTGATGGCACTGCCTTCCCGGGGAATGGCGATTTGAATGTCTTCGTTCTCGCTCTGCACCAGCATCAGGTCTCCTCCGTAGCCGTGGGTCAGCAGGAATTCCCCGGAGGCCAGGCCGTTCTTGTATTGCTCGTTCTCGTACTTGGCCAGATTTTTCTTCCAGCGCAGCACGACCGCCTTGGCCTCCTGCAACTGACCTTCGTCGAGCGTATTCAGGCTGTATCCCAGAAACTTCAGGGCCGCCCCGATGGTTTCGCGGTGGTCGTTCAGCATGGTCATGCGTCCCATGAGATCTTCGCGGTCCAGCATGGCCCACGTGGGCTCGAAATCCTTCACCTTGCTGCCCAGATAGCCCAGGCAGGTGACCGTGACCGTGTACGGCACGCTGTGGTCCATTTCCTTGTCGACGGCCATGGCCAGGTACGCCCGATCGACATTCTGCAAATTGGGCAACTGCGCGTGATCCAGCTTCCGAAGCATCCCCTGCTCGTTCATGATCTTCACCATGTAGCTGCTGGGAAACAGCAGGTCATAGCCCGTGGCTCCCGCCTTCAGCTTGGCATACATCGCTTCGTTCGAATCATACGTGTCGATCACGACCTTGCAGTTGTTTTCCTGTTCAAACTGCTGCACCAGCTCCGGCTTGACGTAATCCGACCAGGTGTAGACATGCAGCACCGGCTTCTTTTCGGCGCACCCGGCACCCAACGCAACCGCCGCCGCGCAAACAACACCCAGAATCTTCGTTCGACATTTCATGATCCTCTCCTTGCGGTCCACTCAAACGGTTTGATGATGCCACAGGTGGCCCCCGGGATACAACCCCCGGCCCTTCGCAAAAAAGGCCCGCCGGGACAACCGGCGGGCCAGAACGGAACGAGAACCTCATTCGCCCGCTTTGATCTCGTCCCACAGCTTCGTGTACTTGATGTTGTTTTCGCCCAGGTCTTCGAGGGTCTCCAGCTTGGCCACCACCTCCGCGGGCGGGAACAAAATGGGATCGGCCCGGATCTCCTCGGAAAGATAATTGTAGCTGGGAAGGTTCGGACAGAGGAAATAAATGAATTCCGTCAATTCCGCCGCCACCTTCGGATCGAGAATGAAGTTGATCATTTTGTGCGCCAGTTCGGGCTGGGGAGCCCCCACCGGAATGACCATGTCGTCGAAATTGATCTGCGAGCCTTCGCGAGGCACCGCGATTTGAATGTCCTCGTTCTCGGCGCGCACCAGAAGCAGGTCGCCGCTGTAGCCATGCGTCAGCAGGAACTCGCCCGAGGCCAGCCCGTTCTTGTATTGCTCGTTCTCGAACTTGGCCAGATTCTTCTTCCAGCGCATCACCACTTCCTTGGCCTCGGCCAGTTGCCGGTCATCCAGGGTGTTCAGGCTGTACCCCAGATACTTGAGCGCCACGCCGATCACCTCGCGGTGATCGTTCAGCATGGTCATGCGGCCCTTGAGGTCTTCGCGGTCCAGCATTCCCCAGGTGGGCTCGAAATCCTTGACCTTGCTGCCCAGATAGCCCAGACACGTGATGGTGACCGTGTAGGGCACGCTGTGGTCCATGGCCGGATCGGTCGACAGTTTCATGTAGGCCGGATCGATGTTTTCCCGGTTGGGCAGCAGCGAAAGGTCCAGTTTCCTCAGCATGCCCTGGTCGTTCATGATCTTCACCATGTAGCTGCTGGGGAACAGCAGGTCATAGCCCGTGGCGCCCGCCTTGAGCTTGGCATACATCGACTCGTTCGAGTCGTAGGTGTCGACCACGACCTTGCAGTTGTTTTCCTGTTCGAATTGCTGCACCAGCTCCGGCTTGATGTAGTCGGACCACGTGTAGATGTGCAGCACCGGCTTCTTCTCCGCGCATCCGGCGGCCGCCAACAGGCACGCCGCGAATCCACCAACGATCCATGCTTTATTCGTCATCTTCCTCTGCTCCTTTGGGGTTGGGCGTCAAGCCGCCTTGCGGTCGTTTTTCGAAAGATACTGGCTGGCGATCACGCACAGGAAGGTGATGACCAGCAAAATGGTCGAAAGCGCATTGATCAGCGGAGGCGCCCCGTACTTGATCATGCTGTAGATCTTGATCGGCAGCGTGGTCGAGCCGGGTCCCGCCACGAAAAACGAAATGACGAAATCGTCGATCGACAGCGTGAACGCCAGCAACCCGCCCGCCAATATGCCCGGCGCCAGCATGGGCAGCAGCACCTTCCACACCGTCGTCCACCAGCCGGCGCCCAGGTCCTGCGCGGCCTCGATGATCGAAAAATCGAAATCCTGCAGCCGCGCCAGCACCGTCATGGCCACATACGACAGGCAGAACGTCACGTGCGCGATGGTGATCGTCACCATGCCCAGCTGGACATTGATCGCCACAAAAAAGAGCAGCATGCTCAGCCCCATCAGGATCTCGGGCAGCACCAGCGGCGTGTAGATGATGCTGTAGTGCAGCTTCTGGAGCTTGCTGCCGGCAAACCGGTGCAGCGCAAACGCCGCCGACGTGCCCAGGACCATCGAAATCAACGTGGCCGAGGCGGCGATGATGAGCGTGTTGGTCAAGGCATGCCAGATGTCCCGCTCGCCCATCAGCCGGATGTACCACTTCAGCGACGTGGACTCCCACGAGCCGCCGAAGCGGGAGGAATTGAAGGAGTTGGCCACCAGAATCACGATGGGCAGATAGAAGAAAACAATGACCGCCCAGGTCACAATCATCGGGAACCGACTGGGTTTCATGGCGTCAGATTCCCTCCTCGCGCAAGGCGTCCTTCGGACTTTCCTTCCGGCGCAGACCCGTGATGACCACCATGGGGATCAGCACCGCCACCGTCAGGAAGGCCGACAGGCCCGCCGCATGCGGCAAATTGCGGTCCACGAAGGTGCGCTGGGCAATCTTGTTGCCAATCATTTCGCTGGTGGGACCGCCCACGATGTCGGGAATCACATACGACCCCAGCGAGGGAATGAAGACCATCAGGAACGCCGTGAGCAGGCCCATGCGGATGCCCGGCAGGAAGACCGAGCGGAACGCCCGGAAGGAGCTCGCCCCCAGATCCTTGGCGGCCTCGATCAGGCGGAAATCGAATTTCTCCGAGGCCGCGTAAATGGGCAGGATGGCGAAGGGCAATTCGGTATACACCATCACCAGCAGCACCGTGTAGGCATTGTAGAGCAAGGACGTTTCCGGTGAAATCAGCCCCAGAAAAACCAGGAAATGCTTCAGCATCCCCTCCGGATGCAACAGCACCTTCCACGCAAAAATGCGGACCAGGAAGCTTGTCCAGAACGGCAAAATGACCAGCAACAGCATCATGCGCCGCCGGGACGGGCTCACCCGCGCCATGTAGTAGCCCATCGGCGTGGCCAGCAGGATGCACAGCGCCGTCGCCAGCACGCTCAGCCAGATGGTGCGCCAGATGATCGCCGGATAATTCGGATTCCCCAGCGTGAGCAGCGTGCCCAGCGTCCATCCCTCCCCGATGCCGCCATAGGGCGTGGCCGGCTTGAAGGTGATGGCAAACACCAGCACCGTCGGAATCAGGAAGAGAAGCAGCAGCCACACGAACGAGGGCGTCGTGACCAGCCACTCGGAAAGTTTTTTGCGGTTCTCGGCCTTCATCGGCCCGAGGTCTCCAACGGAACGGCTTCGTCCGACTCCTCCGGCAGCCGGGGCAAAATCTGGCCGCCTTCCGTTGTCTCGCCCACTTCTTCCGGCGGCAACTGGATCAGGTTTTCATCCTGCTCGCTGTATTTCTCCAGCATGAACCCGTCGTCCGCATGCCAGCTCAGCCACACCCGCTCCTGCCAGCGGATCGGCTTTTCATCCAGTAAATACCGGCTATGCTGGCGCACCACCGACAGGCGGTAATCCCCCGAGCGCACCCAATACTTGGTTTGAGAGCCCAGGTAAATCACGTCCTCCACAACGCCTTCGATGATGTTCAGGTGCGGAGCCGCCACCGGCCGTTCCCGCGAAATGCGGAATTTTTCCGGCCGGATGCTCAGGAAGACATGCTCGCCTTCCTTGATCTGCTTGTCGTTGTAGCACTCCAAATCCGGGAAATCCTCGATGCGCAGGCGACTGTACTCCTTGTCGACCGCCACCGACAAAAGACCCTGCAGAATATAGTCCTTGTCCAGCGGCTCCGCGACGATGCCGTCGAAGAAGTTCGTGTCGCCGATGAATGCCGCCACAAAGCTCGTGCGCGGCGCCTCGTAGATCTCCGCCGGCGTACCCAGTTGCTCGATTTTGCCGAGCTTCATCACCGCAATGCGGTCCGACAGGCTCATCGCCTCGCCCTGATCATGCGTCACGTACAGGAACGTGATGCCCACCTCGTCATGGATCAGATCCAGCTCGATCAGCATGCGCTGGCGCAGCTTGAGGTCCAGCGCCGCCAGCGGCTCGTCCAGCAGCAGCACCCGCGGCTTGTTCACCAGTGCGCGCGCAATCGCCACGCGCTGCTTCTGCCCGCACGAAATCTGGTCCGGCTTCTTCCACGCCTGATCCTCCATCTGGATCAGCGTCAGCATCTTCTCCACTTCGACCTTGATTTCCTTTTTGGGGCGCTTGGCCACCTTGAGCCCGAACGCGATGTTGTCCCAGACCGACAGATGGGGAAAAAGGGCGTAGCTTTGGAAAATGGTGTTCACCTTGCGTTCATAGGGAGGCAGGTCCGTCACATCCTCCCCGCCCAGCAACACCCGGCCGGTGTCCGGCTGCTCAAACCCCGCCAAAATGCGCAACAGCGTGGTCTTGCCGCAACCGCTCGGCCCCAGCAGCGAGAAAAACTCGCCCTGCTTGACCGACAGCGACACATGGTCAACCGCTTTCACCGCACCGTAGTGCTTGGATACATCCTGAAATTCCAAAAACTCGCTCACAACCCTTCGCGTCCTCCGTTTTTTGGACAACGAAAACGAACGTCTCCCTAGCCCAAAATTCTTCCGCATTATGAAACACGTCCCCCTCAATTCAATCAAAACTTTCGGCCAAGAACCATTTCTTGATTTTGCCATCCGTCCAATGCCGTTTTCCGCGAACAAAATTTGACTTGGCGGCCCCTTTGCGCGATAAATACGTGTTTAAGAAAGGCGGAGAAACATCCACCCGCGTCCGGATGATCCGACTTGGAGCCCAGCCGATGAAAAATTCCGCACTCATGGTCCTTCTGCTCA
>CAYNHA010000113.1:0-9776 GCA_964397035.1 uncultured Verrucomicrobiota bacterium
GCGAGCGATGGGACGCACGTGGCGTTTTACCGGCGGGAGACGATGGAGTGGATTTGCGGCGCCTTTGGGTTTGAGTGGGTCGAGAGCCGTTCACTGCGAGTGAACGTGTTGCGAAAACGTAGGACTGTTATGGGGGAAATCTTCCACACAGTGGAAAATGTGAACTATCACCGTTAATTAATTGTGATAGCTTGTGTGGCAAGCGTGGATCTGTTTGCAAATGCAGGAGAGCGGTTAAGTGGGGTCGTGGATGAGGAGGCGGAATTTGTCGGTGGTGTAGCCGTGGTGGTCGGGCTTGAGGGCGGGAAAACCATCGAAGCCCAATTCCTTTCCATGTTTTTTCAGAGTGGAAGTTTTGACCAGAAGACCGACGGGGACGGGGGAATTTTTCATGGCGACGCGCAGGGCCGGTGAAAGTTCCGCTACGGGGAGGCGTTGGCGGGTATAGAAGGTGAAGGCGCCGATGTATTTTTCCTCGGTGAAGCCCAGGGTGATCTGGCGGCCTTGGGCGATTTCGGCGGAGAGGAGGGCGGCGACGGGCTTGTGTCCGCGCTGATCGTCATAGATGGGCAGGAACACGAAGGCGGTGAGCATGAGGAGGGTGGCCCAGGCGGCGGGCATCCAGAGGGCGATCCGGAGGCGGTCTCCCCGGCGGAAGCGGATGCGGAGCCATCGGTAGGTTGCGATGGAGAGGAGCCAGGCGATTCCGGCCAGCGTGGCGGTGAGCGTGGCCTTGGCGGTGCCGAGGTCGCGCAGGAGGTCCAGGCCGCCCAGCTGTTGTTGCCGGATGGAGGCGGGCAGGAAAAAGAGGGCCAGATAGAAGAGAGGGGCCAGGCATAGAATGGCGGTGAGCAGGTGGGTGGTGGCGAGAAAGGGCCAGCGGTCGGTTCTGGAGGTCCAGCGGGTGGCGGCGTCTTCGAGCCAGATGGCGGTCATGAGGAAGAGGATGGGGAAGATGGAGAGGGCGTAGACGCCGACTTTGGCGGAGGAGGCGTGCAGCACGAGCAGCATGCTGACCACGCAAAAGCGCATGAAGACGGCGAGGGGGGCGTCCAGGCCCTGTCCACGGCGGAACCAGCGGACCATGGCGGGGAGGACGAGCAGGAGCCAGGGAAGGAGGGAGGCGGGAATCGACATCAGATAGTAGTAGATGGGTTCCTTGTGGACAAAATAGGGATCGGGGGGGAGGTCGGGGTTGCTGAAGGTGAGGAAGCGGCCAAATTGGTTGTCCCAGAAAACGCTGCGCAGGAAGTCCGCGCCGCCTTCGCGCCAGAGGGCCCAGGCCCACGGGGCGAGAACAAGCAGGAAAACGGGCAGGAAGACGATCGGGAGGCCGAAGGCGAGTTTCCAGTCGCGCCGGTAGAGGAGGTAGGTGCCGACGGAGACCCAGATGAAGCCGGGGCCGAGGAGTCCCTTGGCATAGAAGGAAAGGGCGGAAACCAGCACAAAGAGGGCGTAGCGTCCGGCCCGTCCGCTGGGCGCGGTGTGGGCGTTCCAGAACAGGGTGAGCGATAGCAGGACCATGAAGGCGAGGCAGGTGTCGGTCAGGACGATCTTGGAATATTCCATGAAGGTGAAGGAGGTGGCGCAGAGAAACGCGGCGGCGAGGCCGGCGCGCTCGCGTCCGAGACGCCGGCCCCAGAGCCAGAGAAGGAGGACGGTGCCGAAACCATAGAGGGCGGCGGGCAGGCGGACGAGTCCTTCGTTCACAGTTCCGAAGAGCTGGCAGAGGATCATGCCGGTCCAGTGCAGGAGGGGTGGTTTTTCGAGGTAGGGGACGCCGTTGAGGGTGGGGGTGACCCAGTGGTTGGCCTGGACCATGTCCCAGATCATGGCGCCTTCGCGGCAATCGTTGGGGCCCCAGAGGGAGTGGTCGAAGAGGCCGAACGCGAAAAAGAGGGTCAGCAGCAGGAGCAGGATGTTGCGTTCGCGGGGGGAGGGGGTGTTGTTCATGGGGGTTTATTCCGTGTCGCGTTGAATCCAGTAGATCGGGCGGGCGCGGCGGCCGGTGCCGGGGCGGGCTTCCGCCAAGAGGCGATAGGGGCGGCGGACGACTTCGGACAGGTCCTTGTTCCAGTCCAGCACGACGCTGTCAAAGCGGGGATCGTTTCCCGAAAGGATGAGATCGATTTGGGAGGGGTCGGAGAGGCGGGTGAGGGAGAGGCCGCCATGGAAATACAATTCGCCGCTGGCGGTTTCGCTGAGGTTCCAGGAGGCGACGCGGGGGCGGGATGCGGCGGGAATTTGTTCGGCAAAGGCGCGATAGGCCGGGCCCATGTTCTTGATTGCGTCGACGGCCTTGGCGGGGAGGGCGAAGAGGCTGATCACAACCAGCGCCATGGAGGCGGCGAGGCGGAGGGCGGTGACGGGCTGGCGGGAGCGGGCCACAAGGAAGGCGCCGATGCAGGCCAGGGCCACAACGAGATGGCGGAGGGTCCAGGTGGTCAACAGGGGGGGAATGGTGGAGTGGAGCTTTTCCGGTGCGAGGGAAAGCAGGGGCGGGGAGAGGGTCAGCAGCAGGAGTATCCCGGCGCTGAGCCAGAGGAAGAAGCGGTAGAAGGCCGAGGCCCAGCGTGGCAGGGGGTCGCGGATGCCGATGGCGCAGAGCAGGGCGAAGGCGGGAAGGACGGGCAGGAGGTAGAGGTCTCGCTTGGTGACGGACTGGGTCAGGACAAGGACGGACCCGCCGCCCCAGAGGAGGGCAAACAAGGCGGGGGAGAGAAGAAACGCGTGCAGGGAATACTCGCGGGGGCGGGCCTTGATTTTCATTGCCCAGCGGCCGAGGGCGATGACCAGGAGGGGCAGCCAGGGGAGCGTGTAGACGGCCACGGTTTGGAGGTAGTACCACCAGACGCCGGGATGGAGGTGGCCAAGCTGGGTGGTGGTGCCTTGCATCCGGCCCACCTGGTTTTGCCAGAACCATTCGTTCCACAGTTCTTCGCCGCCGACGGTTCGAAGAAGCAGAATCCACGTGCCGGAAGCGGCCAGGCAGGCGGCCAGGGCGAGGAGGTGGGGGACGATGTAGAGGCGCAGGGGGGATTTTCCGCGGTGTTGCGCGATCCAGCGCGGAAGGGCCAGCGCGGCCCAGCCGATGGCAATGAGGACAGGGCCGATGGTGCCCTTGGAAAGGAAGGCCAGCCCTGTGAAGAGCCCGGCGGGTAGGCACATCCAGGCGCGTTCGCCCGCGAATACTTCGCCGAAGGCCCAAACGGCGGCGATCACGAAAAACGCCAAGGCGGCATCCACGCGGATCCAGTGCATGTTTTCCACGAAGCCGACCATGGTGCCGAGGAGAACGACGGAGAGGAAGGCGGTTTCGGAGCTGGAGAGTCGGCGCACCAGCAGGAAGGTCATGCCGAGCACGCCGAGGCCCCAGAGCGCGGAGGTGAGGCGGATGGCGCCGACGGGGCCGAGCAGGCGGCCCAGCGTTTGTTCGGCGATGCCGGCCACGGCAAAATAGAGGGGGGGCTTTTCAATGAAGGGCACTCCGGCGAGGCGGGGAATGACGTAGTTGCCGCTACGGCCCATTTCCATGGAGATGGCGGCATCTCGTGGTTCGTCGGGCGTCCACAAATCGCGGTCGAAAATGCCGGCCAGGGAAGCTAGCAGGACGAGGATCAGCACCCAGGGGGCGCGCGGGAGGTGTTGATTGGATTCCATGGCGCGGAAGAGTATCATCCCCGCAAAACGGGGGCAATGGATAGGTTGCAAGCGAACGTAGGAACTGTCAGCTCAGAATGCGAGCTATCACTTATAATTATAAGTGATAGCCGGGGAGAGGCCCACGAAGACGAAGGCATCGTCCTTACCCCGCTTGGCTTGAATGAGGGTGGGATTCAGGGGTTGGAGGGCGGGGAGGTACTTTTCGTAGAGACCGGGTGGAAGGATCAGGCCGAGGGGACGGCCGCTGCGGGTGGCGCGCGGAATATCCTGCTCCCGGATCAGGGGCATGCGCTGATCGAGATAATACGTCAGGACAGGCAGGCGGCGGTCGTCGCAGAAGGCCGCCACGATTTCGCGTCCGGCCAGCTCGGGTTGAATGTCCTCGAAGAAGAAACGGAAGCTTTTGGTTTCATTCAAGGCGGGATAGGCGCAGGCGAGGAGGAGGGTCATGGCGAGGGCGGAAAAGTTCAGGAAGCCGGATGAAAACGCGGCAGGATGGAAGCGATGCGTCCGGAACAATCCGACCAGAATCAGGGCGAAGGGAATGGACCACAGGGCCAAGGAGATCCGATGGAAATATAGGGCTAAAGCAAGGGGGGCGGCTCCCAGCGCCACGGCCACGAGAAGTGCATTGATCTGCAGAAGACGGCGTTCCCAGCGTTGCAGGGGGCGCTGGGTGTCCAGCCATTCGGAGAGGAATTCTCCGGCGATCAGGAACAGAATCAGCAGGATGGGGGCGGCATAGAAAATGGAACGGGACGAGGACAGGGTCAGGACCAGGGGAACGCTGACGATGGAAATTTTCAGGAATAGACGAAAGTCGTCCGTTTTTTCGCGTCGCCGGAAAAGGGAGGCGATGGCCACGACATAGAACAAGGCCCAGGGAAGCATGAAACTGAGCAAAGCCTCCGCATAGAAAAAGAGGCTTTTGTTTTTTTCGACCACGTAGGCGTCGTTGAGGATTTCCATCGTGCGCTGGTCGCCCAGGTCCAGAAACCGGCCCACGGTGTTGTCGACAAAAACGACGCGGAGGTAGTCCCATCCGCCCTTTTCATGGAGCGCCAGCGCCCAGGGAAGGATCAACAGGACGGAAAAGACCGACACGAGGAGGCCGATTCGGAGGCCACGGCGGAATTGGCGCCTGGCGAGCAGGAAGATTGCAACCGGGGGAAGGACGACGAAGCAAGTGCTGAAATTCTTGGCGTAAAAGGAGGCGGCCAAAAGGATGGAGAACAGGGCATCGAACGCGAAGATTGTGCGGGGTTCCGGATTGCGGGGCGAAAGGGTTTTCAGGAAAACCGCCCAGCAGGCGAATCCAAAGGCAGTGGCCAGGGCATCGGATCCCGCACGGTGGAAAAGCTCGTAGAAGAAGCCGCTGGTGGCGATGAGGGGCAGCAGAACAAGGCGTGTTTCCGGGCGGGTTCGGGATTTCAGGGTCCATGCCGTCAACAAGAGGCACAGCAACCCATACAGCGCGGAGGGGAGGCGGATCCAGCCGGCATCCAACCGTCCAACCATGTGGCAGAACAGGGTGGACACCCAGTAGTTGAGGGGTGGTTTTTCAAGATAGGGAAATTCGTGAATTCGGGGAACGGCCCAGTCGCCGTTCTGGAACATGTTCCAGACCACGCCGGCCACGGCGGGTTCTGTGGGGGACCAGATATCGTGGTCGAACACGCCGACGCCCAGATAGAGCGCAAGCAGGAGGGAGACAACGAACAGATATTTCCAGCGCAGCATGGAAAACATGGAGATCATGGCACGACTTGCTAATACATTTCTGTCCAATTCGTATCATGTTCCGAAATCGCCCGGCAATGCCGGAGTTGAATGCGGATTGCCAATTCCGGGGTGACTTGGGATTCTGAAAGGATGAATACGCAACAGACATGGCAGTGGGATGAATCGATTCCGGTGGGCAAGGATTTTTTCGACCGGTCGGTGGTGGCGGCCTATGACGCGCGCCATGGCAGTTTCCGGGACATCGACGGGGAGAACACGGCGATTCTGGACCGGCTGGATTTGCAGCCGGGGCAGTGGGTGGGGGATGTGGGATGCGGCACGGGCGCCTTTGCGAGGCGGGCGGCGAAGCGGGGCTGCAAGGTGGTGGCCATTGATGTGTCGGCGGCCATGCTGGATTTCGTGCAATGGAAGGCCAAGGAGGAAGGGCTGGCGGACGTGGTGTGCCGGCAGGGTGGATTCTTGACGTACGAGCATGACGGGCCGCCGTTGGATGCCATTCATTCCAGCCTGGCGCTACACCACCTGCCCGATTTCTGGAAGCAGCGGGCGCTGTGCCGCTTGGCGGGTTGGCTGAAGAAAGGCGGGCGGTTCCACCTGATGGACGTGGTGTTCCGGGAGGGGCTGACGGATTCGGACATCGAGGCGTGGCTGGCGCACTTGCGGGAGAAGGGCGGGGAGGAGATGGAGAAGAGTTCCCGGGACCACATCCGGAAGGAATTCTCCACCTTCACCTGGATTCTGGAAGGCATGCTGGAGCGGGCGGGATTCCGCATCGACCAGGCCGAACAGACGGGCGGGATTCTGGCGAATTACTATTGCACTAAACTCTAAGAACAGAAACCGGCGAGCCAGGACACGAGGGGCGAATCATGAATGCTGACGAAGCGATGGATGCTTTGAAATTCTACTCCAAAACACCACCCTCCCAGGCCCTGGATTGGATCCGGGCGAATCGAAGCGAGGTTGAAGGGATCCTGCTGAAGGAGTTGGATGAACGGCTGAGCAGTCCCTTTGAAAAGGACCGGGATGCGCGGTTCGTTTACGCCCTTTATCTTTGCGCAGAGATGAAAATAGGGGCCGCCTTCCCGCGCTATCTGGCCCTGTGCCGGTTGCCCAACATCGTATCGGACAATGTACTGGGGGACATGCTGACCGAAAGCATGCCGGACATGCTGGCACGAACCTGTGCGGGGCGTATAGCGGAGCTTCAATCATTGATCGAAGACGACACGGTGTACGAATATGCGCGCGCAACAGGTCTTCAGGCGTTGGGCAATTTGTTTCTGGATGGTGAAATCACGAGGGAATGGATTTCGGACTATCTCCTTTCCCTCCTGCGCGAAAAGCTGGACCTCCGGCCTTCGTTTGTTTGGTGCGCGGTCAGCGATCTGGCCGCGTTTCTCCATGTAGTGGAAGCCCGTCCCCTGATCGAAGAGGCTTTCAAGCGCGGACTGGTCAACGAGATGAGGCAGGACCTGGATGGCATCATGGAACATTACGAAAAATCCCTGGAAGCCTCCCTAGGGGAGTTGCGACGGGATCGCCGTCCGGTGGAACGAGTCGAAGAGTCCATAAGATTTTTCCAGTGTCATTGGGAAGAAGGAGAAGAGGATGATGAGTCCCTGCTGAAAATCCTGGAGGCTCGTCCGCCGGTGAAAGTGGACATCTCTGCCGGGCGCAACGATCCCTGTCCGTGCGGAAGCGGGCGAAAATTCAAGAAGTGCTGCATGAACAAGGAGGGGGTGCAGCCGGGCTATTCGATTGATTTGCGGGGTGAACGGATACCGGAGAAATTCAAGACGGCCAGCGATTGGATGGAGGCGGGATATCAACACAATGGCAGGGGGCATTTTAGGAAGGCCTATGCGTGCTGGAAAGCCTGCTGGCTCGAAATGGGGTTCCTGTTGCCGCCGACGCTTCTGGACCCCGATGAGGCGGAAGAAACCGGGGCATTTCACGGATACGAATGGCTGAACAACTGGTTGCAGGATTTCGAAAACCTACTGAGCCATCAATCCAAATTCGATTATGGCATTGCTCGGTTTGGCGAGATGTATTTCAGGGGGCTTCTGGCGCGATTTCCCTCCATGGATCCGGTCATGAAGGACAACATGCAGGTGGATTTGGCAAGTATCCTGGCTTTGCTGGGGCGCCACGACGAGGCAACGAATCTTTTGGAGCAGATGATGGCGGAGGCGCCTGACAAGGCCCAGGCCTATGTGGCGCTGGCGGGGATGTACGGGGATGAGGCGTTGGATTACAACAGGACAGTCGACATGCCCAAGGCCATCGGGTATTTGCGGCGGGCGCTGGCGGTGGCCACCGACTGCGATGAATACGAGGTGGAATTTCTGCTGGAAGAGATGGAAGCCTTCCAGAAGAGATTGGAAACACCGTTGTGACTTTCTACCCCCCCCCGCAGTTTGGGGTTTTGCTTTGACGGCGGGGGTGGGTGACTTTAGCGTACGGGGCATGAACAGGCTGAAAATCATCTTGATGGGTTCGGGGACGCTGGCGTGTCCGCTGCTGGAGGGGATTTTTGGGGCGGGGCGCGATGAGCTGGTGGCGGTGGTGACGCAGCCGGACCTGGCGGGCGGGCGGGGCATGCAGTGCATGACGTGCGCGCTGAAGCCGCTGGCGGTGAAGCATAGTCTGCCGGTTTACGATCCGCCGCTCGCGAGCGAGGAGTCGTTCGTGGCGCAGTTGGCGGCGCTGAATCCGGACGTGATCGTGGTGGCGAGCTATGGGCAATTCCTGAAGAAAAATCTGCTGGCGGTGCCGCGCCTGGGGACGATCAATGTGCATCCCTCGCTGCTGCCGAAGTACCGGGGGGCAAGTCCGATCCAGTGGGCGCTGGCGAACGGCGACACGGAGACGGGCGTGAGCGTTTTGTACGTCACGCCGCGAATGGATGCTGGCGATGTGCTGGCGCAGGAACGTTTCCCGATCGCGCCGGAAGAAACCTATTGCACGTTGGAGCCGAAGCTGGCGGCGCTGGGAACGACGTTGCTGGTGCGGGTGCTGGACGAGTTCCGTGCGGGCGTGCAGAAGGCGGTTCCGCAAGATGAAACGCTCGTGACGCTGGCGCGCAAGCTGACGAAAGAGGATGGCTGGGTGGATTGGACGCTTCCGGCGGAAACGCTACGAAACCGGCTGCGAGGATTCTCGCCGTGGCCCGGAGCCACCACGGTTTTGCCGGGCGGCGCGTTGCTCAAAATCCATGAAATGCGCGTGGAGGCGGGTGTGGAAAATGCCGTGCCAGGCACGGTTCTGGAGGCTGCAGGGGCGGGGCCGCTGGTGGCGACGGGCCGTGGCGCGCTACGGCTGACGCAGGTGCAACCGGCTGGAAAAAAATCCATGCCGGGTGCGGCGTTTTTGTGCGGCTATCGCCTTCCCGTTGGGGAACGGTTGGGCGCGGAGCCTCAAGCCAGGGCTTGAGTAATCAGGCTCTTGGCGGTTTCCAGGGCTTCGCCGAGCTTGGCGGGATCCTTGCCGCCCGCCTGGGCCTTGTCGGGTTTTCCTCCGCCACCGCCGCCGGTCACTTTGGCCACGGCGCCCACTAGTTTTCCGGCATTGACGCCTTTGGCTTGCGCGGAGGGGCCGGAGTTCAAAATGAACGTGATTTTGCCATCCGCGACGGAGGCCAGCAAAATGACGCTGTCGGGGTTCTGCTTGCGAAGGCTATCGACCAAGGCGCGCAGGGGATCGGCTTCGAGTTCGCCGACGGAGGCGATCAAAACGGGGATGCCGCCGATGGGCGAGAATTGCTGGGCGAGCGCGGCGCCTTTTTCGAGGGCGTTCTTTTCGGCGGCGGCTTTGATTTCCTTTTCGAGGCGCTGGGTCTGCTCGATCAGGGCCTCGACGCGCGCGGGGAGGTCGGCGGGAGAAATGGAAAGACGCTGGGCGAGGGCGGCCAGGATGGCGTGTTCCTGCGCGGTGTGGTCGCAGGCGGGGAGGCCCGCTTGCGCTTCGATGCGGCGGACGCCCGCGGCGATGGAGGTTTCCATGACGATGCGGAAGGGGCCGATATCGCCGCTGTGGTCGACATGGGTGCCGCCGCAGAGCTCACGGGAGAGGCCCTCGGTGTCGACGACGCGGACGGTGTCGCCATATTTTTCGTCAAAGACGGCGATGATGCCGGAGCCGGGGACATCCTTGAGCGGAATCTCATAGGTTTTCACGGGGCGGTTGGCCACGACGTATTCGGTGACGAGACGTTCAATGGCGGTGATCTGCTCGGCGGTGAGAGCCTCGAACCAGGTGAAGTCGAAGCGGAGGCGTTCGGGGGACACATAGGAGCCCGCCTGCTTGATGGAATCGGAGCCGAGCACTTTGCGAAGGGCGGCATTGAGCAAGTGCGTGGCGGTGTG
>CAYNHA010000114.1:0-8967 GCA_964397035.1 uncultured Verrucomicrobiota bacterium
AGACCGATACCGTGGGCCAGGGCCAGAAGCGATTGCAGGGCTTCGTCGTCCAGAATGCGCACAATGATCAGCATGGCATCGGCGCCCATCGCGGCGGTTTCATAGACCTGATAGGGGTCGAGGATGAAGTCTTTGCGCAAAACGGGCAGCTCGGTGAATTCCCGCGCGCGCTTCAGGTCCTTGGCGGAACCTTTGAAGAAGGCGGGTTCGGTCAGCACCGAGAGGGCAGCGGCTCCGCCGGTTTGATAGGCCAGCGCGAGATCACCGGCGTGCAGATCGGGGCGGATGTCGCCCAGAGAAGGCGAGGCGCGCTTGATTTCGGCGATGACCCGGACGCCGGGACGAGCCAGCGATTCCCCGAAACCACGGAACTCTTCGCGCTTGGCGGCCAGGCGTTCCAGCTCGGACTGCGGTTTGAGGGCGCGTGCCGCATCAATTTCGGCGCGTTTGGCAGATAAAATATTTTCAAGAAAAGACATAAGAATTTTAGATCATTGTTACTACGAATGACACAAATGGCACGAATTGGGAAAAGAGTAATACAGGCTGTTCATTCGTGTAATTCGCGTGATTCGCAGTTGTGGTTTTCAGGATTTGGAGAATGCCACGAGTTTCTCGAGTTTGTCGAGGGCGGCGCCGGAGTCGATGGAGGCAGCGGATTGGCGGATGCCGTCGGCCAGGTCGGTGCAGCGGTTGGCCGCAAGGAGGGAGGCGGCGGAATTGATCAACACGATGTCGCGCTTGGGACCTTGAATTTTTCCTTCCAGAATGCCGCGGGTGATCGCCGCATTGTCGGCCGGCAGTCCGCCTTCCAGATCGGCGTTGGTGCAAGTATTTTCAAAGTAAGTGGTGGGATCGATGTCGTAGGTTTTCACTACGCCCTCCTTGAGCTCCGAGCAGCGCGTCGTGGTGGTGAGCGTGATTTCATCCATTCCATCGTGGCCGTGAACAACCAGCACGCGGCGCGAACCGAGTTTTTTCAGCACCTCCGCGAACGCTTCGGTCAGCTCGGGCGCAAAGACTCCGATGAGCTGGCACGGCGCGCCCGCCGGATTGGTGAGCGGGCCGAGCAGGTTGAACAGCGTACGCACGCCCAGTTGCTTGCGGACGGGTCCCGCAAAGCGCATGGCTTTGTGGAAGGTGGGCGCGAACATGAACGTGATGCCGATTTCGTTGAGAGCCTGTTCCATCACTTCGGGCGCCGCAGCCAGGTTGAGGCCGAGGCATTCGAGGCAGTCCGCGCTGCCGCTCTTGCCGGAGCTGGCGCGATTGCCATGCTTGGCGACGACCGCCCCTGCGCCGGCGGCGACGAAGGCGACGGTGGTGGAAATGTTGAAGGTCATGCCGCCATCGCCGCCCGTGCCGACCGTGTCGAGCGTGTCGGGCGCGAGCGATTGGATGCGCGTGGCCGCCGCGCGCATGGCTCGCGCCCCGGCCGCGATTTCATCCACGGTTTCGCCTTTCGCGGCCAGCGCCGCGAGGAAGCCGCCGATCTGGCCTTCCGTGAAGCCACCGGACAAAATGCCCGTGACGGCTTCAAAAGCCTCGGCCTCCGTCAGGTCTTTGCGGGCAATCAGTTTTTTCAGCAGAACTGGAATGTTCATGGAAACTCCTTGGAATGAAGAAATTCACCACAGAGGGCACAGAGATTCACAGAGAAAAAACCTCGGTGGTCCTCTGTGTTCTCTGTGGTGAAAACGGCTGTTCAACAGTTTTCCACAGTGTGGAAACATTTTTTCCATTGTGTGGAAAAATCGCGAAACATTTTTCCATACTGTGGAAAAACATTAAATCATAGGACTGACCCCTATTCATGATTCGGAATTCCGCAAGAAATTCCGCAGGATGCGCTTGCCGACGGGGGTCATGATGGATTCGGGGTGGAATTGGATGCCTTCGAGGGCGAATTGGGTGTGGCGGATGCCCATGATTTCGCCGTCGTCGGTGGTGGCGGAAACCTCCAGGCAGTCGGGCAGGCTTTCGCGTTCGATGGCGAGGGAATGGTAGCGCATGGCCTTGAAGGGGCGGCTATCGAGGCCCTTGAAGATGCCTTTGCCGTCGCAGGTGATGTCGGAGGTTTTTCCGTGCATGAGTTTTTTGGCGTGAATGACTTTTCCACCGAAGACGAGGCCCATGGCTTGGTGGCCGAGGCAGACGCCGAGAAGGGGGATTTTTCCGGCGAAGGCGCGGATGACGTCGCACGAGACGCCGGCATCCTCGGGGCGGCCGGGGCCGGGGGAGATGACGATGGCGGTGGGGGCGAGCTTCTCGATCTCGGCCACCGTGATGGCGTCGTTGCGGAACACCTGCACGTCGGCGGCCATTTCGCGCAGGTATTGGACGAGGTTGTAGGTGAAGGAATCGTAGTTGTCGATCATCAAGATCATGGGGGGCTCCGAAATGAAGAATTAAGAATGAATAATTAAGAATGGGTGTGTGTTTATACCATTTTAGATTCGGCTTGCTGGGCGGTTTGGAGGAGTTCGATGGAACGGGACATGGCACCGGCCTTGTTGAGGGTTTCCTGAAGTTCGGTGTCGGGATCGGAGTCGGCGACGATGCCGGCGCCGGCGCGGATGGTGAGGCGTCCGTGCTCGGCAACGGCGGTGCGGATGCAGATGCAGAAGTCCATGTTGCCGTCGAAGGAGATATAGCCGACGGCGCCGCCGTAGGGACCGCGCGGCTCGTCTTCGAGGTCGGCAATGATTTCCATGGCGCGGATCTTGGGCGCGCCGGAGAGGGTGCCGGCGGGGAAGGAGGAGGCGAAGAGGTCGAAGGCGTCGTGGCCGGGTTCCAAGTCGGCGGTGATGTTGGAGACGAGATGCATGACGTGGGAGTAGCGTTCGACGATCATGAGGTCGGTGACCTGAACGGTGCCGGGGAGGGCGACGCGGCCGAGTTCGTTGCGGCCGAGGTCGACGAGCATGAGGTGTTCGGCTCGTTCCTTTTCGTCCTGCAGGAGGCTGTCGGCGAGTTTGCGGTCTTCCTGCTCGGTGGCGCCGCGCGGGCGGGTGCCGGCGATGGGGCGCAGGGTGGCGGTGCGGGAGTCGAGCCGGATCATGGTTTCGGGCGAGGAGCCGATCAGCGTGCAGGCTTGGGCCTTGAGGAAAAAGAGGTAGGGCGAGGGATTGACATGCCGCTGGGCGCGGTAGAGGCTGACGAGGTCGTCGGGGGCGGGCCCGACAAAACTTTGGAAGATGACACATTGGATGATGTCGCCCTCGAAGATGTGGTCCTTCACGTTCTTGACCATTCCCTTGAAGTACTCGGGGGGATGCACGGGCGTTGGCTTTCGAATGGGCGTTTTGCCGGTGACGGAGCCTGCCGGGATGGGCTTGGCCAATGTGGCGAGAAGGTCTTGTACGCGGGCGGTGGCTGCATCGAAGAGCGCATCGGGGGTGCCATCCTCTTTGAATGCGAGGGCGAGCGCGGTGAGCGTATGCGTGACGTTGTCGAAGATGAGAAGGGTGTCGGGGATGACGAATTCGGCCATGGGGCGCTCGGGCGGGAGCTTGTTGGGCACTCGCGACTCGAAAAAGTGGATCATTTCGTAGGAAAAATAGCCCACGAGGCCGCCGCAGAAGCGGGGGAGTCCGGGCAGATGCGCCAGGGAATAGGGCTTCATGATGTTTCGCAGTACGGAAAGCGGGTCGCCGTTGTGGGGGATGCGCTTTTCATCGATGCCTTGACGAAGGACGACATCGTTGCGGTAGACCGTGAGGGTGGCGCGGGCGGAGACGCCCATGAAGCTGTATCGGCCCCAGCGCTCGCCGCCTTCCGCGCTTTCGAGCAGGAAGAGGTGGGGGTGGTGGGGGGCGAAGCGGGCCAGCACGGAGACGGGCGTCTCGGTGTCGGCCAGAATGCGTGCGCCCACGGGCACCACGGTGGCGGTTTGCAGCAAGGAGCGGAACTCCTCGCGGGAGGGGAAGGTTTCGAGCAACATGGGATTTCCTGGGTTCATGAATGAGTCTTCGGCGGTTGTTTCTGCATATAGAAACATTGTTTTCCCGGTTTGTCAAGCGTGCCGTACGGGAAATATTTTTGAACCCCCGTGGTGGTCGTTCTTCCGGGGCAAAACGGATGGTCCGAAATTTGACTATTTATTATAATAACTAGTCGAAACCAGTCGTTCTTCGGCTGGAGCTTGGGCAAGCCGTTGGGGGGCGTGGCGGGATTGTTTTGCCCGTTGTGGCGCATTGACTTTGCGGGGGTGAAAGGGTAGGTTTTCGCGCCTTAGGAAGGATTCCAGATAAATTTCATGAAGCCTGATTCTGTTGGTTTGGAGACGATGCGCCATAGTGCGGCGCATGTGATGGCGGCCGCCGTACGCCGCCTGTGGCCGGATGCGTTGTTCGACATTGGTCCGGACACGGAGGACGGATTCTATTACGATTTCGACCTGAGCCACCGACTGACGGTGGAGGATTTCCCGGCGATCGAGGCGGAAATGGCCAAGATCGTGGCCGAAGACGTTCCGTTTGTGCGCGAGGAAAAGACGCGCGCCGAGGTGATGGAGCTGATGTCGAAGCGGGGCCAGAAGTACAAGCTGGAGCGCTTGGCGGATATTCCCGAGGGCGAGACGATCAGCCTGTACCATTGCGGCGATTTCACGGATTTGTGCCGGGGGCCGCATGTGGCGAGCACGGGCGGGGTGAAGGCGTTCAAGATCCAGTCGGTGGCGGGAGCGTATTTCCGCGGCGACGAAAAGAATCCGATGATGCAGCGCCTGTATGGCACGGCGTTCTTGACGCAGGCGGATCTCGAGGCGTACCTGAAGATGCTGGAAGAGGCGAAGCTGCGCGACCACCGCGTGCTGGGGCGCGAGCTGGATCTGTTCAGCATCCAGGAGAGCGTGGGGCCGGGGCTGGTGCATTGGCATCCGAAGGGTGCGCGCATCCGCGCGACGATCGAGGAGTTCTGGCGCAAGGAGCATTTCCGCGCCGGCTACGAGATGTTGTACACGCCGCACATCGGGCGGGCGAACCTGTGGGAGACCTCGGGGCATCTGGGGTTCTATAGCGAGAACATGTATGCGCCGATGGAAATCGACGAGCAGCGCTACTACATCAAGCCGATGAATTGCCCGTTCCACATTCAGATTTACAAGAGCCGCAAGCGGTCGTACCGCGAGCTGTCGCTGCGCTGGGCCGAGCTGGGCACGGTGTACCGCTACGAGCGGGCGGGCGTGCTGCACGGGCTGATGCGTGTGCGCGGGTTCACGCAGGACGATGCGCACATCTATTGCACCGAAGAGCAGGTGGAGAGCGAAGTGCGCGAGTGCGTTCGTTTCGCCATCGCCATGTGGCGGGCGTTTGGCTTTGACGACATCGTGGCGTATCTGGCCACGCGCCCTGAAAAGGCCGTGGGCGATCCGGCGCGCTGGGAACTGGCCCAACGGTCGCTGGAGGCCGCGCTGAAGGCCGAGGGCATTCCCTACGAGATGGACGAGGGCGGCGGCGCGTTCTACGGGCCGAAGATCGATTTGAAGACGCGCGATGCCATCGGCCGCGAGTGGCAGATGAGCACGGTGCAGTTCGATTTCAATTTGCCGGACCGCTTTGACATGGTCTACACCGGCGCGGACGGGCAGGAGCACCGGCCGTACATGGTGCACCGCGCGCTGCTGGGCAGTCTGGAGCGTTTTTTCGGCATCCTGATCGAGCAGTATGCCGGTGCATTTCCGTTGTGGCTGGCGCCCGTGCAGATCAGCCTGATTCCGGTGACGGACAAGCAGATTGCGGCGGCAAAGGAAATTGCGGCCAAGCTGAAGGAAAAGGATTTCCGCGTGCAGGTGGACGACCGGCCCGAAAAGATGGGTGCGAAGATCCGCGATGCGCAGATGCAGAAGATTCCGTACATGCTCATTTTGGGCGGTCGGGAATTGGAAAACGGAACGGTTTCGGTCCGCAGCCGTGTGGCTGGGGACCTGGGAGTCATGACGCTGGAGGCTTTCCTCTCGAAAGTGGAAGCCGAACGGCAGGTGACATTGAAGTAGACGAGAAAAGCGGGGCGGCACAAGACCCCCGGCAAACAAGGAGATAGCCATACAACCACCGACCAACCCTAGGGACCCTCGCGGAGGGGGAAATTTCACCACACGCATCAACCAGCGCATTCGCGTGCCGGAAGTGCGTCTCATCGGCCCCACCGGCGAGCAATTGGGAATCGTGGCGACCTATGACGCACAGACCCAGGCCCGCAATGCGGGGCTCGATCTGGTGGAGATTTCGCCGACCTCGCGGCCTCCGGTGTGCCGGATCATGGATTACGGCAAATACCGCTACGAGCTCAGCAAGAAGGAAAAGGTGAGCAAGCGGAATGCGGCCACGACCAAAGTGAAGGAAATTCAGTTGCATCCCAGCGTGGGAGACCACGACTACGAAGTGAAGTTGCGGCACATGAAGGAATTCCTGGAGGACGGCCACCGGGTGAAGGTGTCGCTGTACTTCCGCGGGCGCGAAAACGCCCACAAGGAACTGGGGTTCCAACTGATGACCCGCGTGTTGGCCGACCTTCACGAGATCGGCATCGTGGAGCAGGCGCCGAAACTGCTGGGCAAGAACATCCTGATGGTGATCATGCCCAATCCGAAGGCCCGGCAATCGGCGAAAGCCAATCCGGCCGCGGCTGGCGAATCCTGAAAAGTTTGAGGAAGAAGACGATTCTGCTAGACGGACGGGGCCAAATCCCGTACAAGTCGCCGTCTGTTTTTGAAGAGTGGAAAAGACAGGAGTGGATTTTCATCCATTTCCAGATGCGAGGATAATCGAATCATGGCTACGAAAGTGAAGAAGAAAACGCGCAAGGCGGTGTCCAAGCGCTTCAAGAAGTCGGCGAACGGCAAGATTTTGCACAAGAAGCCGGGACGGCGCCATTTGGCCGCCAGCAAGACGCGGAAGCAGAAACGCCGTCTGCGCCAGAGTGTACAGGCCGGCGGAAATTTCGCCAAGTCCCTCTCGATCGAGATGGGCGCCTAAACCAACAGAAGTAGGAGAGAAACATGCCCAGAATCACCAATGCCGTTGCGAGCCGCAAGCGCCGCAAACGCCGTCTCGAGCAGGCCAAGGGCTTTTACGGGAGCCGCAGCAAGCTGTTCCGTATTGCCACGGAAGCCGTCGACCGCGCGATGGAACTCAGCTATACGCACCGCAAGGCCAAGAAGCGCGACTATCGCGGCTTGTGGATTGTGCGGTTGTCCGCCGCGTGCAAGCTCAATGACATCAGCTATAGCCGTTTCATCGAAGGAACGCTCAAGGCGGGCATCGAGCTGAACCGTAAGATGCTGTCCGAAATTGCGATTCACGATCCGGAAGGTTTTGCCTCCATCGCGAAGATCGCCAAGAGCAAGGCCACGCTGCCCGCCAAGAAGTAATCCAAGGCGACAGAACCGAGGCGCGCGAGATGAAAGTCCCGCGCGCTTTGCTTTGTCCGGATTCCGGGGGGGGAAAGAAGGTGCGGAAATCCAGAGGCGAATTTGGTGGAACAGGAAATGGGGTCATGTTTTATAAAACATGACCCCTTTTGGGGGCTGGTGTACAAGGGATGAAATTGGGGTGCAGATCGAATCCAGTGGCCGGATTCCAGATGAAACAAGCCTTTTGCAATCAAGCTTGTAGGAAAAGGGAATCACGGAGGGCCGTGGCGAGGGCGGGGAAACTCGTGGCTTCGGGGAAAAGGCCGGCGGCGGCGACTTTGTGGCCGGGGCCGGAACGGCCGTGGGTGCCGCGGATTTTTTGGGTCTTTTGCGAGGTATGGGGAGGGGGGAAGCCGAAAAAGAGTTCGCAGGGGTCGAAGCCGGGCTTGTTGTGGATGTCCATCTGGTTGGCATAGTCGGGGGCTTGTCGCGGCTCGGTCCACCAGGGATAGGCAAACCAGTGGCCGGGAGCGGCGATGAGCAGGAGGTCGCCGGAGCGACCGGGGAAAAACAGGTCGAGTTCGGTTTGTGCGGTGCGGTCGAGGATTTGGTCGATTCCTGGCTCGGCGGCGAGGAGTTCGCGGACGCGTGGAAGGTCGGCAGGATCGGGGACATGAACGTGGGCGATTTGATGGTCCACAATGGCAAAGGCGCGGGAGGTGAAGAAGTCGGGATAGAGCATGCGGGCGGTTTCGCGGGTGTGGAAGAGTCCGGCGGCGCGAAGGAGCCGGTTCGGGAAGATGGCGCCGTCGGCGAGGGTGACGGGCTCGATGGCGTAGTCGCCGGTGAGGAGCCACGGGCGCCCTTGGGCTTCGGCGGCGGCGACAAGAGGTTCGATTTGCGAGAGGGTTTCGGCGAGGGCGGCGGCGGCCTGGGGAGAATCGGGACCGTGGCGCTGAAGGTCGTAGTCGAGGGAGGGAAGGTACACGAAGAGATGGTCGGGGGCGTCGGGGCGAGCAAGGAGCTGGAGGGTGGCTTCGGAAACCCAGCGGCCGACTTTGGCGGAGGCGATGGGGCCCCAGTAGCGGAAGAGGTCGAAGCGGCGGCCGATGTGTGTGCAGAGGTCGGAATAAAGAGGCTCGGGGCGCGTATAGCAATCCATCACAATGCCGCCATGGTGCTTGTGGATGGGCTTGGGCGAGATCACGAGGTCTACGGATTCGCCAAGGCTTTGCTGCCAGAAAGCCATGCCGACGGTTTGACCTTTGAAACGTGCGTTTTCCCAGATGCGGGGGCCGTGGACGAGGGCGGCGGGTTGTTCCCAAAAGTGGGGCCGGGCGAGGTCGTGGTGGAACCAGCCGGAGGCAACGATGCCGTGGCGGGAAGGGGGGAGTGCGGTGCGCAGGGTGGCCTGGGCGGGGCAGGTGAGGGAGAGAGGGCCGGGGGCAATGGGGCGGAAGGAAAGCTTGGTTTTGGGTTTGTGTTTTTCGATGAGGTTCCAGCCGAGGGCGGCGGCGAGAATCACGAGGGTCGGACGGGGTTTTGCTTTCATGGCTTGTCATCCAGGATTCGCAGGGTGAAATCAGCCGCTTCATGGCCGGGGGAACGGACGG
>CAYNHA010000115.1:0-14672 GCA_964397035.1 uncultured Verrucomicrobiota bacterium
AACGGGTAACGCCTATTTTTGCAGGGCGAAGGTGCCGGTTCCGAAACTGCCGCTCCAGTTGCCTGTGTAGGCGGTCGAGGAGGCGTTGACGTGTCCGTCCAGATCGATCCACGCGGGACTTCCGGTCACGGTCAATTTCACCACCAGGTGGTCGCCGGCCACGGTTCCCGTTGCGTTGCCGACTTGCCCGGGCCCGCCGTTGGTGAGAAAAAACTGCCCGGTCACGGCATCCGCTGTCTGGAGCAGGTCCAAATCCAGATGGCCCGTTCCTTCGTCGCTGGTGAAAGCTCCATTCCACTCTCCGGCCACCTGTGCGGTGCTCGGGCCCGCCGCTACGGGTGCCGCCGGGTTGTTGGTGGCCGCGGGAGCTGCCACATTGGTGACCACCACGCCCGTGACTTGATTGGTGATTACAACGACCACGGTTGGCGCTTCTTCTTCGTCGTCGCCGCCACAGGCCATGAGCCCACCGCTGGCCACTCCCAGCATGGCCACGCCCACCCAATTCATCCAGAACCGGTTTTTCAATGCGTTCATGGACTCTCCTTTTCGACTCCCCGCTTATAGTCCATTTCTCCGCCGCCGTTCAATCTCCAACGCTGGGCGGGGTGGGAGAGCTTGACGGAGGGGGGGAGGGGGTGGCATAGATACGGCGTTGGGTTTGACGCCCAGGCGGTTCGCGGTTTCATGGTTGGCCCCAGGAGCATCTCGGAAATGGAAGAGAAGGATTTTCAGTGCATGTCCCAGATTCTGCGGCATCGGCTGCGCGGCATAGCCGCGGGCATCCGCGGGGCGCTGGGCCTGATCGAGGAGGAGGCGGGGAGCCAGTTGCCGCCGGGGCTTCTGGAATATTTTCCGCTGATGATCCGGGAGTGCGATGCCTTGCAGGAGGTGGCGACGCGTCTGAGCCTGTTTTTCGACCAGCCGCCTCCGGCGGAGCCGATGACGGCGGATGTGGTGATGATGCGGGCGCTGGGTTCCATTTCGGGGCGGTTTTCCACGGTGGATGTCCGCACCCTGGGGGCGTGCGAGGCGCGGGTGAGCGGATGGATGGAGATGGCGCTGACAGAGCTGCTGGTGAATGCCTGCGAGGCTTCCCCCAACGGATCCGTTCAGGTGCGGCTACGGCAGGAGAAGGACCGGGTGCTGTGGACGGTGGCGGATTTCGGTTCCGGGCTCGACAAGAACCGGCCGGGCGATCCGTTCACGCCGTTCTATACCACGCGTCCGCGCCACCTGGGGCTGGGGTTGCCCATTGCGCGGCGCCTGAGCGAGCTGGCGGGGGGGCATTGTGTGGAATCGCCGGAACGGCTGAAGGGGGCGGCGTGGTCGGTCGATCTTTCCTGCCCGGTTCTTGCGGTGGAAACGCTGAACGAAGAATAGGTAGCCTGAACCATGGATATTTTAATCGTTGAGGACGACGAACTGCAGCGCAAGGTGCTGTATGACCAGCTCAAGAAGAGCGGGCATGCCGTTCGGGCGTGCGATTGCCTGGCGGAGGCCCGGACGCGGCTGGCGGCGGAGCCGGTGCATGTGCTGTTCCTGGACCGGCGCCTGCCGGATGGCGACGGACTGGAATTCGTGGCGGAGTGCACCGAGAAGAATCCGGACGTGCGCATCGTGGTGATGACGGCGTTTGCGGACGTTCCCTCGGTGGTGCAGGCCATCCGCAACGGGGCCTATGACTATCTGCCCAAGCCCATCCACCCGGAGCAATTTGCCAAGATCATCCGGAACGTGGAGAAGTCGGTTTCCATGCAGGAGCGGGTGGAGGGGCTGGCGCGCCTGTCCGCCTCGGGGGCGGGAGGCGATGTGTGGCGGCTGGACGACATGATCGGCAGCGCGGCCTTGCGGTCCATTTTCGAAAAGGCGCAGCGGATCGCCCAGTATCCGGATACGACCGTGCTGCTGCTGGGCGAAAGCGGAACGGGCAAGGGGATGATGGCCAATGCCATCCACCGCCTGAGCAGCCGTGCCGACAAGCCGTTTGTGGACATCAATTGCTCGGCCATACCGGGGCCGTTGATGGAGAGCGAGATTTTCGGCTACGAAAAGGGGGCGTTCACGGATGCCAAGAACAGCAAGCCCGGTTTGCTGGAGGTGGCGGACGGTGGAACGGTGTTCCTCGACGAAATCGGCGACATGGAAATGCCGTTGCAGGGCAAGTTGCTGAAGGTGATTGAAGACAAGCAGTTCCGGCGGCTGGGGGGCAGCCGGATCATCAAGGTGAATGTGCGCATCATTTCGGCCACGTGCCGGAATTTGACGGCGATGGTGGCCGACGGGCGGTTCCGGGAGGACTTGTACTACCGGCTATCCGTTTTTCCCCTTACGACGCCGCCGTTGCGGGACCATCCCGACAGCATCGAGCCGCTGGCCCAGCAGTGCCTGAAGGAATGCAACAAGAGCATGGGGCGTAAAATCAAGGGGTTTGCTCCGGGGGCGCTGGCGGCCATGAAGGCGTACCGCTGGCCCGGCAACGTTCGTGAATTGCGCAACTCCGTCGAGCGCGGGGCCATTCTGTGCGGCGGCGATTGGATGGAGGCGCTGGATCTGGGGTTGCCCGGCAGTGCGCCGGTGGCGGTGGCCGCGCCCCCGAAAGGGGAGGCGCCTGCCCCCGCCCAGGGGGCGCCGGCCGCATCGGTGACGCCGCCTCCGGCGGCTTCCCCGACCTTCATTCCGCCCATGAGCCTTGCCGAGTGCGAGAAGCTGTTGATCAAGAGCGTGCTGGAACAGGTGGGGGGGCACCGCAACCAGGCGGCTGAAATCCTGAACATCCACCGCAGCACGCTTCAAAAGCGAATCACGGAATACGGGTTGGAATAACCGGTTGGGTCGAAAAGCGGCTATTTTTGCCGCCTGTGGCATTTATCCTGCTTGCCATCATTTCATGAAAACTGCAGCGATGAGGCTGCATACCGAGGAAGCCTGTCATGAAAGCTGGAAACATGTTGAAAAACCCGTTGGTGTTCGTAGGGCTCTGGATGGCATGCTGGATGTGGTTTGCGGTGGCCGGGCAGGGGGAAGCGGAGACGATTTTGACGAGCGGGAGCCTGGGGGCGGTGGAATACCGGGCTCTCCTGGCGCAGTCGCTAACCCAGCAGGTGGAGGAGATGAAGGGCGAAAGCGATGGCCTGAGAAAGCAACTGGCCGACAAGGAGGCCCTGCTCCAGGATGCGCTCAAGTCGTTGAGCGAAAGCCGCAAGGAAGTGGAAACCCTGCAAAAGAATCTGAAGGAGTGGGAAAAGGAATTGTCCAAACGTGATCAATTGCTGGCGGTGTTCCGCCGGGGGGCGTTCGAATACTACGAAGTCCGCGCCGGCGACACCCTGGAGAGTATTGCCGCCAATCCGATGGTCTATGGCGATGCGGAACGTGCGACGTGGCTCCGGCAGGCCAACACGGTGTCGGAAAAGGATCCGCTGGAGCCGGGAACGGTGCTGGTGATTCCCCGGTTCCCCGAGGGTACGAGTAGTGACCTCTGAGCGGAGCATACCCCTCATTCTTCTGGTGGAGGACGACCCTCTACTGGGAACCACCATGCGCCGATATCTCGGGCGCTGGTCGGATGATGTGCGTGTGGCGGAAACCTGCGCGGAAGCCGTGGCCGCCTGGACGGCCATGGGCGCGGGCGTGGTGATGATGGACTACCGGCTGCCGGATGGATTCGGCACCGATGTGATTGCGAAAATGCGCGAAAAAGGGCGCACGGATGCGGTGATCTGCATGACGGGCGAATCGGAGGCCATCCCGGCGGAGATGCAGCAGGCCCTGGGCATCCAGAAGGTGCTGGGGAAGCCCGTGCGGCTGGACGACCTCCGGCCGGAGCTGGATGGCCTTGGGGGCGCGGCGGTTCGTTCGGTGGCGGCCCCGGCGAAGGGAAAGCCGCTGCGGCCCTACGGGAAGTTTCGCCCGCTTTGCTGGCGGGGTCCGCTGACGGGTGCCCGGGTAGACCGCCTGTGCAAAGCGGCGAAGAACGAATTGTGGGTGGCCCTGGACATGACGGGGGCGGGGGAGGCAGAGCCGACGGCCTGGCGGCGGTTGTGCGCCTGGTCGGGCTGGCTGTCGGGCACCGGCGGCCGCCTGTGCCTGATTGTCCGGGACCCGGCGAAGAAAGACCTGTTTGCGAGTGAAATCGGCGCCTATGTGGACGTGCTGGCGGATACCGCCATTCTCGAAGCGCAGGCCGCGCGCCTGACGGGGGCCACCGAGCGGCGGCAATTACTGGATCTGGTGGCGGCGTCCGCGCGGAGGGTGAAGGCCCATGGCTGAGCCTGTAAAAGCACAGGAACAGCCGGAGCTGCCGGAGTTGGTTCCGTCCCCCCGCTGGCCGCTGTGGGTGTCCGCAGGCTTCATGCTGTTGGGCTTGGTGGCCTCTGCGGGCATTGTGCTGATGCAACCCAAGCCGCCTCCGCCGACCCTGCCGACGGTGGAAGAGGCCGTGGTGGTGGAATCCAGCTATCCCAACCCGGAGGGGACTTTCGCCCGTCTGCAGGACGCGCTTCAGGTGGCCAAGACACCCGAGGAGCGTATTCTGCTGGCGGTGGAAATGGCGGAATTCCTGATGGATTCGGTGGGATGGCGCCCGGATCAGGAGCGGCAGTTCATGGCGCGGGAGTATTTGCTGGCGCTGGGCGAGCTGGATTTGCCGGCGGTGATGCGCCACCGACTGGCGGGCTATATTTTCCGCCTGGCGCTTCAACTGGAAGATTTGGAACTGCTGGATTGCGGGGACCGAATTCTGGGCGCCGGAGCGGAGGGCGAGGTGATTCCCTTTGAGCTGCTTTGCGCCGAGACCGACGCCATCATCGAGCTGGGGGATTCGGAACGGGCCTTCACGCTGATCGACGAGGTGAAGGCGCGCACCGAGAACCCCGAGCAATCCGTGGAGTATTTGCTGAGGTTGACTCGCGGGTTGCGTCGGGCCTTGCAGGATGAGGACTGCCTGCAGGTGCTCTGGGACCATCGCCATGCCGGAGGGGGCCAACCGGATCCCGGGCAGATTCAAAGCGAACTGAGCGAAAAATCGGCTGTGCTGATGGCTTCCGGATTGACCCCGGTCGTGGCGGAAGGGATGTGGAATCAGGCGTTTCTGGCGCGGCAGAGCGGAAAGGTGGAAGAGGAAATCGCGATTCTGAAGCAGATCATCGAAAAGGGAACCTCGCCCTTCCGTTCGCCGGCCTATGTCCGGCTGGCGGATTTGATGCTGGAAGAAGGCCGCGATCAGGAATATGCCGTGCTGCTGGGGCGGATGATCGGGCGCCCGGAGTTGCGGAAGCACGCCGTGGGAGAATTGCAAAAGCGCATGCGCAAGCCCGCCACGGTGGATGTGGCGCAGGAACTCCTCTTGTGCGTCAACCAGGTGCTGATCCTGGGCGACGAGATGCCGCAGCCGCTGGCCCAGATGCTGTTGGCGGCCAGCCAGATGGCGATTGCGCAGGGGTGGATGCCGGTCGCGGAACAATATCTCGACCAGGCCGAGACGCTCACGCTGGACCGCGAACTGCTGGCAGACAGCATGGTCATGCGGGCCGAAATCGCGCAGGCCCGGGGGGACAAGGAGGAGATGATCCGGGACTACAAGGAAGTGATCAGCCTCTATCCCGGACATCCCAAGGAAGCCGATATCCGCTTTTTGCTGTTGCAGGAAATGGCCGGCCAGCCCTACGGAGAGGCCGATCTGGTGGGAGGCATCATCGGTGCCG
Organism: uncultured Verrucomicrobiota bacterium; assembly: GCA_964397035.1. Classification (GTDB taxonomy): domain Bacteria; phylum Verrucomicrobiota; class Kiritimatiellia; order CAIQIC01; family Lenti-01; genus Lenti-01. Next base: position 5,706 of record CAYNHA010000115.1, read on the forward strand.
TTACTCGGCTGCCCAAGGATCCCCGGGGCACCCGAGGCCTGCTGATGGTGGCGAAACATCTGGAAGACCTCGAACTGTACGAGTTGGCCGAGACCTATTACCGTCTTTCCGTCCTGTTGAGCACGATGCAACTGACCCGGGACGTGGGAGGGAACACCGCGGAGGCCCTGCTCGGGCAGGCTCGCACGATGGCGGCGCAGAACAAGCTGGCCGAGGCCGATGCGCTGCTGCGGGTGATCAACACCAATACGCGCTGGTCCGACATCTGGAGCACCTCGGGTCCGCTCTGGGCGTCGCTGGCCTTTCGCCAGGGGCAGTTCCGGGAGGGCATCCGGCGCTGGCGGAACACGTGCGGTCCTCCGGGCGGGGAACTGCTGCCCTATCTCTTTGGCCTGCTGGTGCCCGACCTGGCCGAGATGTCCGCGCAAATCGACAACGTGACGCCCAAGAAGCCGGGAAAAATGCCCGTGGAGCTGGTGGACGCCGCTGTTCGTGCCGCCATGGACCAGTTGATCCAGCGGGATGATTTCGAGGGGGTGGAGCGCCTCATGGGCATGATCGATCGGGATTCGGAATGGAAGGGGAAACTGCCCATGAACCAGTACCGGATCCGCACCTTGGAGCGGCTGGCCGCGAAGGAATCCATCGACCGCACCTCCGACTGGTTGAAGCGCTATCCCGTTCTCAATTCCGTGGAGACCGTGAAGGACACGGAGCAGTTGACACAGCAGTTGGAAAACGTGAAGGCGATCCGCCAACGGGTCCGCGCTTTGCGGTAAGGAAGGAGACCCGTTCCCATGCCATACCTGATGGATATCGAGGCCGCCATCGCCGAGGGGCGCACCATTTCGGGATTGTACGCCCGGTTGCGGTCCACGCGCGGAGCGGGGGAGCGTGCGACCGTGTTGAGGAAGATCGGGGAGTGCGCGGATGCGTTGGGGCAGCGGCTGCGCCAGGTGGCCGAGCAGCAGCCCCACATGGTGGCCAACGAGGAAACCCGGACGGCGCTGGGGAAATTGAGCGAAGCCATGGAGCAGGTCATGGTGCAGGAGCGCGAGTACCGGATGGCCACGGGTGCGCCTCCGGATTCCCAGGATGAGGCCATTGGCCAATCGATGCCATGAACGCCACAACCCTCCATTCCAGATCCACTTCTTCCGGCGAACGCAAACCTCTGGCGCCTCCGGGCGGCATGACGGAAGGGCAGTGGAAGCCGATCCAGGAAGCGTTCGAATTGTTCGACCGCCAGAGCCGGCAATTGCAGGACGCCTATCAGTCCCTGAAGCTCGATCTGGCCCGGTCCAACGAGGCGCTCCAGACGCGCAACCAGGAACTGACCGCGAAGATCCAGGAACTGCGTCAGGTGTCCAGCCGGCTGGAGAGCGTGATTGAAAGCATGACGGACGGACTGCTGGTCATTGGCCTGGACCGGCAGGTGGAGCGGTGCAATTCGTCGGCCGAGCAGATGCTGGGCATTCCGCGCGACCAGATGGAGCACCGGGATGCGGACTTGACGCTGGCCTTCGAGGCGGGGCCTGCGGCGTTGGAGAGTGTTCTGGAAGGCGGGGCGCCCGTGCTGGATCGTTCGTGGCAGGTGACGCTGGCGGGCGGCGAGGTCCGCTCGTTGCTGGTGAGTCTGGCCCCGGTGAGCACGCCCGACGGCACGGTGCTGGGGGCCTTGTGCAACCTGCGCGACGTGACCGAGCTGCGTCGGCTGGAGCGCCAGTTGCACAGCCGCGAGCGGCTGGCGGCGCTGGGCGAGATGGCCGCGAGCGTGGCGCATGAAATCCGCAATCCGCTGGGAACCATCGAAGGCTTTGCCCGGCTGCTGCGGAGGGACTTGTCCGGCATGCCGGAACACCTGCGTCTGGCGGAACGGATCGTGGAAGGCGCCCAAAACCTGAACTATGTCATTTCCAACCTGCTGACCTATGCCCGGCCCATGCGCCTGCAGATGTCGGATGTGCCGGTGGCGAGGCTTTTCGAGTATTGCCGAGAGACCCTTTCCGACCGCGCGTCCCGTGCCGGCGCCGAGCTTGAGATCCAGGCGGTGCCTTCGGATCTGCGGGCGCGGGGCGATGAACGCCAGCTCGCGCAGGTGCTTCTCAATCTGGGAATCAATGCCATCGAGGCGTGCGGATCCGGGCAAGGCCGCGTGAGTCTGGAAGCGCACGGCGGAAAAAAATCCATTCTCCTCCGCGTGCGGGACAATGGGTGCGGCATGAGTCCCGAAACCATGGAAAAGGTGTTTGATCCGTTCTTCACCCAGAAAGAGGGCGGCACCGGATTGGGGCTGTCGTTGACGAAGAAAATTGTAGACGCGCATGGCGGCGAAATCGCCATTGAAAGCGAGCCGGGCAAGGGAACCACGATGACCGTGACCCTGCCGAGAGGGAGCCTGACATGATATCGAGCATCGAGACGGTTCTGGTGGTGGACGACGATACGCTGATGCGGGAATTCGTGGTGGAGACGCTCACGCGCGAGCATATCGAAGTGGTGCAGGCCTCCAACGGCATCCAGGCGCGCAACCTGATGCAGCAGCGCGAATTCGACATGGCCTTCATCGACATCAAGATGCCGGGCATGAGCGGCATGGAGCTGCTGCGCTGGAAAAACGAAAAAGCCCTGCCCACGCTGACCGTCATTGTGACGGCCTTTGGCACCGTGGAGCAGGCCGTCGAGGCGATGCAACTGGGGGCGATTGATTTCCTGATGAAGCCGTTTTCCCCGGAACAGGTGGAGCTGGTGCTGAACAAGGCGCGGGAATGGGTGCGACTGAACGCCCAAAACCAGTACCTCAAGGAGGAACTGGGCTGGACGATGCCCAAGGGGAAGCTCTTGCTGGGCCAATCGGAAGCCATGCGGAACATTCTTTCCCAAATCGAACGGGTGGCGGCCTCCGATTGCACGGTGTTGATTTCGGGCGAAAGCGGAACAGGCAAGGAACTGGTTTCGCAGGCCATCCACGGGTTGAGCGATCGGCGCCAGAATCCCTATGTGCGGATGAATTGCGCCGCCGTTCCCGAGACCCTGGCCGACAGCGAGTTGTTTGGACATGAGAAAGGGGCTTTCACCGGCGCAGTGGGGCGGCGGCTGGGACGTTTCGAGCTGGCGGCAAACGGAACCCTGTTGCTGGATGAAATCAGCGAAATGCCATTGAACCTGCAGGCCAAATTGCTCCGCGTCATTCAGGAGCGCGAGTTCGAGCGGGTGGGAGGCGGGCGTACGCTCCGGGCGGATTGCCGCGTCATCGCCACCACCAACCGGGATTTGGATGCGTACGTGAAGGAGGGCGGCTTCCGGCAGGATTTGTACTACCGCTTGAACGTGGTTCCCATCCGGGTGCCCCCCCTGCGGGAACGGGTGGAGGACATTCCCCTGCTGGCTCAGGCCTTCTTGGAGCGATTCCTTGAAAAGAGCCACTCGGACCGGTCTCGCCTGGTCTTTCAGGAGGACACCCTGGCCATTTTGTCGGCCTATGCGTGGCCGGGCAATGTCCGGGAGCTGGAGCATCTGGTGGAGCGGCTGTGCGTGATGGAAAAAGGGCCGGCACTGACTCCGGCGATGCTTCCCCCGGAAATGTGGAACCGCGGCATGGCCATCCCGCCTTTGCCGCGAAACGAGCCTGCGGCGGCGTTGGCTGAACCGGTGGCTCCTTCGGCGGTTGGGGCAGAGGCCCCGCCGTCTTCTCCGGGTGCTTCCACGTTCAATATGGCGGAAATCGAGCGGGCAACCATTCTGCGCGCCTTGGAACACACGCGGGGGCACCGCAACCAGGCCACGGAACTACTGGGCATCAGTATTCGCACCTTGCGGAACAAGCTGGCGCAATACCGGGACGAGGGGACGCTGCCGGCCGAATTCCAGTAGGCGGGCGCGTGGCATGCCATCTGCTTGTCCATGAGGTGGAAGCGCGGAACAGGATGCGCGCCCAGGAGCAAGCACCATGACCTACATCGGACCGTTGGATTTTTTGGCCGGAGCCCGTATCTTGATCACGGGCGGGACCGGTTCCCTGGGGCAAACCCTGACGCGCATCTTGCTGGATTGCAGCAAGGTGGCGACCATCATTATTTTCAGCCGCGACGAATTCAAGCAGTACCAGATCCAGTCCCGGATGCCCGCCGAGGATCTCAAGCGCCTGAGGTTTTTCCTGGGCGACGTGCGCGACGTGGAACGTCTTCGCCGCGCCATGAAGGGGGTGGACTATGTGATCCACGCCGCGGCCCTGAAGCATGTGCCGGCATCGGAATACAATCCGTCCGAGTTCGTGAAAACAAACGTGGTGGGCGCGGAGAACGTGATCAGCGCGTGCCTTGACAACGGCGTCAAGCGGGTGGTGGCGCTCAGCACCGACAAGGCGGCCAATCCCATCAATCTGTACGGCGCGACCAAGCTGTGCTCGGACAAGTTGTTCGTGGCCGGCAACAACTACAGCGGCAAGAAGCCGACCCGCTTTGCCGTGGTGCGCTACGGCAACGTGGTGGGGAGCCGAGGCAGCGTGGTTCCGTTCTTCCTGAATGAACGCAAGAAAGGCGTCTTGCCCATCACCGACATGCGCATGACCCGCTTCTGGATCACCATTGAACAGGGGGCCTGGCTCGTCTTCAACGCTCTGCGGGACATGTCGGGGGGCGAAGTGTTCGTGCCCCGGATTCCCAGCATGCGGATGGACGATCTGGCGCGCCTGATCGGTCCGGATTGCGAGTTGAAGGAAGTGGGCATCCGTCCCGGCGAAAAACTTCACGAAGTGATGGTGACGGTTGACGATGGCCGTTCCACCATTGCGTTCGACACGCATTATGTCATCCTGCCGCAGCAGGTCCTTCCCCAGTGGGCGGTGAAGGAGTCGACCTGTCTCGAAATGGGCGGTACCCATTGCCCTCCCGACTTTTCATTTTCCAGCGACAACAACACCCGCTGGCTGGCCAACGGGGAGCTTTCGCGCATGATTGCCAATCTCAATCTGCCCGAAGCGAAGGAATGGGCCAAGGAGCAAGGGTTGGACACGTGACCGGTGCCGCGTCATCTTCGCCGCTTCCCTCGCGTCTCTTGCCATATGGACGCCAATCCATCGGCGAAGACGATATCGCCGCGGTGGTGGAGGTGCTGCGTTCCGACTGGTTGACGTGCGGCCCCGCCGTGGAGCGGTTTGAATTGGAATTGGCGCGTGCCTGCGGAGCCGCGCAGGCGGTTGCCGTCAGCAATGGAACCGCCGCCTTGCATCTGGCCATGCGGGCTGCCGGCGTGGGGCCGGGCGACCGCGTCTTGACGTGCTCCAACACATTCCTGGCATCGGCAAATGCGGCCGAATACGTGGGGGCTACGGCAGATTTTGCCGATATGGATCCCGTTTCGCGTTGCCTGAGCCTCGAAACGCTCAAGGCCGCATGGAAGCCAGACGTGAAAGCGGTCGTGGCCGTGGATTATGCGGGGACGCCCTGTGTTTCGAAGGAAATGGCGGACTTCATTCATGGGCGCGGCGCCATTGTGGTGGAGGATGCGTGCCACGCCATCGGGAGCCGCCGGAATGGATTTTCCGTTGGCGGGTTGCCGTGGGTGGACATGACCACGTTCAGCTTCCATCCGGTGAAAACACTCACAACGGGGGAAGGCGGAGCCATTCTCACCCAGAAGGCGGAATGGGCGGATTCCTGTCGTCTCAACCGAAGTCATGGCATGCGGCGTTTGCCTGCGGACGGCCGTCCCTACACCATGGAAACGCCGGGCTACAATTACCGCCTCACCGATATCCAGTGTGCGCTTGGAGTGGCCCAGCTCCGGAAACTGGATGCTTTCGTGCAGCGCCGCCGGGCCATTGTGGAGACCTACAACCGGGCATTCGCCCCGCTGGCCCATGTGAAGATTCCGCAGACGCCATCGGGAGCCGCCGTGGCGTGGCACTTGTATGCCGTTCAGATCGATTTTCCGGCGTTGAAGACCACGCGGGCCGCCGTCGTGGAAGCCTTGAAGGCGGGCGGGGTGGGAACGCAGATCCACTACTATCCGGTCCACCTGCAGCCGTATTATGCAAACCGCTACGGATATGCTCCCGGCAAGTGTCCCGCAGCGGAGCGGTGGTACGAGCAAACGCTTTCCCTGCCGTTGTTTCCCTCGATGAGCGATGGCGACGTCCAGAAGGTCGTCGATGTCTTCATGGCGGTGGTGGGCCGGGCGAGGAGCGCGAAGATTTTCCTATAGGTAGCCGTAGGCCGGTTGGTTTTGCCGGGAGCCGGAAGTGTTCACCATTTCCTCCAGTTCGGCATTGGCTTTCTCTCGGCGGGCATCCATTTCAAGGCGCGTGGCCTTGGCGGCGACAGCCAAATCCTGGCCGGAGGGATCGGCAGGCGCGAGGGCGGCGGAACGCATTTTCTGGGCCTGCGCCATCTTGCCGTCCGGGTCGTTTCCGGCGGAGTAGATATCGATGTCGGTGGTTCCGGCCACGGCATACTGACGGCCATCGGGGCCGGTTTCATATTCATAGCGCACGTTGTGGCCGCCCGCTGCAGCATGGGCCTGTTCGTGGGTGCGCACCTTCTGGTCCGTGCTCTGCAATTCGTTCACCACCTGCTGCTCTTCCGGGGTGACCTGGGTGTCGGAATCGGCACGCGGCTTGTCTTCGCCGTCGTTGGCCTCGTCCGGGTCCTTCTCCTTTTTCTCTGTCTCGCGGTCGGCCTGTTCCTTTTCGACGCGGGTCTGCTCATTCTGGACGGCGCCGGGCTGCTCCAGTTCTGCAACGGCGCGGCCGCGGTCGGAGAGCGTAAATGTGTCCTCGCGGGAAACGTCGGACTCTGCTGTCCGGTCAGTCCGGCTTCCATCCTCCCCGCGCCCCTGTTGTTCCACGGCGATGGGGGAGAACTCCACCGTTTCGCGCATGTTGCGAAAGAGGTTGATGTTTCCGGTCAATTCCATGGGCGACTCCTTCCTTCTTCTGTCCGGCTAGAACACATAGGCGGCGGCAAGGGAGATGCTGACGGCATCGAACACGCGCATCTCCAGGCGGATGCCGTTCACACCCTGGGATTCCAGGCTCAAGCCCGCCGCCGCGCCGAAAAACTGGTTTTCCTTGGCCTCGAAGCTTTCGCCGTCCCGGGTTGATTCCTGGATGTCGCCGCTCATCCGCATGATCGAAACGAGGGGCCCCGCATAGGGAACCAGGGCGAATTGATCGGCCACGCGGAAGCGGTAGGAGGCCAGTGCGCCGATATCCACCTCCAGAAGGTTGTATTCCACATCCACGCTGCCCACGTCCTTCAGGTCCTGGCTGTCGGAAACGTTGGCCACATATTGCACCTGACCGAAGCCGCCCACGCGCCACGGGCCGTGGTCGAAGGCCAGGTAGCGCAAGCCGGCCCCGCCCAGCAGGCCGGGGCTGCCGCCATCGGTCTGCATGGCGCCGGCCTCGAAATCCAGGCGGACGTTGGGAATCCAGCCCAGATTGGCCTTCAGCGCCAGCACGTCGGCATTCAGGCGGTCGTCGGCGCGCGGCGACTCGGATGTGATCTCGATGTCGCGGTGGATGTTTTCATAGCGGACCTCCCAGCGGGTGTAATCGGTGAAATCGGTGGGGAACACCAGATCGCCCGCATCGTTGGCGCGGGTGGCCAGGGGGGAGCAGCATCCGATCAGCGCAGCGAGTCGCAGCCATTTTTTCATATCGCGTCCTTCTCAAGGCTCGACAAAGGTGGAGCCGTCATTGGAGAGCCAGATGGTGTAGTAGTTGGGTTGCTTGGAGACGGGATTCGTGTGCAGGAACGAATCATCCGTTCCTTGGTAGACAAATGTGCCTTGGTTGGTGGCGGCGGGATAGTTCGTCGATCCGCTCCGGATGTGAACGATCTTGGAGGCAAATCCGCACTCCAGCGGATCTTCCCAGCGCAGCAGGACGCGGTTGTTCAGGGGCGTTGCGGTGCACCAGAACGGCTGGCTGGCGGCGGCCCGGTAGGCGGCCACCACGCCGCGGATATTGCTCAGCGTGCGCGCGTTGTCGCCGTCCGCCGCGTTTCCGGAGGCCACGCCCTGGTGGTTCACGTTGGGGTTGGAGAAATAGGCCACGCGGGTATGCGTGAGGCCATCGGAAAAATACGTTCCGCTGTCGTAGCTCATCACGGAGCAATAGCGGACGCCGTTGGTGCCGGTCCAGCGCCAGCCCGCCGCATAGCTGTAGAGACCCGGGCCCGGCTGGACGTTTTGCGCCTTGTGGTGGTGGGCGCCCATGTTGTGGCCGATCTCGTGGATGACCGTGTAGCTGGTGGCCGCCTGCTGCACGCGCGTGAGATTGAACGCATAGGTCGGCATGCCCCCCGTGCTGCTTAGCAGATAGCCGAGGCCGCCCGTGTCGTTGGCCGTGGTCATCAGGCTGACCACATCGGCGCCATACTGGTTCCGCCACGTGTGGACTTCATCCATGTAGCCATCCGATGTTTTCTGCAGCCGGTCGACATCGGTGTTGGAGCTGCCGCTTTCCGTGTAGGTAACCTGGGCGGAATGGACCAGGCGGAATGTGATGGCAATGTGCGAATTGTCCATCGCCGTCTGCGCGCGCGACATGGCCTGGGCAATCACGTTGTTGATGCCGGCCGTGCCGCCCGCCCACGTGGCCGCGGCGGGCGTGTAGACGATCAGGAGGTCGATGACGGTGTTGCCGTCGTTGCCGAGGTCCGAGAGTGGCAGGGCCTTTTTGCCCGCCCCGGAATCCGCCGGGGCGGGATCGGGCAGTGGGGGCACGATCGACGGTCCGGAGGGGAGTTCATCGACCTCCTCGTCCGTCAAGGATCCCGCCACGTTCTCGCCGCTCGCGGCGTCGAAGCGGATGACATAGCGCCGCTGCTCGTCCGGCAGCAAAATCTCGCCCAGCGCCTGGTCCCCGGTCACCGATATCGAAAAATGGCCGAATTCCCGGCCTTCCAGCGGGGCCCACAGCGTGAGGGTGCCGTTGACATCCGTCTCGATGCGCTGGACGCG
>CAYNHA010000116.1:0-11611 GCA_964397035.1 uncultured Verrucomicrobiota bacterium
GCCAGCACCCAGGAACGCGACGCCACCATCCGGGTCAACGGCTTCGGACACACCCGCCGCGTCGCCCTTGGTCCCTACGATGCCGCCGCCCTCCCCATGCAGCGCTCCCGCTGGAACCCCCGCTGGGCCCGCTACGAACGCGTCGTCATCCAGGCCGAACCCCGCGCCCCCACCCTGACCTATCTGCCCTGCTTCCTCCGCGTCGCCTTCAGCCCCGTCGAAGCCGCCACGATCCTTCTCGACGAAGGCCATCCGCAAAAAGCCATCGCCCTGCTCCGCCAATACAACGCCCTGGAAAACGCCGGCCCCTTCTGGCGCGCGCTGGCTAACGACCCTGCCGCCCGGAGCGATGCCGAAGCCCTGCTGGCGCGCTGGACCCACTGGCTGGAACAGGAAGACCCCCTCCCCCCCCTGCGCACCGCAGGCGTCTCCCTCGCCGCATGGCAGGATATGGCCCGCATCCGCCTTTCCCCGCTGGAGTCTCCCTCCACGCTTCACATCTTTGCCCCGCCCGGATCGAATCTGGAACAACGCACCGGCGCTCTGGCCCAGCTCCTGCCCGTGCTCCACGCCACCCAAACGCTCTCCATGGACCTCGCCCGCACCCCGCACACCCATGGAACCACCAATTCCTCCGGCCCCGTCTTTCTCGATGCCGATGAGACCGTCCAAATCGGAGCCTTTTCCTTCGACGAATTGCCCGATCCCTCCGCAAAGCCGTTTCTCTGGTCCCATTCCTCCGCCGATTTCCCTCGCTGCACCCTCCTTACCTTCCGCTCCCGGTCCGCAGGCGCCCTCCTTGCCAGCAATTCCGAATTCACCTGGAACTGGCGCGATATGCTTTCCCTCCGCGCCCGCCAGCTCCGACGCGCTCTGGATTCCTCCGCCACCCCGCTCCCCTCCATCCGCTACGGCGACTGGATCGCCCTCCGCGACTGTCACCTCGAAGGCACCCAAGTCTCCCTCACCTTCGAAGCCCTCCAAGACTCCATCCCGCCCCTCGCCGCCCAAGTGCAGGTGCTCAAAAATGCAAAATGGCGCTCCCGCTCCAGCACCTCTCTCCGCAAGCCCGGATGCCCCTGGAACACCGGCGAGCGCCGTACCATCCAGTTGCCCCTGGACCCGGAATTCGGCCCCGACCGCACCGGCATCGCCATCCTCACCGACGTGCCCTACCACGCCTCCTTCCTTCCCCTGGAAGGCGCCCCCAAAAAACACCCCTTCCCCCTTCTTTCTTCCCTGCTCTCCGACTCTCACCAGTAGCCCGTTTTCCCGTAGCCGGTCCCCATGTCCCGTTGGAACCGCCCATTGAATCCGGACTATCACTTATAATTATAAGTGATAGTCCCCGTCTTCCACGCAATGGAAAACTTTTTCACCACTTTTCCACACTATGGAAAAAAGTTTTCCACACCATGGAAAACTTTTTATCCTTCCCCGAAATGAAGCCCAGCCCGAACGAATCTTCCGCCGCCGCTCTCCGCGATCTGCCCAATATCGGCACCGAAGTGGCCCGCCTCCTCCACGCCGCCGGCATCCGCACGCCCGACGAATTGCGCCAGCAGGGAGCCGTGGCCGCCGCCCTCCGCATTCGCGCCATCCGCCCCCGGGACCCGCCCTGCCGCAGCATGCTCTCGGGACTGGAGGGCGCCATCCGCGGCGTGCGCTGGCACTCCATCCCCAAACCCGAACGGGATGCCCTGTGGGAACACTATGCCCGCCGCCTCTCCGAAAAGGAACCATGAAGAAATCCCCACCACGCGCCTGTGTCTGGCAGCACGTCCCGTTCGAAGGTCTGGGCTACATCGAAACATACCTCCTGCGCGCCGGCTTCCAAATCTCCTACACCCGGTTCTTCAACGCCGACGAAATCCCCGACCCGCGCACCACCGACTTCCTGGTGGTCCTCGGCGGCCCCATGAGCGTCAACGATGAGCCCCTCCTCCCCTGGCTGGCCACCGAAAAGAAGGGTCTTCGGGCCTTTCTCAAAACCGGCAAACCCGTGCTCGGCATCTGCCTCGGAGCCCAGCTCATCGCCAGCGCCCTGGGATCTCGCGTGTTCCCCAATCGCGAAAAGGAAATCGGCTGGTTCCCCATCGAGGGCCTTGCCCATGGAAATCCCGCCGCTTTCCGCTTCCCCTCCACGGCCGAGGTTTTCCAGTGGCACGGCGAAACCTTTGACCTGCCCCCCGGCGCCACCCATTTGGCCCGCAGCTCAGTCTGTGAAAACCAGGCTTTCCAGATCGGACGCGCCATCGGGCTTCAATTCCATCTGGAAACCACGCCCGAATCCGCCCGCGCCCTGATCCGGCACTCCGGCCCCGAACTCGCGCCAGGCCCTTTTGTCCAAACGGAAGCCGAATGCGGCGGCGCCCCGCCCGAAAAATACGAATCCCTCCATCGCCTCATGGACCAGGTGCTGAAACATTTGCTCTGACCCTCCGCTTTGCGATTGTCATCCCGCAGCGCGTTCAGCATATTTTTCGCCATGAGACCGCTTTCCAGTTTTCGTTGTCTGGCCACCGGAATCCTGCCGCTTCTCCTTCTGGCCGGATGCGTCTATGTGCCCGTCAAGCCCGGTCCTCATTCGCCCCTCCCCCCGCCCCCGCCCGCAACCCCGCCCGCCCCGCCCCCACCCGTCATCTCCAAACCCCTCCCTCCCCATCCCGTCGAACCCTTCCCCGTCCAACCTCAGGTGCTCATCGATGTCGCCTTTGCCATTCAAACCCGCCTCGACCGCGACAACCTGTCTTCCGGCGGCATCGATGGCCGCTGGGGCCTGAAAAGCGAAAAGGCCCTCGCCGCCTGGCAACGAAAAAACGGAATGCCTCCCACAGGAAAAATCGATGATGCCATCATCGCGGCACTGGGCAACACCAATGATGTCCTGACCACCTACACCATCACCGAAAGCGACCACGCCTCCCTCACCCCGTTCCCCTCCTCCTGGCTCGAACGCTCCCAGCAGGAACGCATGGGCTATTCCACCATCGAGGAACTCCTGGCCGAAAAATTCCACGTCTATCGCGCCACCCTCCGCCGCATGAACCCCACCGCCACCTGGCCCAACCCGCCCGCAGGTACCGCCGTCCTCGGCCCCTCCATCAAATCGCGCCCCCTGCCCCCGCTCTCCAAGATCGAAATCCGCCTCGAACAAAAAACCCTCACTGCCTACGACGAAAATGGAAATCTGGCCGCCCAGTTTCCCTGCTCCATCGCCGCCGACAAAACCAAGCGTCCCGTCGGCGAAACACTGCATGTCGTCGTCTGGGCCGAAAACCCCGATTACACGTTCGATCCGGCCCTCTTCGCCGAAGATCCCAACGCGGCGGCCATCGGCAGGAAACTGAAAATCCCGCCCGGCCCCAACAACCCCGTGGGCATGGCCTGGATCGGACTGGATCGCCCCGGCTACGGCATCCACGGCACCCCCTCTCCAGAAGACATCAGCCGAACCGAATCCCACGGCTGCTTCCGGATGACGAACTGGGACGCCCTGAAACTGGTCAAGGCCGTGAAAAACGGCCTCCCCGTCGCGGTCCTCCCCTGATCAGTCCCGCAGCGAAACCGCCACGCCATACGCGCGCGTGGCGGCGCCGGGATTCTCATCCGTCAAACTCATCGCCGCACCGGTCCCCGGCCGACTGGTCACCGAATGCCATTCCCCGCTCACCAGGTTGTCACAGGCCCGAAGCGAATACACGCGGCCCGTGGCGGAAAGGAATTCAACGGACGCGGCATTCGTGGACGCCACCCCCGCGATTCCAAAACGGGAACTGGAATTCGTCGGCGAACTGTCCTGCACATATTCCTCCCAATCGGTCAGCCCGTCTTCATCCCAGTCGTTCGTCCCGAATCCGAACAACTGGGTTCCGCCATGCCCCTCCTCCCATTCGTCCGCCAGATCGTCCCGGTCCATGTCCTCCGCAAGCTGGCACCACAGCGCCCACACCGCATAGGCTTTCAGGTTCGCGTTCAGCGGCTCGCTGTGCGCCGAATTGCACTCGTACCAGTCCACGTTCTGCACGTGGCTCGTCTGCCACGCCACCGCCCAGTTTCCGATCTGCGACCCGCCCGCGCCATCGAAAACCGCGCAATCGTCGCCCACGAACTCGAAATAGGTTCCGTCCGGATTGTAATGCTCGATGTCGTTGAAATCATACAGCACCCGGTTGTTCGTCGCGCACCACGCCCGGATCACCTCGCAGGCCGCCTTGTTGTTCGCATCGTCCCAAATGTCCACATGCCCCGTCATGTAGACAAAGGTCACGTTGGGATAATCCCGCTCAAACTGCGCCATCGGCAGCAAATACTCGTTGCTCAGCGTGCCGCCCGAATACTTCCAGGTCATCTGCCCGCACCACGACCAGATCACCACGTTCACATCCGCGTTCGCCGCATCGTTCAGATAGTTGCTCGTGCAAACCACCCAGTCCGGATAATATCCCACGTCGTTGCACAGCACGCCGTCGCGCAAATCCAGCGCACCTTCGTGCCCGCCGTAGTTCCACGCAAACAGGTCCTGCGGCAGCGCCAACCCCTTCCCTCCCCCGTTGGCGAAACCCACCAGCCCCGACATGCCGTCCGTCAACTGGCTTCCGTGCGAGGTATGCCCATACGCAATGTGCAGCTTGTCCTTCGCCCGCTGGATCTGCGCTTCCGTCAGCTTCGTAATATCCACGTCGCGATGGTCCACCACCCGCGACCCGGCCCCGCACGTTCCCGCGGCAGCCACCAGCATCGCCACAATCCATGCCGCTGTTTTCATTTCGCCTTCTCCTTCTTCGCCTCGGAAGGGGCCTGCCGCCCGTTCTGCGCGCGTCCATACAAGAACCTCAGCCAGTGCGGCGTCATCCGGGCCCACGCCTCTTCATTGTGCTCCGCCCAGCTCTCGATGCGGACGCTCATGTCCCGCTCCGGAAATCCCGCATTGCGCAGCAAATCCGCCATTTTCAACGTGCCGGGCAGCAGCTTCCCCTCCAACTCCCCCGCCCCCCCGCACGAAAGGAAGATCCGGAGTTCCGGCAAACTCCCTCGATCCGCCTCCACCATGCGGAAGCATTCGTGCCCGTATTTCTCCAGAAAGGCCGGCGACAAGCACGCCGCGCCCGAAAACACATCGGGATGCTTCCACGCCCCGTAAAACGAAATCAAGCCTCCCATGCTCGAACCGGCAATCGCCGACCGCGACGGATCCGTCCGCCAGGTGGCATCCACCATCGGTTTCAGTTCCTCGATCAGGAACCGCAGATAGTCATCCCCCTTCCGCGCCGGCGAATATTCATCGAATCGCGCCTCCGTGCAGTCCGCCGCCACCACGATGAACGGTTCCAGTTCGCCGTTCAGGATCATGTCCTGCGCCAGCTCGTCCACCTGCCAATCCTTGCCCCATGTGGAAGTGGTGGGATCGAAGACCTGACGCCCGTCGTGCATGTAGAGAACCGGATAACGCTGGGTCGGCCGCGCCGCGTATCCCGGCGGAAACCACACGATCACGTCCCGGTCGTGTCCCAGGAATTTGGAATGAACCTTCGGCAGTATCTGGTAATCCCCCGTGATCTTCGGCATCTTCTGAACCGCCGTTCCATCTTTCCACCCCTCCACGCGAATTTCCATTTTCCCCTGGTCCACCGGCACCAGCCTCCGGTTCGCCGGCACCCTCCCCTGGATATCCACCTCTTCGGAATTCCACGTCCCCCGCGTCACCTTGAACTCCAGCGGCGCCCCCGTGCGCAGCGAGAGAATCACCTCCCATCGGTTGTCTTCCGTACGCGTCATCGGCACCGCCGATGGATTCCATCGCCCCAGCTCGTCGGAAGCGCCAGTCAGGAACACCTGCTCGCCCATCCCCAGCGAAATCGCCGTCTGCACCACCACCAGCATCCGAATCATGGTCCGCTCCTTGCGCGCAGGCTACGCCCGCGTCCATCTTCATACCTGTTTCCAGCTTGCCTGTAAACGTTCGGATTGCCGCCCTCCCGCTTTTTGCGATAGGATGCCCGCTCAATTTTCAGGAGTATCCATATATGATCCACCCCACCGCCATCGTTTCCCCGGGCGCCCAACTCGGCACCCATGTTGAAATCGGCCCCTTTGCTTTCATCGCCCCGACCGCCCGCATCGGGGATGGCTGCATTCTGGGCCCCCACGCCGTCGTGCTGGAACACACCACGCTGGGCGCACGCTGCAAGGTGCATTCCGGCGCCGTTCTGGGCGACCTTCCCCAGGACCTGTCCTTCAAGGACGAACCTTCCTTTGTGGTCATCGGCGAGGATTGCGTCTTCCGGGAAGGCGTCACCGTCCACCGCGGCACCAAGCCCGGCACCACCACGCACATCGGCCACCACGTCTTCATGATGGCCAATTCGCACGCGGCCCACAACACCGAGGTCGGCAACCATGTCATCATGGCCAACGGCGCCCTTCTGGCCGGCTATGTCGTCGTCGGCGAGCGCTCCTTCCTCGGAGGAGGTTGCGCCGTTCACCAGTTCTGCCACATCGGTCGCCTAGGCATGGTCGGCGGCGGTCACATCCTCACCAAGGATTTGCCCCCCTTCTGCATCACCCCTTCTTCCGGCTGCAGCCTCGTCACCGGCTTGAACGTCGTCGGTCTTCGCCGCGCAGGCTACACCGCCGAACAACGCGCCCAGATCAAGCTCGCCTTCACCACCATCTACCGCTCCGGGCTCAACACCACGCAGGCCCGCGAACGACTCCTCACCGAAACCAGCAACCCCTTTGCCGCCGAATTCGCCGAATTCCTGTCCCACGCCAAGCGCGGCCTCTGCCGCCCCTCCTTCGACATCTCCGGCGAAGACTCCGATGTCTAGCGCTCCCGCCATCCAAACCGCCCTCGGCGGCTTCCCCGACTATGAACTGCTCGATTCCGGCCGCCGCTTCAAGCTGGAACGCTTCGGCCCCGTCACCGTCATCCGCGGCGAGCCCAAAGCCTGGTGGGAACCCCGACTGCCCTCTACTGAATGGGATCGCGCCCAGGCCGTCCACGACGAAGACACCGGCTGGGAACTGCGCCCCGGCTGTCCCCGCGAATGGAAGCTCCGCTTCGGCTCCCTCACCTTCCTCGCCCGCATCTCCGACACCAGCAAGCATCTCGGCGTCTTCCCCGAACAGTCCCCCCACTGGCGCGCCATCCAGACATCCGCCGCCCCCGGCGCTCGCCTCCTGAATTTGTTCGGCTATACGGGCGCCGCCACCCTCGTGGCCGCCGAGGCCGGCTGGGAACCCACCCACGTGGATGCCTCCAAGCCCGCCACCGCCTGGGCCCGCGACAACCAAACTGCCTCCCGCCTCGAACAAAAACCCATCCGCTGGATCGTCGAAGACGCCCTCAAATATGTCCGCCGCGAAATCAAGCGCGGCTCCCGCTACGACGGCATCCTCCTCGACCCCCCCGCCTTCGGGCGCGGCCCCGACGGCAACGTCTGGAAAGTCGAACGCCAACTCCCCGAGCTGCTGGAACTCTGTCGCGATGCCCTCACCGAACACCCGCGCCTCCTCCTCCTCACCACCTACAACATTGAAGCGTCATCCCTCATGCTCCATAACCTGGTCTCCGATCTCATGAAGCCCTTTGGCGGCCACATCGAAGTCGGCGAACTCGCCCTCCCCCACTCCTCCTCCCCCGACCGACTCCTCCCCCTCTCCATCTATGCCCGCTGGACGAAGTAGGCTTTAGCATGCCCACTCTGCGCACCATCGGCGAAAACCAATTGCTTCGCACCATCCTTCCGCGCCTGCCCCAGCGTCCCGACACGCTCGTCGGCCCCGGCGATGACTGCGCCGTCGTCCGCGTGAAAGGCTCCCCCGACGATTGGCTCTTCACCACCGACCCCGTCATTGAGCGCCGCCACTTTCTCCCCTCCACCCCCTCCCGCATGGTCGGCCGCAAGGCCATTGCCCGCGCCGTCTCCGACATCGCCGCCATGGGCGGCACTCCCCTCTGGATCCTCATCGATCTCGTCGCACCTTCCTCCACCCCCCTCTCCCGAATCCGGGGCCTCTATGACGGCATGATCGCCGCCGCACGCCAATGGAACCTGGGCATTCTCGGCGGCGACACCGCCGAGGGCGACACCCTCGAACTTCACATCACCGGCGTGGGACGAATCCCCCGCGGCACCGCCGTGCTTCGTTCCACCGCAAAAACCGGCGACCTCATCTATGTCACCGGCTCCCTCGGCGCCTCCTATCTCCCCGGAAACCGCCACCATCTGCTCTTTGAGCCCCGCCTCGAAGCCGGCCAGTTTTTGGCCTCCCAGCATGTTGCCACCTCCATGATGGACCTTTCCGATGGCCTCGCCGCCGACCTGCCCCGCTTGCTCGATGCCTCCAGACGCGGAGCCCGCCTCGAGGCCAACGCCATTCCCCTCAGCCGCGCCGCACGCAAAACCGAGACCCCCCTTCACCACGCCCTCTCCGATGGCGAAGACTTCGAACTGCTCTTCACCCTCTCCCCCAAAAACCGCGCCCGCTTCGAAGCCATCTGGAAAAAGAAATTTCCCGCCCTCCCCGCCACCTGCATCGGCACCATCCTTTCCAACCCTTCCAACCGCCTTCTCCACTTGCCCAACGGCACCTCAGCCCCCCTCCGCCCCGGCGGCTATCAGCACTTTCTCGCCCCTCCCCGCTCCCCCTGACTCCGATTGTTCTCGATTTTTCATCCCACAACTCCTACTTCTTGCTTTTCTTAACTCTTAAATTCTTAATTCTACATTCTTAATTCTTAATTTTCTCCCCTCATGCACCTCGACTACCCATCCGAACTCGAAGCCCACTGGCTGGACGTGGCCCGCGCCGAAACCAACGCCACCTCCACCCGCGACATCCTGCACCGGATGCTCCCGGACATCGTGCGTCTCGCCGACCGTTTCACCACGGCCCGCCCCGCCGAACCCTCCCCCTCTTCTACTCCCTACCTCCGCGATACCCGCTCCTGCGCCGCCTACTCCCTCTTTTTTGCGCCCCAGACTCATGCCCGCGTCTCGCATATCCTCTCCGAACTCCCCCCCTTCCCCGAAACTCCAATTCCCCTGCGCGTCCTCGATCTCGGCGCAGGCACCGGCGCCGCTTCCTGGGCCCTTCTCGACCATCTCGGTCCCCGCCCCGTCGCCCTCACCGCGTGGGATCACTCCCGCCCCGCCCTGCGCTGCCTCCATGATCTGTTTTCCGCCCTCCGCCGCGCCCGCTGGCCCGAGGCCACCCTGCGCACAAATCCGTCTCCCCTCGACGAGTTCGCAACCAATTCCGAAAAATTCGACCTCATTCTCCTCCACTACGTCCTCAACGAACTCCCCCCCGAGGCCCGCCGCTCCCTTCTCTCCCGCGCCGCGCGCGCTCTGGCCCCCGGCGGCCGCCTCATCCTCTGCGAGCCCCTTGTCCACGATGCCGGCGACTACATGCGCGGCCTGCGCGCCCACGCCATCGAGGATCTCAAACTCCAGGTCCTCGCCCCCTGCCCCCACGCCCTCTCCTGCCCCCTCGAAGGCCCCTGCCACGATGTCCGCACCTGGAAGCTTTCCCAATCCCTCCAGATTCTCAACTCCGTCCTCCACCGCGACCTTCGCCACCTCGCCTACTCCCTCCTCGTCCTATCCCCCGAACCCCAGACTCCTTCCGCCCCTCTTCTTCGCGCGCGCGTCGTCGGCTCCCCCTCCCACGCCAAGGGCCAAACCGTCTGCCCTTCCTGCTGCTCCGATGGCCATGTCCACCGCATCCAGCTTCTTCACCGCGACTTCGACACCATCGGCCGCAAGGAACTGCGCCACCTCGAACGCGGACAACTCTTGAATCTCGCTTCCATTCAGCCCCTCGGCGACCCCACCCTCTTCCGCGGCACACCAGCCCCTCTCCCCGCCACATAACTCCAGCGGCAAAGGGACAATTTTCAGGGCGTGCCTTGCGAAACATCTCGCCAGGGCATAAATTGCCTCGCAGTTGGCCAACGGTTTTGGCTAAATGACAGCCAACAAGGCGGTTTCCAATGAATATCATCCATCCGTGTGCTTTACCCCGCATCCTCTGGACCTCTTGCCTCGCAATGTGGCTCCTCTGGATAGCCCCTTCGGCCTGGGCTGGAACCTATTTCATGTATGGGGGCATCCACACCAACTGGCCCATCACATGGACTTCCATTACGGCCTTGAACGACCCCGATGACGGCGTGGCCGAGAACATGGACTTCGTCGGTGATGCCAACGATCCGGCCGGATACTGGGCGAAGGATGAAAACTACATGTATTTCCGAATGCGGATCGATGCCGGCGCCCCCGGATCGAATTTATTGGCCGGCTCTCTTTTCGTCATCATCGATGCCGTCGGTGTCGGCGTCACCAATGGCCCTCTTTCCATTGCCTGGGACGCCAAGGAAAACGACCAAACCAAGCATGGATTGGAAATGCAATATTCCAACTCTGTGGCCAACACCTGGAGCGCCAGCCGGTTCAGCGATCTGGACGGTGCCTCCGGCAACAAAATATCCCCCCCGGATTTTGGTGTCAGCAACGGCGATGGCTATATCCGGATGATCGACGAGGTTTCCACCACCAGCTTCGGCACCACCACGTTTGTCGACATCGCGGCCAAATGGAGCTACCTGCGCGCCAACACCATGCTCAACACCGGCCAAACATGGAAAATTCAGTTTGGAAGCTGCGCAAATGCCAACGACCACAATCTGGTCGACACCGACGTCGGCGCCAACAGCACCCCCACGACCAACCCCAAAGCCTGGGTGGACATGGAAAACACAACGCTGGTGGACCTGTCCGATTTCGCCGTCATCGAGGTAACCGTCCAGATGGTGAAATGGTCCACGGCCAGCGAGCAAAACTCCGTTGGTTTCTATTTGTATCGCCTGACCAGCGGCCGCTGGGAACAAGTCAACGCCCACCTCATTCCGTCCCAGGGTGAAGGCGGCATGGGCGCGGATTACTCGATCGTGGATCCCGCCGCCGTCGTGGGCACTTCCTACACCTACAAACTGGTCGAAGTCGAAACCGATGGCACCCTCAAGGAATACGGCCCCTTCCTTGGCAAGAGCACCCGGACCGAGCCCCCCCTCCTTTCCCAACCGGTGGTCTCCGGCGCAAACGGCTTGGTCCTGCGCTGGCAAAGCCGAATCAACGAACGCTACACCATCAAACGGGCCCTGACCCTCGCCGATCCCTTCCTTCCCGTCGCCACCGGCATCCTGGCCACCCCACCCGAGAACCTGTGGTCCGATCCCAATACCCAACTGGATTCCGCCTACTACCAAATCCAGATCGAGGGCGAAGGGGTCACCCATTAGAGGTTCCGGTCAAACACAAAAAATCCCTTGAGGCCGTTTTTAAAAACGGAAATCACCTTTCAGTTGTTTTAAACGGGTTAACCGTAGCCACATCATCGACCGTCTTTTCCATGGTTTTCATCGCACGGTTTGTTCAGTCACCCATCTGGTTCTCATCCCGACCCCGCAAGCGGACCGGAACACATCCCGCCAACGCGGGACCAGAAAACCTTTTGTGCCTGCTCGCCGCCTATTCAGTCACCGTGGTTCTCCCCTCGCGGGGATTCCAGACCCTTGGAGGCTGACGACAGGACAGACCGTCGA
>CAYNHA010000117.1:0-17495 GCA_964397035.1 uncultured Verrucomicrobiota bacterium
GGCCGTCGGGCATCTCCACGGGCTTGGCGGCGGCGGAGACGACGGAGGGCTCGCGGATAAACCGGTCGGCCATGATGGGGATGCCAAGCAAGCCGTGGGCGCGGCTGGCCTGCACGAAATACTCGGAGCAGCTCGGCAGCAGGTCGCAGCGGGAACCGATGGCGGGGCCGATCTGGGCGCGGTAGAATTTCACGATCCATTTTCCGGGCAGGGCCGCGAGGGAATCGCCGTTCTTCTTGCGCGGGCGGCACTCGCGCCAGACCTCCAGCGGCCAGACATCGCGGCAGCTTTGAAGCGACTGCCAGGTGGCGGCTTCCTGGCGGCGAATGGGCTTGTTGGCTTTGAGGAAAAAGTAGAGGGAACAGCCCGCGCGCCAAAACAGCGGGGCTTCTCGCGCCTTCAGATAGGCGAATTTCAACGTGGCCAGAACGTTGGTATTCCCTCCATCGGCCCAGTCGGCCAGGCCCAATTCGTAGGCGGCCATGCAACGGGTTTCCAAATCGATGGCGGCATCCTGCCACAGGGAGGAAAGATCGGATTTGGCGCGCTCGCGGGCGGTGCCCATCCGCAGGAGGGATGCGGCGGAGAGCAGGCGGGCGCGGTTCACTTCGGGGCCGGTTTCCGCGGCCTGCACGCGCAGGGATTCGACGCGGGCCGAGGCCCACTGGCCTTCGCCGAACAAATCGGCGGCGAGATCCAGGGGCTCGCCGGCCCGAACCCCGCAGGCAAAGACGAAAAAAAAGATTCCGGGCACGAGGCCCGGAATCTTTTGTACGATAGTCCGCAAAACGGAGAATCGGTTTAGTAGAAGTTGGCGCCGTACTGCTTGGCCAGATCCTTGCTCGTCAGGCCATTGGAGCCATCCATGCCGTTGATGACGGCGACGACAATGCCGGCGATCGGAATGATCAGGGCCCATTCGCGCCAGTGGAGGTCCTTGCCATCGTTGTAGGCGGCGCCGGAACGGATGCCGAAGCAGCAGCCAACGATGAAGCCCATGAATCCACCCTGCCCTTGAGCCGCGGAAACGGCAGGGGCAACCGACAACATCACAAACAACGCGATCAACAAACTAGCGATCAATTTCATTTGGTTTCTCCTATGATATTCGGGGGTTAGTAGTAGGTGGCGCCGTATTGGGTCGCCAGATCGGCCGTCGTCGTTCCGCCGGCGCAATCAATGCCGTTCCAGATCGAGAAAATGAGACCGACGTAGGGAATGATGGTGCACCATTCGCGGAAGTGGATTTCCTTGCCTTCGTTGTAGGCATTGCCCGCGCGGATGCCGAAGCAGCAGCCTGCGATAAAGCCCATGAATCCGCCACGCTTTGCCTCGGCGGCAGAAGCGGCGGGGGCCACCGTCATCACAATGAACAATCCGACCAATAGACTGGCCAACAGTTTCTTCATTTTTTCTCCATTTCGGTTTAGTTTTAAATCAACGTTCGGAAGTATGCATGGCCGGCGCCTGCATGTCAAACGAGTTCTGACGGCTATTGCCCGATTTTTCCGAAGTCATCCACCCACTGCACTCCCTTGAAAAAGGGTGTGGCATCGAAAAGGGCGGCCGGGATTTCGCCGTTGGCCACCACGTTGTCCACGCGCGTGGTTTCCGTGCGTTCCACGCCTTCGAAGGTCAGTTTGGCCTGCTGCAAACAGGCCATCCAGACGCCGGGGGCCACCTCCTGAAAGGCCGAGAAATCGTTGCGGCTGATCAGGTCGGTCATGGCGGCGGAACTGAAAAGCTCAAGCCGCGCCAGCCGCCCCTGGTCATCCAGGTTCAAGACGGCGAAGGATTTTCCGTTGTCCACCCCCACCCGGACCGGAAACTCGGCGGTGGGCTCCAAGGGGATCTCGTCCGAGCCGGAAAGGACCTCCAGCAGGTTTGCCGCCGAACCGGGCACCATGCGCAGATTGCGCAGCATTTCCTCGCTCAACTCCGCCACCGGCCGCGAAAACCCCTGGGGCGCGCCTTCGGCATAGCTGCGGAAGACGGTCCCATCGGAGATGATGCGCCGCTTCACGGGACTGAAGTTTTCGACATGGAGCCGATCGGGGCGCTGATAGTACACGCGGCTGAGCATGCGAAGCGTCTGGCCGTCGGGGAGAGGCGTGTCTCGGCGGATTTCGCAACTGAAAGTTTGAATGGAGTCATAGGACTTCAAGACGCGATCCAGCACGGGTCCGCCGAGGGCGGCACCCGCCATCCATGCCATTGCCACCAAACCAACTATCCATCGTCGCATGATCGCCTCCTGTGATCCCCGGACCTTCGCACACTCCCCCCGGCGCTTGCAAGCCGGGGGTTTCCCGGCATAATGAGGTCGTGCGTATGAAATTGCATTTCATTGTTTTCATCCTGTTGTGCCTGAAGGCAGGACTCCAGCCTGCCGCTGCGGCGAGCCGCGAGCTCATGGAATACGACATCACGTGGGTCGGGGTTTCGGTGGGAACCATGACGGTCCGGAACGAAATGGACGGCGATGGAAATGTGTCCCGCTCCATCCGCATCTGGAACCGCCCCTGGATTGCGAAAATCTATCCGGTGGACAACACCGTCGAGTGCCGCATCGAAACCACGTCCGAGGGCCCCCGCCATACGGTCACCAAGAAAATGGGCGAACAGAATTTCGTCCAGGACGACACGCTGGTTCTGTGGCCCGGCGCGGGCCGTGCCGTCTGGAGCAATGCGGTCAGCAATGCGGTTCATTCGTTCGAAGTACCCAAGGGGTCGATGGATTTCGTTTCCTTCTTCTTCGATCTGCGCGATGCGGCACGGCACAATCCATCGGGAGCGGGCGGGAATTACCAACTGGTGATGGACCAATCCGCCCATGCGCTGGAGATCCAGATCGGCGCGCCGGAAACCATCCGCACGCCCCGGGGGCCGATGGAGGCGATTCCGGTGCGGGCGATTTCCAAATCCCCCACCCTGTTCTCGCGCAACCGTCCCCGGGCTGTTTGGGTGGCCGCCGCGCAACCGGTTGTGATTTTTGCCGATGTGCAAACCCGGTTTGGCGCCGTTCGGGCCACACTTGAAAAATGGGATGTCGATGGCCGGCCGGTGGGCTGGACAGAATCAAGCGGCCCGACGGAATAACGTCCATACGCGTTCCAGGCCGACCCCCGAAAAGGCCAGGAACGGGACCAGGCCGGGAAGAATGTACCGGGCCTGGGGCCACGTGGCCGCGTGGCAGGCGTAGAGATAGCCAAACACAACCAAAACGGGCAGCCCTTCCCTTCGCTTGGCGGCGGGCATCCGCAGCCAAAGCGCAACACCCCATCCGCCGAGGAGCAAAACGGGCCAGTTGCACAGCATCAGAATGCACGTGCTTTTCCAGGTCATTTGAAGCACAGGCGCCCAAAGCAGATTGCGGAAAAACCGGATGGTCCGATCCATGGGAGAGCGCGACAGCTGTTCGCGGACACGGTTGCGGAAATAGCGGTCCGTGGCCACTTCGCGGGAAATGCCGGAAATGCCCGGCGGCAACGTGCGGACAAATCGCTTTTCCAGCACCTGGATTTCCGCCAGGCAGGCCTGATCCAGTTCCGTGAGGGTTTTCCGACCTTCCAGAAACTCGTCGAGGTGGCGCGTCACATAGGCCCCTTGGCACAGGGGCTGCCCCACCCACGTTTGCAAAACCCAATCGCCTCCGGAATGGATCCTGTTCCGGGCCAGCCAAGGCGCGAGGATCAGGAACACCACACCGATGGCCACGCCGGCCTGGACCATTCGATGGCGAATCTCCGAACGCCGACGCAAGCTCCAGACCAACAAGGCCACCCCGCCCATCCAGGCCAGCGGGGCCAGCGTTTGGCGGGTCAAGAGCGAAAGCCCCATCGCGACGGAGGCCCAGACCAGGGGACGCGTCTGGAACGTCCTGGAAAACCGAACGGCTTCGTGCAGGAAAGCCACCACCAGGAAAACAAAGAGCGTTTCCGTGGCACAGCGAATCACAAACAGGTTGACCTGCGGATGAACCAGAAACAGCGTCAGCGCCAACAGTCCGGATTTCCTTCCGAACAGGCCGGACGTCATCCGGAACAGAAGAATCCCCGTCCAAATGGAAAGGCCCGCCTGCAGCGCCATGACCGCGAACGGATAGACCGAACCGCACGTGAAAACAGCAGCTGAAATCAAGGCGGGATAAAGAGGCAGGCGCAGGGCGGTGGGCTCCCCGCGCTCCAGCGCGTAGACGCCGGTTTCCATCCAGTGGATGGCCAGCGTGTCATAACCGTCGTTGTTACTCCATTTCCACTCCGGAACATGGTCCGCCAGAAACGGCTGGACCGCCACGACGGCCATCCGAACGGCCACCAGACACACAATCCACGCCCAAGGAAGCCGCACGGAATCCGCATGGATGGCCGAATGACCCGCTTCCGACGGCCCGGCCATGCTCAGGGCCCGCCCAAAGGTTCTTCCACCAGCGGCAGGCTTGGATCGGCCTCCACGGCCGGAGGATTGCCTGCACCGGAGAGGGCGCGCAATCCCGCAGCGGCCGCCACCATTGCGGCGTTGTCGGTGCAGTACGCCATGGGCGTCAGGCGCAGATGGGCACCCTGTCGGCGGGTCAGCTCCTCCAGCTTGGCGCGCAGCACCGCATTCTTGGCCACCCCCCCCACGCAGGCCAGTGTTCGCGCGCCGGTCAGGCGAAGGGCGCGTTCCGCACGCGTCGCCAGCGAATCCATCACGGCCTCTTGATACGAAGCCGCCAGATCGGCCAGATGGGACAAGCGGTCTTCGGGATGATTCTTGAGGTGATAGAGCAGGGACGTCTTGAGACCGCTGAAGCTCAGGCACAATTCCACATCCAGCCCGTTGTCCGTGGTGCGGTTTTTGGCATGCTCGAGGCCGCGCGGAAATTTCACATAAGCCGCATTCCCACCCTGGGCGGCGCGCTCGATGACCGGGCCGCCAGGATATCCCAGGCCCAGTAGGTTGGCCCCCTTGTCGAGGCACTCTCCGGCGGCATCGTCCAGCGTCTGCCCCAAGATGCGGTAGTGCCCCACGGAACGCATTTCCACCAGCCCGGAATGCCCGCCGGAAACCAGCAGGACCAGCGCGGGGCAGCACTCCGACGGAGGCGGGGCCGATGGATCCAGGAACATGGCGGCAATGTGCGCTTCCAGATGATTCACGCCCCACACGGGCTTGCCCAGAGCCTGCCCCAACGCACGCGCGCCCGAAAGGCCGATCAAAAGCGAACTGACCAGGCCGGGACCGTGCGTCACGGCAATGGCATCGATGTCCGGCGCATGGATCCGGGCACGCGCCAGGGCTTCGGCCACCACAACCGGAAGATTCCCCACATGCTCGCGGGAAGCGATTTCAGGAACCACGCCGCCATAGGGACGGTGGCTGGCAATCTGGCTGTTGATGACGGAAGAAAGAACTTCGCGGCCATCGCGGACCACGGCGGCGGCGGTCTCATCGTAGGAGGATTCAATGCCGAGAATCAACACGGCGTACAACCCTTCCCGCTTATCGCTTCTGGAAGACCAGAATGCCGCGCAGCATGTCGCAGGCGCGATCCAATTGGGGATCGGCGACGTTGTTCAGGTCGATGGTCTCTTCCGCAACCTTGCTCGGAACGGCAGGGACAGGAAGATCATCGCCATCCGTATCCATCCACCCGTCGTCCTTGGAAACAACGGACTCCACCCCGTTGGTTTCCTCGGAGCGGTTGCGGGAGATCAAAATGTTGCGCCAATTCTCCACCGACATGGGAACCACGACATCGGGTTCGATGCCCACATCGTGGATGACCCGCTCGCTGGGCGTGTAATACTTGGCCGTGGTCAGGCGGATGGCGGTGCCACCGTCCTGCGGCAGGACACTTTGAACGGAACCTTTTCCAAAGCTCTTCTCGCCCACCAAAACGGCCCGCCGGTTGTCCTGGAGGGCCCCCGCCACGATCTCCGAGGCGCTGGCGCTGTATCCATTGATGAGCACGGCCATGGGAACGTTCGGAAACGTGTCGCGGGAGCGGGCGCGGTAAGAGCGTTCCATCCGGTTGTCGCGGCCGCGGGTAAAGACAATCAAGTCCCCTCGCTTGAGGAATTTCTGGGCCACATCCACCGCCGCCGTCAGCAGGCCACCGGGATTGCTGCGCAGGTCCAGGATGAATGCCTTTACGTTTTGCTTCTCCAAGTTGTCGAGTTCGGCCTGCAGGTCATCGGCCGTATCCTCGCCAAACTGCAGCATGCGGACATAGCCGATGCCGCCATCCAGCACGCGCGTATCCTTGATGCTGGGCACGTTGATGATGGCCCGCTCCAGCTCAAACTCCTTCACCAACTGGGTCTTGGGCCGGAAGATCTTGATCTTCACCTTGGTGCCGGGATCGCCCCGCAGTTTCTTGACGGCATCCTCCAGGGAAACGCCATCGGTGCTGTCGCCGTTGATTTCGATGATCTTGTCGCCCGAAAGCAGGCCCGCTCGAAAGGCCGGCGTGCTTTCCATCGGCGCAATCACCGTGAGGAAGGAATCCTTGATTCCGATGGTGATGCCCAGCCCGCCAAACTTTCCGGCCGTATCCTCCTTCATCGCGGTGAAGGCTTCCTTGTCCATGAACTGGCTGTGGGGATCCAGCGACTGCAACATGCCGCGCAACGCACCCTGGATCAGCTCCTCATAGGTGCTTTTGTCGGCGTCCACATAGTTGGCGCGAACCTGCTCCACCACCTTCGAGAACAGCGTGTACATCTCATAGGGGGAGTCTTTTTCAACCGTTGCATCGGCAACCGCAACCTCCTGCGAGTAGAGGCGGACGCCAATGGCCAGGTTGGCGGCCAACACCGCTGTCACCAGAAGCCACTTGAAACCCTTGGCAAGCATTTTCATCTGAATCCTCGAGGAACCCTTCAACGCGCGGAAAGCCGAACGAAACCCGGTTGACGCAAGACTAGAGGTGACCTTCCATGTCCGGACGATAGCGGAAGAACACGGCGCCCAGCGGCGGGATGACGATGGGGATCGATTGTTCGCGCCCCTGCCAGTCGCGCTTTTCGGCCTTCACGAACCGGGGATTCCCCACGCCGCTGCCGGCGTAGATGGTGGCATCCGTGTTGAGGACTTCCTCGTAGGTGCCCATCCGCGGGACGCCCATGCGGTATTCCGCACGCGGGACCGGGGTGAAGTTGAAACAGCAAACCATGAGATCGTTGGGATCCTTGCCCTTGCGCAGGGTGAAGAGCGTGCTGTTTTCCGAGTCGTTGAGATCAATCCACTCGAATCCTTCCCAGGAGAAGTCGATCTGGTGGAGGCAACCGAATCCCTTCAGCATCTGGTTCAGGTCGCAAACCAGGCGCTGCAGGCCGGAGTGGGAGTCGTATTGCAGGAGATGCCAGTCCAGGCTTTCGTTGTGCTGCCACTCGCGCCACTGGCCGATTTCCATGCCCATGAACGTGAGCTTCTTTCCGGGATGGGCGAACATATAGGCATAGAGCAGGCGCTGGTTGGCAAACTGCTGCCACATGTCGCCGGGCATCTTGGCGAGCATGGAGCCTTTTCCATGCACCACTTCGTCGTGGGAGAACGGCAGGATGAAGTTTTCGTTGAACGCATAGATCATCGAGAAGGTCATCTGGTGATGGTGATACTTCCGGTACAACGGATCCTTGTGCATGTAGTCGAGCGTGTCGTGCATCCAGCCCATGTTCCACTTCATGTCGAAGCCGAGTCCGCCCAGGTAGACCGGACGCGACACCATCGGCCAGGCCGTGGATTCTTCCGCGAACGTGACAAAGCCCGGGTATTCCACGTGTACCAATTCGTTGAACTTCTTGAGAAAATCCACCGCATCGAGGTTTTCGCGGCCGCCGTACTTGTTGGGAATCCACTCCCCTTCGTTGCGGGAATAATCCAGGTACAGCATGGAGGCCACCGCATCCACGCGCAAGCCGTCGACATGGTAGACGTCGGCAAGGAAAATCGCGTTGGACAGAAGGAACGCGCGCACTTCGTTGCGGCCATAGTTGAAGATGTAGGTTCCCCAGTCCTTGTGCTCGCCCAGCCGTGGATCGTCATGCTCATACAGGTGGGTGCCGTCGAAATAGGCCAGCCCGTGGCCATCCTTCGGGAAGTGCGCGGGAACCCAGTCCACGATCACGCCGATGCCCTCCTGGTGGCAGCGGTCCACGAAATACTTGAAGTCATCCGGCGAGCCAAAGCGGGAGGTCGGCGAATAATATCCGATGGTCTGGTATCCCCACGATCCGTCGAACGGGTGTTCGCTGATGGGCAGCATTTCAATGTGGGTATAGCCCATCTTCTTCACATACGGCAGCAACGTTTCGGTCATTTCCCGGTACGTCAGCATGCGGTTGCCCTCTTCGGGATTCCGGCGCCACGAGCTCAAATGCACTTCGTAGACGCTGACGGGCGCTTCGAGCCAGTGCGTCTTCTTGCGCTTCTCGATCCATTCTGAATCCTTCCAGGCATAGGCCTGGTTGTCCCACACCATGGAAGCCGAGCGTGGACGCAACTCCGAGGCGAAAGCAAAGGGATCCGACTTCTGGGCCAGAAACGCATTGTGCCCCTTGATCTCGAACTTGTAGAGATCGCCCGGCTTGAGATGAGGCATGAACAGCTCCCACAGTCCCGAGCTGCCCCGCTGCTGCATGGGGTGGATGCGACCATCCCAGTTGTTGAACCAACCCACCACGCTCACACGGATGGCATTGGGAGCCCATACGGCAAAATGAACGCCGGACACGCCATCCAGCGTGAGGGGGTGGGCGCCCATCTTGTTATAGGCGCGGTAGTTGGTTCCCTCCCCCAGCAGATACATGTCCAGGTCGGTCAGTTGGAGTGGGAAACGATAGGGGTCCTCCAGATCGGAGACAGATTTGTCGAACCACGTCAGGCGCAGACGGTAGGCAAAGGGCTTTTCGTTTGGAAAAAACAGCTCATAGAGGCCATCGGAATGGATGCTGGGCATTTCAAAGGACTTCCCGTCCGACTTGCGGACCAGCTCCACCTTGGTGGCATAGGGACGGAACACGCGAACCACGATGCCCGGCCGTTTGGCACCTGTTTCGTGCATTCCCAGCAACGAGAAGGGCGCCCCGTGCATCCCGTAAATGATGGCATTGATCTCAGGCTCGGACAAGATGGGTTTCATTCAAACGCTCCTTGATTCAGCGGCGCCACTCGCGACGCGCCATATTTTTTCCATACTCCCACATCCACCCTCCCCCGTAAAGCGGGAATCTCGCCATCCAAAGACCTCGTTGCAAAGGATCCGGATTCCGGAATGGCGGACCCCGCCTGAAATCTCATTTCCTGATTTTCTGCTGTTGCTCCGGCCCCGCGCCTTGGGTATACACTGGAGAAATTGATGGATCGGATGACTCCCTTTGAGATGGAGTCCAGCTATCACAGAAGGAGATATCGCATGAGCCAGATCAAGCTGGGCCTGCCGAAAGGCAGCCTGCAGGAAAGTACGTTTGCGTTGATGAAGAGAGCCGGCTGGAATTTCAAGGTCGGGTCCAGGTCGTATATGCCGTCGGTCGATGACCCGGACATCGCTGCCCGCCTCATCCGCCCTCAGGAAATCGCCCGCTATGTAGAGCTAGGGCTCCTGGATGCGGGTCTCACCGGATACGACTGGATCTACGAGAACGGCGCGGAGGTCGTCGAGGTGGCCGAGCTGTGCTATTCCAAGGCCACCAGCAACCCCGTGCGCTGGGTGGTGGCCGTTCCCAACGATTCGCCTATCCAAAGCGTGAAGGACCTCCAGGGAAAACGCATCGCCACGGAAGCCGTGGGCCTCACCACCCGCTATTTGGCCGAACACGGCGTGACGGCGGAAGTGGAATTCTCCTGGGGAGCCACCGAAGTCAAGGCCCCCGAACTGGTGGACGCCATCGTGGAGCTCACCGAGACAGGCTCTTCGCTGCGGGCCAACCAGCTGCGCATCATCGACACGGTCCTGACCTCCACCACGCGCCTCATCGCCAACAAGACCGCCTGGGCCGACGCCGGCAAGCGCTCGAAAATCGACCAGCTCGCCCTGCTGCTGGCGGGCGCGCTCAACGCCGAGAGCAAGGTTCTTCTCAAGATGAATTCGCGGAAGGCCGACGTTGCCGCCATCAGCCAGGTCCTTCCCGCGCTGCATTCGCCCACGGTCAACACGCTGAGCGATCCAAGCTGGGTTGCCATCGAGACGGTGGTGTCCGAAGCCATCGTCCGCGAAATCATCCCGCAGCTCAAGGCCGCAGGAGCTTCCGGAATTATTGAACTTGCATTGAACAAGGTTGTGCCGTAAAAGCTTCCGGCATTGTTTTATCAGGAGGATACAAGAATGGGTTCCGTTAAAAAGAAACGTCGGTTGAAGATGGCCAAGCACAAACGTCGCAAACGTCTGCGCGCGGACCGTCACAAAAAGAAATAGGGAGATCCGCCCGGCAACGGGTGCGCCATGCGCAGCTCACACCAGTGGCGGCTCGCGCTCGGCCTCGTCTTCCTCGGCGTCGCGGCCGGTTGTCGCTCGCTGCCTAGCCCTCCGCCTTTGTTGGACGGAGGGCTTGTTTCGTCTGTTCCGCTCCCCCCGGAGCAGGAACAGGCGGCGCTGGCCCATGCCTATTATTCGATCGGCATCCATCACGAATTGGCCGATGAATACAGCTTGGCCTATGACGCCTACCGAAAGGCCGCGGATCTGGACCCCCTCAACGAACGGCTCGTCCTTCGGATGGCCTCCGCACTCGTGCTCCAGCGCAAGACCGAAGAAGCCCTGCGGACGGTCGAGGATTTCCTGAAGAAAAATCCAACGTCCGAAAGCGCTCTTCTGTGGCTCGCCACTTTCTACGGCGGCGTGGGCGATCAAAACCGCGTGAAGGAACTCTACACGCAGATGACCCTCCAGTTCCCCGAAAAGCCTCTGGGCTGGCTCCAACTGGCCGCCACGACCGCACGCATCAGCGGAACGAATGAGGTCATTGAAGTCCTGAAGGAAGGACTTTCCAATGCACGCCCACCCACCCTCCTCCAGCAGGAACTGGTAAGGATCGATCTGGTTCGCATGGCCGAGGAAACCGACCCCGCCCGCATCAGCCTGCTGCGGCAGGACGCCATTCTTTACCTTCGCCAGATTGCGGAATCCCTGCCCGGCGATCTGGATACCCTCTACACGCTGGGCGATTTGCTGGTCAAGGAGCGGCAACTGGAAGACGCCATTTTGGTCTACGAAAAAATCGAACGCCTCCAGCCCGGGGATTTCCAGGTCAAGCAGCGCCTCGCCCAAACCTTTCTGGCCATGGATGACCAGCCCAAGGCCATCGCCATGCTGGAACGCCTGGCCGACACGCAGAAAAGCCCCAGCAACGTCCACTATTATTTGGCCGAGCTTTATCTCCAGGCCGGCGACCCGGCCAATGCCACCACCCACTTCCGCCTCGCCACCGAGCAGTCCCCCCAGGATCCAGCCCCTTGGCTCAAGCTGGCGGCCATCCAGTCCGAGACGGACAACGAAGCCGCCGTGGCCACCCTATCCACCGGCCTTGAAAAAATGCCGGGCCATCCCAAGTTGCTGGAAGTGCTGGCTCTGGTTCGCCTGAATCAAAAGAGGTACGAGGAAGCGGCCGATCTGCTGCGCCAGGTCTACAAAACCGTCACGGAAACCGATCCCGACGCCATCCCCTCCAATTTGTTTTTCTACAACTTCTCCACGGTCTGCACGCACCTTCGGCAATCCAGCGAGGCCGCCGCCTGGCTTCAAAAGGCAATGGAGCAGGAACCCGCCCTGCTCGACCTCTACATGCAGCGTGCCATGACCGGCACCCGCACGTTCCGCAAAAATGCCACGGAAACGCTCCAGAAACTGGCCCTCCTGCCCAGCACGGAAACCGCCACCATCCACGCGCATCTGGCCAATCTGTACCTGACCCAGAACAAACCCGCAAAAGCCGTCCAGGAATTTGAAGCGGCTTCGGAGATCGTCAAGCAGGACTCGCTGCAGGCGGCAGCGCTTTCCCCCCGTTTCTATTTCTGGTTTGGTGTTTCCCTCGATCAGACCAAGCAAACCGACCGCGCCGTTCCCATGTTCGAAGAGTGCCTCCGCCTGGACCCCAGCTACGCAGATGCACTCAACTACCTGGCCTACCTCTGGGCCACCCAGGGGGTCCGCCTGGATGAAGCCTTGCGGCATATCCAGGCTGCCCTTGCCATCGAACCGGACAATGCGGCGTATCTGGACACTCTGGGATGGGTCTACTATCGCCTGGAGCGGTATTCCGACGCCCTCGATTTCCTTCAGCAGGCCGACCGCCTTCATCCGGGTGATCCCGAAATCCAAGATCACATTCAAAAGGTCCTGGAAAAACTCGCACGCTGATTCCATCCGGCCCTCGCCGCCATCCCGGCCTTTCAGGGCCCAACCAAAATATTTATTCGATGGGTCTTGCTATTCCCCCCACAAAGGGTACTGTCACCCCTGCTTGTTGAGAGAGTAGTTAGCTTGAGTTGGAAGGTAGTCCATCGAACCGCATGTGGCGGTGGGGATCATCTTAACCCGAACGAGTCGGGACAGTCATGAAAAACATCCCCCGCAGCAGAAAGAATAAGTAAACATGGCAACCAAGCTATATGTTGGAAACCTGTCCTTCGACACCTCGGAAAACGATTTGCGTCGCCTTTTCGAGCCGTTTGGAACTGTGACCAGTTGCAACCTGATCATGGACAAAATGACCGGCAAGTCCCGCGGATTCGCGTTCGTGGAAATGTCCTCCCCCGCAGAGGCGGCAAAGGCCATTGAGGAAATGAACGGCAAGGATGTCTCCGGCCGCGCCCTCACGGTCAATGAAGCCAAGCCCCGCGAAGATCGTCCCCGTGGCGGTGGCGGCGGATACGGCGGCGGAAGCCGCGGCGGCAGCGGCGGCGGATACGGCGGCGGAGCCGGCGGACGCCGTGACCGCTACTAAAAACAAAAGCCGCTAGGGCTTTTCACAACGCCGAGGCTTAGCCTCGGCGTTTTTGTTTGTGCCGCCGGGAGCACCCGATCGCCAGCAACAGGGCCAGCACGGCGTTCATCAGCCACAAGACCCCTACATCGAACGTGAAGGTCCGCAGGGTAACCCCACCCACCTGCTTACGCCCCGCCATGAAAGGCGCGCGGCCCCAGGCGGATTCGGGCGCCTGATAGATGGGATCGGAAAGGCGGACCACGCGCCCGCCCTGAATGCGGTACGGCGCCAGTTGCGCCTTGTTCCGCGCCAGCTCGGAAATCCGCCGGTTGGTGTGCCTCTTGATCCATGCCGCAAGTCCCTCCTCGCCCATCTCGGCCAGGCATCCGCTATGAATCTCGTTGCGGCGGACTTGAAGGTTCTTTCGCTCCTCCTGCAAATTCCGGACATGCTGGCGCAGCATCGACTTGAGTTCCTCCAGTCCGGTTCGATCCGGCGGGTTCAATTTCCCTGCCGCCGCTGCCGCGCCGGAAAGCCGTGCATCCCCGTCTTCCAGGACGCGTAATTCCCGGACCAGCAGCGCCTGGATCCCGCCCCTCTGCTCCGGCAGCGTCGAATCCAGATACAGGGCGTCCAGCCGTCCCACAAGCGCGGGAATCTTGTCGTTGATTCCGAAATCCAGTTGGGATATCTGCTGATCGATTTCCAAAAAGCGCCGCTGATAGGCGTTGGCCTGGAACTGCTCCACCACCAGGGCCTCGAACGCCCACCGGGAGGCCGTTGCCTCGCCGATCCAGGGAGGACAGGCATGCGGCGCATCCGGCGAACGGAGATCGTCGTAGGCAATGATCAGGCCGCCCAGCAGCATCTGCGGAAGAAGCAGGAGCGGCAGCAAAATATACACCGTGACGGCCGATTTGAAGCGCGCAGAAACATTCAGCCCCAGAATTCCGCCGAACACCGCCGCCGAGAACAGAACCAGCCACAACTTGAGGAAAAAATCCGGAAGCCCCAGCAGCCATACCCCCACGCCTGCGCAAAGGCCCGTTTGGAGCAGCGCCAGCAACGTCACATGCAGCATCTTGGCACCCGAATAGGCGCTCCAGCTCAGGTGCAGGAACCGCTCCCTCTGCAATACGCGCCGGTCCCGGACAATCTCCTCCGCACTGACGCTCAGTCCAAGGAAAATGGCCACGATGACGGACATAAAAAAGTAGACCGGCAAATAGGTGTTGTCGCCAAGCGTATAGGGGCCGTTGGGCGCCGCCCGGCAAAGCCATGCCGTGAGAAAGGCCAGCAAAGGGGGCTCCAGCAAATTGACCAGCCCATAGGAACGGTTGGAAATCCGCGCAAAGAGCGTGCGCGAAAAAAAGATGCCGAGCTGCCCCCGCCATGGCGGACGACTCAGGTTGCGCGGAGGCAGTTCCTGCGTCGGCGGGGTATCGCCGGCAGCCCCCGCCGCAGGCGGCAGCGTCTTGCGCCACGCCTCGTTCCAAAACCGGGGGGAAAACTTTCGATCGCGAGAAAACCGCCCGTCGGCATCCAGTTCCCTGGATTCGATGATGGAGAAAATCTGTTCCGGATTCACGTTTCCGCATTCCGGACAAACGCTCCGGTCCGCACCAGCCAAGTGGGCGGTTTCACGAAAGTGGCGGGCCGCCTCCAACGGGTGCCCCATATAGATGGGATATCCGCCCCGATCCAGGATCCACAGCGAATCAAACAGCCGGAACAGACTGGACGACGGCTGGTGAATGATCACCACGACCAGCCGCCCCTGGGCTGCCTGCGCCTTCAGGAGGCCCATCACGATGTCCGAGTCGGCCGAGGAAAGACCCGACGTGGGCTCATCCACGAACAGAATGGCCGGCTCGCGAATCAATTCCAGCGCGATGTTGAGCCGCTTGCGCTGCCCCCCGCTGATGGTTTTGGCCAGGGGGCCGCCCACTTTGAGATCGGCGGTTTCCTCCTGCTGGAGCTCCCGAAGCATTTGCCGGACCCGTTCGCGGCGTTGAGCGGACGAAAGCCTCGCCAGGCAAAGCCGGGCGTTGTAGTCGAGGTTTTCGCGGACGGTCAGATCCTCAAACAGCAAATCGTCCTGCGGGACATATCCGATGAGCCCCTCCAGCTCGTCCGCATGGGCATAGAGATCCAATCCATTGAGGCGCACCTGCCCGGACTGGGGCGCCAGACTCCCGTTCAGGAGATTGATGAGCGTGGACTTCCCCACCCCGCTTCCGCCCATGACGCCAATGAGCCGGCCGCCCGTTTCCCGAAAGGAAAATCCGTGGATGCCCCGGTCGCCGCCCGGGAAACAGTAGGTCACCTGGTCGGCCTCGAACCGGATGGACGCCTTCGGCTCCACAGGTGAAAACAGCCGTTCCACCTCGCAGAGGTATACGGGGTTTCCCCCGGAGTCCCGCAGAATGGCGCCCGGTTCGATGGAATAAAATCGGCCCGGCTCCAGCGGATTCTCGTCGAGGGAAATCCATCCCGACAGGACGCGGATGAACAGCCGCCCCGTCCAGGAACTATGCAACGCCACCGCCTCCGCGCGCCAGCCTTCGCGCGAAAACCGGCGACACAACGGAGAATCCGGGGTTCGCGAATCCGCCGCGACGAACTGTCGCCAAGCCGCCAATTCGCCTTCGGGCACCCGGAAGGCGGAGGCAACCTGCTGGATCAGGGGATCGGCCCGGCCGCCCAGATCCGGCAGCGCCTGGCGGATGTGCAGGGCATGCAGCAAAAACGCCTGTTTTTCATCGGAAGACAACAGCGAATCCAGCCGGGAACAAACGCCATCCACGCCCTTTTCCATGGCGGCCGAATCCTCCGGATCGGCATAGAGTTCCAGCAAGTCACCGAAAATCCCGAAACTGACATCGGTGCGGCGCAGGCCGAGGGTTCCGGAAAGATAGGCTTCAACCAGGCGGGCGGCCTCCTCGCGCCGCTGACCCGCCAAGGCGCAGAGCACGGCGAAGACGTGGATGACTCCATTCAGCGAGTGCTCATGCATGCGAGGATATGACGCCGCAACCTACTGGACGATTTCCTGCCGGGCCTTCGAAATCACCGGACGAATGGATTGCAGTTGCTCCGGCCCGATGTCGGGCAAGTCTCCCAGAATGACCAACATCGTCGCCAGGAAGTTGAAGCGGTCCTGCCGATCCATCGAAGTGGCCAGCTCGGGATTGTCGCCCAGCCGGAACAGCAATTGCTTGTAGGCCTGGAAAGAGTCCCTCATATACGCGACATACATCATGAAAGAGGGATCGTAGTTGGAGATCGCGCACAACTCGGCCGTCTGGAACATGCCTTCGATCAGGAAGCCGTACAGCTCGTCCGCCACCAGATCGACCCCCTCGCCCGTGCGGAGCATCTCCTGCCAGACGGGATCCTTGCCGGGTTCCTTGGCCAGCTCCCGCAGGCGGGCATCGCCGCCCGGCAGGTCGATTTGCTCCAGGGCCTCCCGGTAGCGCCGCTCCATGTCGGGCTGCGGAAAACCCAGCCGGTCCAGCAACTGGTAGACGGCCTCGCCGTAGCGGGCCGTGGCCGCGCGCTGGTCGAACGTCGCGGCATACGTCAAATCCATCAGGTACACGCCGGTCATCAGCCGACGCCGTTCGGGCGTTTGGTACTTTTCCACATCGATGGGCGCCACCAGTTCGGGCAGATAGGACGCCCCCACTTCCCGCAGCGCCGCCATCACTTCGCCCATCTGCGCGCCATCTTTTTCAATGGCTTCGATGTCCCGCTGGATGGAGAGGCGCAATTCCTCGGAAATCTCGAAAGCGGAGGCCGCAACCGTAGCCATCCACCCCGCCACCGCCAGCGCCAAGCCAAAGGTTCCTGTCTTCATCCAGCGTCTCCCGTTCACTTGCCGCCCATTCCTGAAAACCTACTTGGAATCCGGCACCAACGTGGCCGACCAGATGCCCGCCTCGTTCTTCGACCACGTGTACATGGGGTGCCCGTTGACGCTCTTGATGAAGGTATCCAGCACCCTCGACGTGACCGTGCCGCCGCGCTCCACCAGAAACCAGATCACGTACTTGTCGCCCGCTTCCACCTGGGTTTTGACGCCCTTTTCATCCACAACGGTTTTCATTTCGGAGCATTCGCCGCAAATCGCCACCTGTCCCTCCGCAGGAAACACGACGCAGGCCGGATCATCCGCCACGATGCGGTCCAGGCGAAGCGCCACATTGGCGCCTTTTTTGCGGTCAAACAGCTCCAGCGTTCCGCGGTGCAGGGCCCCCTGGACATAGCCGTGTATGGTCTGGGAAATGCGGGCCGCCTCCGTGTCCGAAATCCGGATGGGGGCCTGGCCGGCCGCCGCCGCCTCCCCGGTCATCTGCGCAACAAGAGTCCCCGCACTGCAAACCAACATCGCCACACACATGAGAATTCTCATCATTTTCGTGCCCTTTCCTGCGGATGAAATCCAGCGTTGAACTGCCCTGATCCAGCCGCCAATCTATCCCACTGGAACCGGGATGGCAAGACAGCATGGCACCGGCCAAGAGCTAGATTTTCCACCGGTGGAAAAAGTTGGCCCGATTTTTCCACACGGTGGAAAACTTTTTT
>CAYNHA010000118.1:0-14160 GCA_964397035.1 uncultured Verrucomicrobiota bacterium
GATGCCGGGGCGGAGTTCGCCGCCGATGCCCTGAAGGTCGGCGCAGTGGTGGAGGAGGGCGTTGACGAGGGTGTCGGTGGCGTGGCCGGGGGCGGGGTGGACGACGAGGCCGGCGGGCTTGTTGAGGACGATGAGGTCGGGGTCTTCGTAGAGGATGGCGAGGGGGATGTCGGTGGCGACGAGGCCGATGGGGGCGGGGTCGGGAAGGGTGCAGGCGAGGGTGTCGCCGGGGGCGAGGGCGGTGTTGGCTTTGAGGATGGGAGTGCCGTTGAGGGCGATGTGGCCGGCTTCGATGAGTTGTTTCCAGCGCGAGCGGGAGAGGTCGGGGTGGGCGGCGGCGAGAAAGGCGTCGAGGCGCGGGGCGCGGGCGTCGAGGGTGAAGAGGAGGGGGGGGGGCATTGAGAAGTAAGGATTAAGAATGAAGAATTGGGAATGGAGAGTGAAGAAATTTTTAGAGTTGTTTCAACTTTGAACCGTGAACCTCTTCCCTCATGGCTGGTAGGCGCAGACCTGGAAGCCGAGGGCGGCGACGGTTTCGAGGAGGGCGGGAGAGGCGTGGGAGAGCTGGACGCGGATGGAGGCGAATTCGCGGCGATGGTTGGAATTTTTACGGAAGCGGTCGAAGCGGCGGCGGAGTTCGGCGGGGTCGGGGGTGGTCATTTCGGCGCGCCAGGCGCGGGTGTCGTCGGGGATGGGGCAGGCGGCGGCGAGGATTTCGGCGAGGGTTTCGTCGTCGGTGCGGTGGGAGGCGTCGATTTGCAGGCTGGGGGGAGGGGGCAGTTGGGCAGGGTCGGGGGTCCAGGTGGGCTCTATTTCGAGGAAGTGGCAGAGTTCGCGGTGGCAGTTTAGGGTGCCGTTGAGGAGCCCTTCGAGGGAGTAGCCGGCAATGTGGGGAGTGAGAAAGTCGACGGTGCGGCGCAGGGCGTCGGGGAGTTCGGGTTCATGCTCCCAGACGTCGAGGGCGCAGGCGGAGAGCAGATGGTGGTCGAGGGCGCACTGGAGAGCGTCGGAGTCGGTGACTTCGCCGCGGGAGGTGTTCAGGAACCAGGCGCCGGGCTTGAGGTGTTCGAAGAGCTGGCAGTTGGCGAGGTGGCGCGTGGGGAAGGCGCCGGTGGATTCGAGAGGGGTGTGGAGGGTGAGGATGTCGGCTTCGGCGAGGAGGGCGTCGAGGGGAAGAAATTCGCTGGAACCGGTTTGGAGGGCGAGGGGAGGGTCGTTGCGGAGAATGCGCAGTCCGAGGATCGTGGCCTTGCTGGCGACGCGCGAGCCGACCTGGCCGAGGCCGATGATGCCGAGGGTGAGGCCGGGAAGGAGGGCGGCGCGTTTGCGGGCGAGGAGGGAGAGGGCGGTGGTGACATATTCGGCGACGGCGTTGGCGTTGCAGCCGGGAGAGGCGGTCCATGCGATGTCGGTGCGGTTCAGAAACGGGATGTCGAAGTGGTCGGCTCCGGCGGTGGCGGTGGCGACGAAGGAGACGGGGGTGTCTTCGAGAAGTTCGGCATTCACGATCGTCTTGGAGCGGACGATGAGGGCATCGGCGTTCAGCAGGTGGTCGCGGCGGATGTCGCGGTCGGGCAGAAGTTCCACTTCGCCGAGGCCGGAAAAGGCCTCTCTGGCGTGCAGGACGCTGGAGGCGCAAACGATTTTCATGGCGAGGGCGTTGTGGTGCCGGAAGCGGCGGCGGGCGGTGGAGAGGCTTTGGGGGCTTCCTTGGGCGTTTCCTTCGGGGCATCCTTGGAGATTTCCTCGATGGCGACGACGCTTCCGTTTTGGAATTCGACGCGGAGGCGGACGAACTCGCGTTCCTGGGGAACATTGATCCATGCGCTGCCGCCGACGGAGCGTACGCCGCTGGAGCTGTTGATGACGAGGCCATCGAGGTCGGCGCGCTGACGTTCGTAGGTGCGGGAGGGATCGATGTAGAGCCAGATATCGGTATCGCCGGAGAGGGTGCGGCGGAGGATTCTGCGCTGAGGATCGCCGAGGGCGATGCGGACCATGCCGGGGGTGAAATTGAGGTCGATTTGGCCGCCGCGGATGCGGGCCTGGGCGGCGACGGGGAGGGTGTTGAAGAACTCCTGGTTTTTCTGAATGCGCTTCTCCGGGGTGGCGCATCCCGCCAGAACCACCAGGGGCACCAGAACGAGAAGGAGGCGGGGAGAAATGGTCATGATGCTCTCGGGGGTTACAACTGGGAAAGTTCGATGAACTGCGTGTCGTCGGGCTGGAGGCGACGGATGCACAAGGTGAGGCGGTTGCAGGAATTGGTCCGTTCGTAGGTCATCTTGTCGCACATACGCCGGACCAGCTCGATGCCCAGGCCGCCGATTTTCTGGGAGGCGATGAGTTTTTCGACGTCGGGGGCGGGGCGTTGCGTGGGGTCAAAGGGGTGCCCGTCGTCTTCGAAGACGATCAGGAGATGGTCGGGATTGACGGAGATCCGGATGCCGACCAGGTGTTCGTTCTGGTCGTCATAGCCGTACTTGATGATGTTGGTGACGACTTCCTCGACGGCCAGCGCGGTGGAGTATTGCGCACGGGAGGAGAGAGGAAAGTCCGAAAGCCAATCCGTGACCTCATCGGAGATGTCGGACAAGGCTTCGATGCGGTTCGGAATTTGCCAGGTTTTTTCAACAGTCATCTGCATGCGATCAAGAACTCCAAGTTGCCATTGACGTTATATGGCATAAAAACATACACTTTTGAACAGAAAAAGGGAATTTTTGCGCAAAATTTTCCATTTCCCTGAAAGGATACGAATGATTAAGGCTTGCGATTTGACGAAAAACAGCGTGGTGGAGATCAATGGAGATCCGCACGTGGTGGAGCACTTGAGGACGCAAAGTCCTTCTGCAAGAGGGGCTTCCACTCTTTATAAGGTTCGATTCCGCAATGTGCGGACGCGGACGAAGCTGGACCAGACCTACAAGGGGGACGACCCGCTGAAGGAAACGGATTTCGACACGCGGCAGGTGTCGTTCAGCTATCGGGAGGGGGATCGGTTCACGTTCATGGATCTGGAGGATTACAGCCAATTCGAGCTGATGGCGGATGAAATCGAGGATGCGGTTCCCTATCTGACGGACGGCATGGAAGGCATCAAGGCCCTGATGCAGGGCGACAAGGTGCTGTGCATCCAGTTGCCGGACTCGGTGGATTTGAAGATTGTCGAATGCGCGCCTTCGATGCGCGGGGCCAGCGTGACGGCCCGCACGAAGGCGGCCACCCTGGAGACGGGGCTGACGTTGCAGGTGCCGGAGTACATGGAGCAGGGAGAGCGAGTCCGGGTGGATACCCGCACGGGCGATTTCGTGCAGCGTGTGCAATAGGCCGCGGTGGCAAGGAGTTCCTGTGAAGTTCACCGAAATGGATTGGAAAAGCTGGACGCCGCGCGAGACGGCCACGCTGATGTTTGTGCGCATGGATGGCATGGTCCTGCTCATTCGCAAGCTGATGGGAATGGGGGCGGGCCTCATCAATGCGCCGGGCGGACGGGTGGATCCAGGCGAGACGCCGGAGCAGGGGGCCGTTCGGGAGGCGCAGGAAGAATTGCATGTCACGCCTGTCGGGGTTCAGAAGGCGGGTGTGCTGGCTTTCCAGTTCATGGATGGGTATTCGCTGCGCTGTCATGTCTATACGGCGAGTTCCTACGAGGGGGTGCCCACCGAGACCAAGGAGGCGATTCCGTTGTGGATCGACGAGCGCGAAATGCCGTATGGCCAGATGTGGGCCGATGACCGCCTGTGGTATCCGCTGGTGATGCAGGGGCGGCCATTCAGCGGACGCTTTTTGTTCGACCAAGGCATCATGCTGGGGTGCGAGCTGGATGTGGAGCCGGCTGCCGCGGAGCCGAAGGCGTAGGCGGGGGCAGGAAGGTGGGCACGATGGATTGGTCCTTGCTGAACTGGGTGGATTGGCTGTTCATCGCCACGTTGCTGTACGGCGCGGCGATGGGGGCGGTCCGCGGCCTTTCGCATGAATTGGCCACGCTGATCGGCATGGGGATGGCGGGGTTGGTGACGCGGATGTTCTACGAGCCGGTTTCGGCGTGGATTTGCGAGCATTGGGGATGGAATCCGGAAATCACCCGGCTGGCGTCGGTGGTGGTGCTGGCGTTGCTGGCGCTCTTCGGCATGCGCATGGTGCGGATTGCGCTGGGGGCGCTGATGACGTTTGCCTTCAAGGGGCTGGTGGAGCGCCTGGGCGGGCTGGTGGCGGGGCTGTTCCGCCAGGGCATCACGTTCCTGGTCCTGATGCTGGCGGCGAGTTTCATTCCTTCGAACTGGCTGTACCGGGCGATGACGGAGCAGTCGCAGGTGGGGAAAATGGCATTGCCTGTGCTGGTGGAGGAGTACAACACGCTGGCGCAGAAGGCGGCGCTGCTGCAGGCCGAAATCCCGGTGGGCGTGGAGCTGCCGCCGGAGTTTGTGATGCCGCCGGAGCCCGAGCCCGGTGAGGGCGTGGCGATTCCGATGTGGAATCCGGAGTGATGCGCCATGGGGGGCATGGTTTCCAAGGATGTGATCGATCAAATCCGCAATTCGCTGGATATTGCGGATGTGATCGGGTCGTACATCCAGGTCAAGCGCATGGGGCATGTGGCGAAGGCGCTGTGTCCCTTCCATAAGGAAAAAACGCCTTCGTTCCACATCAATCCGGCGCGGCAGGCGTTCCACTGCTTCGGCTGCGGGGTGGGAGGCGACGTTTTCAAGTTCGTGATGCAATACGAGAATGTGGATTTCCAGACGGCGCTGCGTCTGCTGGCCTCGCGCGCGGGAATCGCCTTGCAGTTCGACGAGGACCGAGGAGGCAAGCACGAGGGGCCTGCCAAGGACGAGCTGTTTGGGGCGAACGAGGAAGCTTCCGCGCTCTTCCATAAGGAATTGCTGCAAAGCCCGGAGGCGGCGGAAGCGCGGGCCTACCTTGAAAAACGGTCGCTGGGCGTGGCGGTTTGGAAGGAATGGGGAATTGGCTATGCGCCGACAAGACGAGGATTTCTTTCTGGTCAGGCGGGACAGAGTGAAAAAAAGATCAAGGCATTGACGGCCGCGGGACTCCTCTCGCCCAACGACGATGGTAGTTTTTACGAACGATTTTACAGTCGCGTCATGTTCACGATTCGCGACGAGCTGGGGCGTGCGGTGGGATTCAGCGGCCGCATCCTGAAGACGGAAGACAAGACCATTGGAAAATATGTCAACACGCCTGAGACGCCGGTGTTTCGCAAAAGCCGGATCCTGTTCGGGCTCGACAAGGCCAAGCGGAACATCCTCGACAAGCGGGAGGTGCTGCTGTGCGAGGGGCAGATTGACTGCATCCGTTGCCATCTGGCCGGCTTTCAAAACACCGTGGCTTCGCAGGGGACGGCCTTCACCGAGGAACATGCGCGGTTGTTGAGGCGCTATGCGGACAAGGTGATCATCGTGCTCGACGGGGATGCGGCGGGTCAGAAGGCGGCGCTGAAAAATGCCGAGCTGCTGATTTCGGAAGGAGTGGCCCTGGAACTCGCGACGCTTCCCGCCGGGGAAGATCCGGACTCGCTGATCCTGAAGGGCGGGCCCGAGGCGTTTGCGAACATGCTGAAAAACGTCCATACACCCATGGGATTTTTGATCGAGCGGTTGAAGGCGGGCGAGCGATTCCACACGCAGGAGGGGTTGTTGGTGGCTTCCCGGGAGGCGCTGGAGCTGGCTTCGCATGCGCAAAGCGCCGTGCAGGCCGAGCGGATGCTGCGCGAGGCGGCGGCGGGATTGGGCGTGGGCTTCGATTCGCTTCAGCGGGATTTGCGTGCCATGCAGCAAAAAGCCTATCGCCCCCGGTCCGCGCCCGAGCCGGTGGATCCCGCCGTCCTCGAAAAGCCCCTGGTGCGCCCGGTGGACGAGGTGGAGCTGGCCGTTTTGCTGGGCACGCGGCGGGATCCGGAACTGGCGGGGCTGGTTCGCCGATGGCTGCCGTATCCGCTGATTTCCGATCCTGTCTGCCGCGCCGTGATCCACGTGTTGGCGGAAGAGGAGGAAGACCTCATGGCCGCGCTGGACGAGGAAAGCGACGAGTGCAAGGCGTTTGCCGCGCAGATCGTGAATGCGCCGCAAAAAGTGCTGGGCACGGAAGCGGACATGGGGACGCACCGGGCGGCACAGGACATGATGTTGCGCATTTGGCAGCGCCATTTGGAAGTGCAGCGCGGCGAGCTGATCCGCCGCATGCAGGCGCTCCAAGGCGCGGAGCGCCAGCAGGTGACGCAGGAATTTGCGCAACTGTTGCTGGATCAGGTCCAGTTGAAGCAGGGATGGGAGAAGGCCAGCCGAATCCTTGATCTGTATTTGCAGCGGATGGCCGACGTCTAGCGCCACTCGTGCTTGGGATATTTCCGGCGGAGTTCCTGCTTGATGCGTGGATAGTGGTCGCGCCAGAACCCGGGAAGGTCCTTGGTGATCTGAACCGGGCGCTGGCTGGGGGCGAGAATGTGGATCACCAGCGGGATGCGTCCCGATGCCAGCAGGGGTAGCGTTTCCACGCCGAACAATTCCTGGATGCGCGCCGAGATGTAGGGCTCGGCGGCGTTGTCGTATTGCACCTTCACGCTGCGTCCGTTGGAGAGCGCGACGCGTTCGGGCATGTGTTTTTCCACGAGCGCGAGCTGGGCGGAGGAAAGAAGCGATTTCACGGTGTGGAGAACGGGGCGGGCTTTGATGTCCTTGTAGGACGTGGCCCCGTGGCAAATCTGCTGGATGAGCAGTTCGCGAGAAGCCTCGTCATAGGCGGGCACCTGCCAGTCGGGCCAGGCTTTGGC
Source organism: uncultured Verrucomicrobiota bacterium (assembly GCA_964397035.1). Classification (GTDB taxonomy): domain Bacteria; phylum Verrucomicrobiota; class Kiritimatiellia; order CAIQIC01; family Lenti-01; genus Lenti-01. The sequence goes on from CAYNHA010000118.1 coordinate 6,794, forward strand.
GAGGAGGTTGACGCGCGCGATCCATTGGTCCACGGCGTGGTCCCATTCCTTCAACACGCATTCGCCGGAGAGGACGGCCCTGGCCAGCAGGCGGGCGGACTCTTCGGGCGGCGGCGGATCGAGCGGGCGCGAGCCGAGGACCAAGTCGCGAAACACGATTTCGCGGCGGGCGATGGCGCGTTTGGCGGCGGAATCCCATTCCACGGCGACGCGTTCGTTGAAATCGCCGGGAAACAATTCGCGCAGCCACTCCTCGCGGATGGTCGTGGCTTGCGTGAGCAAGACATTGACTTCGCCATCGCCGCGGCCAATCTCGTGAATCTCGTTGGCAACGAGCAGATCGGCTTCGTCGGCAGTGGATTCGCGGGCGAGTTCGCCGCGCCGCTGGTGGACGAGGTCGCAGCGGAGCGTGCCCCGGTCGAGGCGATGGGCCACCTGGTCAGAGAATCCGGCGAGAACGCACTTGGCGATCTGGTCATCCTCGGGCGGTGCCGATTCAATGGGGAGTCCTTGCGTTTCGGCAATGCGCAGGAAATGGTCCCAGAGCGGCCCCACTTGGCGGGCGGCGGCGGCATGGATGCCGAGGCGGCGGCAGCGGTCGAGGTCGAAGCGGTGGTGGCGCGCATAATTCCATGAGCGCATGAGCAGGAGGAGATCGGAGCCGCCGCCATCGCCGAGAGTGTCGCGGCGGGATTCGGCGGCGTTCTTGCCGGCGTTCCGCACAAGGATGGGGCGGCCCTGCGCGATGGCGGCGATGAGCGCGACGGGGCGCACCGCGCCGCGTTCGGCGGCGGCAAGGAGCATGCGGGCATAGCGCGGGTGGACGGGAAACGAGAGCATGCGCAGGCCGGTGGGCGTGGGGCGGCCTGCGGCATCCAGCGCGCCCAGGTCTCGCAGGAGTGTCAAGGCCCGGTCCAACGCCTTGGGGTCGGGCGGCTCCAGCCACGGATAGGTCGCGACATCGCCCACGCCGAGGGCCTTGAGGGTGAGAAGAATTTCGGAGGGGTCCACACGTTTGATTTCGGGCAGATCGTGGGTGGCGCGGCCGGCGTGTTCCGCCTCGGTCCACAGGCGAATGGCGTGGCCGGGGGCGGTGCGCCCGGCGCGGCCAGCGCGCTGGTCGGCGGAGGCTCGGGAAATGTTCTCGATGAGGAGGGTGTTGATGCCGCGCCAGGGGTCAAAGCGGGCGACGCGGGCAAGGCCGGCATCGATCACGAGGCGGATGCCATCGATGGTGAGCGACGTTTCGGCGACGTTGGTGGCGACGACGACCTTGCGCTGGTCGTAGCGGGCCACGGCGGCGTCCTGGTCGCGCGGGGGCAGTTCGCCGTGGAGCGGGAGCAGGATGGCACCTTTGGCGGCAGCGGTTTGGCGGAGGGCGTCGATGGTGCGCTGGATCTCATAGGCACCGGGCATGAAGATGAGCGTGTCGGCGGGATTCTTGCCTTCGCGGGTGGCCCGTTCGAACGCATCGGCTGCGGCCTCCCACGGCGTGTCGTGGTCGGGATGCAGGGGCTTGGCGAGATGTTCGATTCCGACGGGAAAGGCGCGGCCTTCGGAATGGACGAGCTCGCACGGCTCCAGATAGGGTTGAAGGAGGCGCGTGTCGAGCGTGGCGGACATCACGACCAGCAGGAGATCGGGGCGGCTGGTTTTCTGGAGGTGCAGGGCCTGGGCGAGGGTCACATCGCCATAGACGTGGCGCTCGTGGAATTCATCGAAGAGAATGGCCGAGATGCCCGGCAAGCCGGGTTGCGACAGCATTTGGCGTAGCAGGATGCCTTCGGTTTCGAAATGGATGCGGGTATCTGGACCGCAGACGGATTCGAAGCGGATCTGGTAGCCCACTTCGCTGCCGAGCTGCACGCCGCGCTCTTCGGCCACGCGCGCCGCCAGCAGGCGGGTGGCGAGGCGCCGGGGCTGGAGGACGACGGCCTTGCCCGCGCCCAGCGCGCCCATGTCGAGGAGCATTTGGGGCACCTGGGTGGATTTGCCCGAGCCGGTGGGGGCGGTCAGGATGATGCGCCGCGAGCGTTTCAGCGCGGCGGCCAAGTCGTTTTGGATGGCGTGGATGGGCAACATGAAGTGAGCAGGATAAAGAAAACCGCAAGAACAGCCAACAGCCGATTTCAACTACGAAACACACGAATGGCGCGAAAGGGTGGAAGACGCGGACTATCACTTATAATTATAAGTGATAGTTCGCGAAGGGGGGAGATTGACGTTGTGGCGAGGCGGGGGGGAGGGCTATGCTTCGCGTCCGGAGGATTGGACTATGTCGTGGATGCTGCTGGTGGTGCTGATGGCGGGGTCGCTGTGCTTCGCCGGGTTGGCGGTGCGGGCGCATGCCCAGGACGAAGGGCGGCCGGAAATCGGACGGCACGCTTTTCCGGATCCGGGGGACCAGAGCCAGCGGGCGGAGTGGGAGCGGTATTCCATGTGTACGCGTATGGCCCTTCCGCTTGGCTCGCCGGAATACCGATGTCCGGTGTGCGGGGGAAAGACCGTTTATGCGCAGCCGGAACGCTGGCGGTTGGGGCGGCTGGAGACGATGCAATTTCAATTGGCCTCGATAGCGGAGCAGAATCGCAGCGGCTTTGTATTTGAGTTGGATGCGCGCGCCTACTGCCGCCATTGCACGCCGGACGGGGTGGATGAGCCCGACGTGGTGTTGAAAGTCACGGCGCCGGACGGGAGCCAGCGGGCAACGGCGGGTTTGACGATGGAGGATCTTCAACTGTTGAGGCGGTTTGCGGGGAGTCCGGAAATGGAGCCGCCGCCGCGACTGAGGGACATGCTGGGTCTGGCCCCGGCGGAGGAGTAGGGTTATGCCGTGGATGATTGGGCTGATCGTGTTGCTGGGCGGTTTGGTTCTGGCGGTCCAGGTGGTGCGGGTTCATGGGCGCGAGGCGGAGGCGGGAATCACCGTGGAAGGGATGGCCCGTGCCTCGAACGCGGAGATCGAGCGGATGCTGGAGCGGATCGAAACGCGTCCCGCGCCGGAGATGAAGATGGGGGCCATGTGCTACGACATGTGCATGCCGCCGCCGGTGACGGAGTATGTGTGTCCGGTGTGCGGGGAAAAGACGCTGTATCCGGTGCCGGAAGGGGATTGGTCGACACCGCTGAATTCCCTGGAGGATTTGCGCCGCATGCAGGCGCAGGCGCAGGGGGAGGCCGGGAAGCGCGGTGCATCCGTGGAGCTGGACGAAAAGGCCTATTGCCGGAATTGCCAGCCGACGGCGGTGGCCCATCCGGCGGCGGTGCTGGTGGTGCGGCTGCCGGATGGGAGGCAGACGCGGACGGAGGATTTTACGGAAGATGATCTGGGCCTGTTGCGGGATTTCTTTGCGGGGAAGGATGTGAAGGTGGGGGCGCAGGATGATGAAATGCCGCTGAAGGAAAGCCTGCCGCGCCTGCGGGAACTGCTGGGAATGGCGAAGTGAAAGGGGAGACGTCGCGGTTGGCGCCGTCCTTTTTGCCGACGACGGCGGTGCTGGAGGTGACGGGGCGGTGCAACCATGCCTGCTTGTTTTGCTCGTGTCCGTGGTATCGCACGGGGGGGGCGTACAAAACGGGGCCGGAGCTGACGACGCGGGAATGGAAGGCCGTGCTCGACAAGCTCTGTTCCATGGGCGTGGTGAATGTGGCGTTCACCGGGGGAGAGGCGTTGATGCGCGAGGACCTGCGCGAGCTGATGGAGCATGCGGCCGGATTGCAGGTCGAACACATCGAGACGGTTCAGGGCGGTCTGGTGTCCAGCCGGAAGCCGCCGAGGCTGTATCTGTTGACCAACGGGCGGTTGTTCACGCGAGAATGGATGGAGTGGTGCCGGGAGCGGGCCATCCAGCCGAGTTTCAGCCTGCCCGGGCTGACGGCATTTCGGGAGTTAACGGGGTGTGACGGGGCCGACCATGTGCTGCGGTGTTTTTCGTGGGCGCGTGAGCTGGGGGTGTCGGCAGTGGCCAACATCACGGTGACCCGGTTGAACCTGCACGAGCTGGAACGGACCCTTGTGGCGGCGCTGGCGGCGGGAGCCCGGCAGGTGCTGCTGAATCGATTCCTGCCTGGCGGGCGGGGACTGGCCCATGCCGCGAGGTTGGAGCTGGATGCCGACGGCGTGAGGCAGATGCTCGAAGTGGCGGAAGACACGCTGGTGCGGGCGGGGGCGTTTGGCAACGTGGGAACGGAATTGCCGCGGTGCCTGGTGCCGGAGCGGGAATTTACGCATTTGGAGGTGGGCTCGCGGTGTTCGGCGGCGCAGGGGTTTTTCGTGGTGGGGCCGGAGGGGCGCGTGCGGGTTTGCAACCATTCGGAAACGCAACTGGCATCGGTTTGGGATATCGAACAGGTGAAGCACGACGACTACTGGAAGCTGTTTGCGTTCCGGCGCTATGCGCCGCCTTGCCGGACGGCATGCGCCAAGGGAGACGGGTGCGACGCGGGTTGCCGCGAGGCCATGCACATCGTGGAGGGAAACGTCTCGGCACCGGACCGGCTGGCTGTTCCGCTGCGGGCGGGTTGAACGGGGCGGGAGACTAGGCGGGGCGGTTTCCGTTTTTCTGGAGCATGAACCATTGCATGGGCATGCCGAGGAGCGCTTTCGCAAGCCCCTTGCCGACGAAAAACAGCAGGATGAATCCGATGCTGAAGGAGGCGATCACCAGCTTTTGCGCGCTGCGCATGCCGAAGCCCGTCATGAAGCCGGCGCAGACCGAGGAGACCAGCATGCCGCAGGTTAGAAGGAAATTCACCAGGGCGTTGCCGATTCCGCCGGAGAGCGAGGTCCCCACCAGGGCCGGCGTTCCGACCCAACTGGTTGCCATGTTCAGCATGCCCAGAACGGTGGTCATCAGCATCAGGGCAACCATGAGGTAGCCGCCGCAGAAGCAGGCGACGGCGGTTTTGGTCCGCTTGCGCGCCAGGCCGGAAACCAGGAGGCGGAAGCCGTGGGTCATGATGGCGCGCATGACGCCGTAGGCCCAGCGCATTTGCTGGCGGAACAAGTCGCGGGGCGTATGGGGGGTTTCGCAGGAACAGGACAGGTCGTCGAGGTATTCGATGCGTCCGCCTTCGGACAGGACCCGCAGGGAATAATCCACGTCCTCCGTCAGGGCGCCCAGCGTCCAGCCTCCACGGGCCACGAGCAGGTCCTTGCGGACCAGTTCCGCGGAGCCGCAGAAGAGGGCGGTTTGGGTTAGCCGCTTGAGCAAGGGCAGGATCACGACATGGATCACGTTGATGATGCCGGCGCCCATCAGGGTGCTGTAATTCTGGCGTGCGTTGGCCACATGCCAGGAGGCTTGTACTCCGGCCAGGGAGGGGTCCCGCGCCACGGGGGCCGCGAGGCGTCGCAGGAAATCCGGTTCCGGCAGGAAATCGGAGTCCAGAATGAGGATGTAGTCCCCGGTTGTGTCCTTCAGCATGTGGTTCAGGTTGCCGGGCTTGAAGCCGTGGTTGTTTCCGCGACGGCAAATCTTCACGCGGGGGTTGTGGCGGGCGAATTGATCGATGGCTTGCGATACGTCCGGGCGGTTGCTGTCGTCTCCGATCAGGATTTGAAGTTTTTCCCGGGGATAGTCGAAAGCGAGGCAGCACCGGGCGCAATTCAGTGCGGCGAGCTCGTTGTAGGTTGGGATCTGGATGGTGACCGCCGGGAAGAGGGTCACTTCCGGGAGATTCTCGCGCACGGGGCGGAGGTGGCGGAACGCCAGTGCGGCCAGCGTGAAGAGGCCATAGATCCACGACAAGACGAGGGTTGCGTGCAGCGCACCATTGAAAATGAGCTCTATTCCTTGATGAAAAGATTGAAACATAGTCTTCTGACAACTCCTGAAATCGAATTTCAACCGCCCCTTTTCTTCCTTTTCCGGGGAAAAGACAATCGCAATCGTTCCGGAAACGTCCGGAAACGACCGGTTTGGAAGCGGCGTGCCCGGTTGTGATGGGCCTTGCCGGAGGAGGTGCGGGTGTGGGCGGGGCCCGCCTTCCGCCGCTTGCCAGGGAAACCCGATTCGGGCATGATGGAGCATATCGATGAGATGGATCCTGCTCATTTTTTGTGTCTTGTGCATGCCGGCTTCGGCGGCGACCACCGAGCGGATGGCCTACGACATTACGTGGGTGGGGGTCTCGGTGGCCACGATGACGGTGCAGAACAATGCGGACGGGGATGGAACGGTTTTTCGTTCGGTCCGCATTCAAAACCGGCCGTGGCTTTCCAAGGTATATCCGGTGGACACCACGGTGGAATGCACGGTTGAAGAGACGGCAGAAGGCCCGAGGCATACCGTCATCAAGAAGGTTTCCGAGAAAAACTTCGTGCAGGATGACACGCTCCTTCTATGGCCCGATGAGGGAAGGGCCATCTGGAGCAACGCCGTCGAACACATGGTTCAGACGTCCTCGGTTCCGAAGGGTTCTCGGGACCTGGTGTCCTTCCTTTTCGATTTGCGGGATACAGCCCGCGATGAAACGTGGGAGCCGGGCGGGCATTACCGCCTGATCATGGATGGGCGGATCAACGAGCTGGAGATTTTTACCCATCCGGCCGAGTCCATCCGCACGCCATTCGGACGCATGAAAGCCATTTCCGTGACGGCCGTATCCAAATCACCGGAACTCTTTGATCGCAACAAACCGCGTGCGGTGTGGGTCTCTTCCGCGCGGCCGATCGTGGTATTTGCCGATTTGCAGACCCGGTTTGGCCCTGTGAGGGCTACGCTTTCGGACTGGGAACGGGATGGCGAGCCGGTCGACATGAAAAGCCTTTGCGCGCCTTGAGGTGCGAAGGCGGGACTATCACTTATAATTATAAGTGATAGTTTGGGAAGGCGGGGCTGGAAGGGTTGAAGGAAGGCGCGGAGGGTGGGTTGCCATTGGGCGGGATGGTGGGCGGCGTAGGAGTCGTGGCCGACGTTTTCGAAGGTGACGAATTGCTTGGGGGCGGGGGCAGCGTCGAAGACGCGGCGGGCATCGTCGAGGGTGGCGCGGGGATCGTCGGCGCCATGGAGGAATAGAACGGGGCAGGAGATGGAGCGGGCATAATCGACGGGGCGATGTGTGAAGGCGTTGAAGCCGAAGAGGGTGCCGCCCCAGAAGGTCAATAGTTCGGCGGAGGGAAAGGAGGGAAGTCCCATGGAGTTGAAACGATTGCGGACGGTGTTGAGCATGGTGTCGAAGACGGATTCGAGAATAATGGCGTCGGGGGCGATGCCGTGTGCGTGAATGGCGCGCAGGATGGCGGCGGAGCCCATGCTTTGGCCGTAGAGGAGAATCGGGGAGGGAGTTGGGGCGAGGTGTTGGCGGGCATAGCGGAAGGCGGCGGCGACGTCTTCGGCTTCGAGCATGCCGAGCGTGACATAGGA
>CAYNHA010000119.1:0-6460 GCA_964397035.1 uncultured Verrucomicrobiota bacterium
TTTTCGCTTCTTCTCCGTCCCATCGTGGATTGCACCGTGGATCGACTTCGGGAGGAATGTCCCGAACTGTTCACCGTGGCCTCTTTCAAAACTGTCGAAATGGTTTCTGTTCCCCTTTTGCGGCGCCTTTCCGAAGTGTGCGGGCGAGCCTTTGCCGAGGACCTTGCCGACACCCGGCCCGTCGGAACCACCCTGATCCTTCGGCTCGGTGCCCCGCCGCCGGGCGGTCCCGCCGGTACCGCCGTCTACGAGGCATGGTGCCGCCGTCATCTGGAAAGCGGCCTGCGTCACTTGCTGGAACGGTTTCCCCCGCTGGGTAGATTGATCGTTCTCGTCTGCGGGCAGTGGCGGCGCAACGCGGCCAACCTTCTCCGGAGGCTGCAGGCCGACCGCGATGTTCTCGAGGAGCGGTTCGGCATTCCTCGCGACGTCCCTCTGACGGGCATCGACTGGGAGATGGGTGATTTCCATCGCGGCGGCCAATGTGTGGCTCTGCTTCTTTTTGGAGACGCCTCCGTCCCGTTCCGCGTGTTGTACAAACCCAAGGACATGCGGATCGAAGCGCGCTTCCAGGATGTGGTTGCGGAAGTTGGCCGATGGCTCGGCGATTCCTTCTGGAGCGGTCTCGACGTGGTTTGCCGCGGTGCGGACTATGGCTATGCCTCCTTTGTCGAATGGCGCCCGTGTGCCGATGCCTCGGAACGACGCGCCTTCTATCGCAACGCGGGACGCCTTCTGGCCCTCCTGCACCTTCTGGGTGCCACGGACGCTCATTGCGCCAATCTCATCGCCGCAGGCCCCGCCCTGCACCTGATCGATGCCGAAACTCTCTTCCAAAGCCGAGGTGCGCCGGACCGTGAAAGCGTAATGATCGAAGAAGTGCATTTGCCGGACCGGATGGCCGATTCCGTCCTCCGTTGCGGCATGCTGCCCATCTGGACGCTGGTGGGGAGCGACAAGGCCGCCATCGACATCAGTGCTCTGGGCGCGAAATCGCCTGCCGCCGCCGTCCACGTTCCGGGCTGGCTCCACGTCAACTCCGACGACATGGTTTGGGGCGAAATCGTCCGACGTCCCGACCATCCCTCCTCACTTCCCGTTCCTTTTGGCACTCCCAACCCGCTCGCCGAGCATGTCGACGATGTCGAAGCCGGATTCGACGAAGTCTACCGGCTTGTCCTGCGGGAACCGCACCGCGAGCGGCTTCTGGCCGCCGTGCGCGCCTTCGAGGGTGTGACTCGACGGCTGGTGTTGCGCGCCACCCGCGTCTATGCGCTGTTGCAGGAGAGTGCGCTGGCGCCCGAGGTCCTTTCCGACGTCCATTCCCGCGCCTTCGTCCTCGAAAAACTCGCCCGCCGCTGCCTGCTGGAAGCCCAAAAGGGGCCGTTGTGGAACGTCTTTCAGGCCGAACGGCGCGATATGGAAAACCTAGACGTTCCCCATTTCGAGCATCGCCTCGGCGGGGACGTGCTGACGGCCACCTCTGGCCCCGTTGCCGGGCTGCTGCCCGGAAACGGTCTTGCCGAAGCCGTTGAGCGAATTGGCAACCTGTGCGAAGACGATCTCGCGTGGCAAAAACGCCTGATCCGCGCGTCGATCCGTGCCCGCCATCTCGAAATGGGCCGGACGGTTCCGGCGCAGTCATCGCTCCCGGATATTTTGCAAGCCGGGAGTCCGCCGGATTGGGGAGCCATGGCCTGTTCCCTCGCGGAGGAATTGGATCGATCCGCCTTCGACGATGGCGAAGGCCGCCGTTCCTGGCTGGCCCTTTCGCTCCTGCCCGATGGAATGCATGTCCAGTTGGGGCCCATTGGAAACGGCCTCTACGACGGTTTGGCCGGATTGGCCGTCTTCTGGTTCCTTCTGGCCGAAACCTGCGTCATTCCCGAGCTCCGCCAGACGGCGGTGCAAACCCTTTCCGCGCTGCTGGAGCGTCTCCGCCCGCCCGACGCCCATGCCCGTTTCCGCGTCCTTCGCGACGCGGGCCTGGGCTGGAGCGGTTATGGCGGTATGTTGCGCCTGCTCAGGATCCCCTGTGTAGTTCGGGGCTGCGCGGGGGTATTGGATCCCGAGCGGGAGTTCGACCTCCTGCTCGCCGAACTTCCCGTTGAACGGATCCGGCGGGATGCTGCCTGCGACTTCCTTTCCGGCGTGGCCGGTTTGATCCTGCCGATGGCCCAACGGCATCGCGAAGCTCCGTGCGATTTGACCGCCCGGCTTTTGCACGAGGCTGCCGCCCGCCTCATGGCCGCGCAAACCTCCGACGGCGCCTGGCCTTCGGCAATATCGCGCCAACCCCTGACGGGGCTGGCGCACGGGGCCAGCGGAATGGGGCTGGCGTTGATCGCGGCTGGCACCGCACTCACCGATTCGGTTCTGATCGACGCAGGTGCAAAGGCTTTTGCCTACGAACGGTCGGTTTTCGTGCCGCAAGTCGGCAATTGGCCCGATTTTCGCGCCCGGCCCGATGCGCTGGACTCGCCGCCCTCCTTCATGGTTTCGTGGTGCCACGGCGCCCCCGGCATCGGTCTGGCCCGGCTGAACGCTCTGGAATGGGCGCCCGACCACCCCCATGCCACCATCTGGAGGGAGGACCTCGACGTCGCCATGCGTACCACCGCTGAAAGCCCGCTGGGAACGGCCGACCACCTGTGCTGCGGAAACCTTGGGCGCGCGGCCATTCTGCGCATTGCCGGACAGCGCGCCGCACGATCCGAATGGGTTGCGGCCGCCGATGATCTCTCGCGTCAGGTCGCCGTGCTTGCCCTCTCGCGAGGACGTTTTCTGCTTCCCAACGATGATCCCGGAACCACCGGTTCCAGCGCTCCCGGTCTCATGAACGGGATCGCGGGAATCGCCGCCCACCTGGCCAGCACGGAAGCCAATGGCAACCTGGCCGGTCTTCTGGGGTAGGGGGCTTCCGGGGCAAACTACGGCTTTTCGACCGCGTTCCGGCGCTTCAGGGACTGGATGTCATCTTTGCAGATATCGAGCGTGGTCCAGCCCAGGATGAAGTCGAGGATTTCCGCAAGGTTCACGCCGGCTCGCGCGCCGATGCCGAGGCCGGCGGCGACTTCCACCTGCCAGGCGTTGAACCATTCGCCCTCTTCATAGGTGCCGAAGAAATTTTCCTCTTCATGCTCCCAGGGATTCCAGGAGTAGGAGTAGTCATAGCCCTTGTGGCGTTCCTGATCGCCTGCGGACGGAGCAAGCATTTTGAACCCGAAGAGGACCGCGTTGATTTCACTGCTTTGGAAGATTCCCCAGGTGCCGGAGCGAAGGCCCACGCCGGGTCCGTACGCAAGGCCGTAGCCGAGAACCCCCTTGGAAACCTGAAAGGATACGTTGACGGTTTGGGCTTCGGCGGCAAGGGTGACCATGTCGCAGGCGTCCCGGCCGCGGTCGTGGAGATAGGCGCAACCTCCCAGGCAGGGCAACAGAAGCCAGAGCAGGATGTTTTTCATTTTTCCGGGGAAAGCAGGGAGGCCAGAAGGAAGCCGTTGGCCGGGACGCGGACGGGTCCAGCGGAAATTTCTTCGCCGGTCCAGAGGTCGCGAGCGGCTTGTGGCAAATCGACCGTGACTTCCTCCATGCCCTTGTGGATGGCGCAAAGAACCTTGGCACCATGGAGTTCGCGCTCGAAGACGAGGGTGGCGTCGTCGGGCGAAGGGAGCCAGCGGAAGGCACCGCGCCGGAGGGCGGGCGTGTCGTGCCGGAGGGCGATGAGTTTCTGGTAGAAGGCGAAGAGGTCCATGTCCGGCGCGCGAGGATTCGAAGAGGAGAGGGGTCCGCGGAAGCCTTGGGTTTCGTTGTCGTAGGCGAGGTCGCTCCAGAACATGGGTTGGCGGTCGCAGGGATCGTTGCCTCCCCACATGCCGACTTCGGTTCCGTAGTAGAGCATGGGCGCGCCGGGGCCGGCGAATTGCCAGACGGCGGCCATTTTCAGGGCCTGCTTGGCGTAGGTGCCGGGCTTGTGTGTTTTGAGATCGGGATTATCGGCGGCCTTGGGCCAGTTGAAATAGGGATTCCATTCGGTGAACGGCGGTGCGGCGCTTTCCAGAAGGGTCAGGACGCGGCCGGTGTCATGCGAGTCGAGCAGGTTTTGCATAATCAGCGCGGTGCCGGGGGAGTGGCGCGCGTAGAGGACATCCAGGCGCTTGCGGAATTCGGCGGCGCCGATGAAGGCGGTGTTGGTGGTGAAGAAGGCGAGGGTGGGATAGGTCCACTCGTAGTTCATCACGGCGGAAAACTCGTCGGGCTGGATCCAGTCCTGGGCGGGGCCGACGATTTCGCCGGTGGTGTAGGCGTCGGGGTTGATGGAGCGGACGTGGGCATGCCACTCGCGCCAGAAGCCGTGGGGCACGCAGTAGGCCACGTCGAGGCGCCAGCCGTCGATGCCCTCGGAGGGGCGGCCCTGGCCGGAGGGATCCATCCAGCGGCGGGTGGCATCGAAGATGTATTGCTTGATGCCGGGGTTGAGAGTGTCGGCGGTGCGCCCGAAATTGGGCAGGCTGCCGGAGCCGTCCCAACTGGCACCGTCGAAGGAGCCATCGGCGCGCCAGGAGCCTTGATACCAGTCGGCGTATTTGGATGCCTGGCCGTTTTTCTTCAGGTCCTGAAAGGCGAATCAGCGGATGCCGGAGTGGTTGAAGACGCCGTCGAGAATGATGCGCATGCCGCGCGCGTGGATGTCGGCGACGAGGTCGAGAAAGAAATGGTCGGCGGAGGTCCAGATCCAGGTGGAGGGGTCCTCGGTTTCGTTGGCGGCGGCCAGGGCGCGCAGGTCGCCTTCGCGGTCGGGGCCGAAGGCGGGGTCGATGTGGTGGTAGGCCGTAGCGTCGTACTTGTGGAGGGAGGCGGCCCAGAAAATGGGGTTGAGATAAATGGCGTTGATGCCGAGCTGCTGCAGATAGGGCAGTTTTTCGCGCAGGCCGACGAGATCGCCGCCAAAGCGGCGGTCGAAGACGGTTCCCCAGAAATTATCCTTTTTGGGAAGTTCCCAGTCATCGCGGGCATACCACTCCATGCCCCACGGGGAGACGCGCCAGCCGGGGATTTTTTCGCCGCCGAAATCCTCCGGGCGTGGGTCGGATTGGGGCGCACCGTTGCGGAAACGCTCGGGGAAAATCTGGTACCAGACGGCATCCTTGGCCCAGTCGGGCGTGGCGGGTGGGTTTTGCTGTTCCATGATGATGGCGGGGGGTGGGGGTGGAATGTCCATTTAACGGGTGAGGCAGAGGTTTTTGAGCCAAGCGAGATAATCAGGCGCGCGCGGATCGCCCTCGGCGGGGGCGAAGGAGGCTTTTTCGGCGGGTTCCAGGGCGGCATAGGGGCCAGCCTTGGTTTCGAAGAAAATGGAATTCTCTTCGAGGCAGCACCAGCCGTGGAAGGTGCCGTGCGGGATATCGATGGTCATGCCGGGCAGGACCGTGGCGGCGGAAAGCACCTGGCCGTTGGCATCGAACTCCACGAGACCGAGCTTGCCGCGCAGCATGACGACGGTTTCGTCCTTGGAGGGGGCGGCATGGCAATGGGGTTGGATGTAGGTGTCGGGCTGGAGGGCGTTGAAAAGCCGGTGGCAGGGATACTCGTTCGCGGCATGAAGATTGGCGTTTTTGCGGCGCCGGGGGGTTTCAGCGGCCTCGCGGGCGAGCTGGTCCAGAAAGGTGGAGTCGACAATGCGGATGGTTTTCATGGGCCGAACTCCTACCAAAAGAAAAGGCGGACAGGAAGAAATTCCCGTCCGCCCGCGAAGAGGCGCTGGATTACGCCTGGACCTGGATGGCCTTGGAAGACTGCCAAACGCCGTGGATGTTGCAGTAGGAAACCGCCTGCAGCACGCCGGACTTGGCCAGCTTGAGGCTGGCGGTCATGTTGGGGTTTGTCATCGCGGGGCCGGGCTGGTCGGTGGTGGAGTCGCCATGCGCGTTGAATTCGGCATGGGCGAGCTGGATGGCCAGCTTGGCGCCTTCGGGCAGGAAATAGAGGGAGATCCAGCTGATGTGGTGCTGGACGGTGTTGGGGTGGGCAATGGCCTTGCCCAGGCCGGCCGTCACGGTGAAAAACTCTCCGGCCTTGACGGAATCCGGGGCTTCGATGACGGGGGCGTGCTTTTCGACTTTCCAATCGGCTTGCTGTATGGTGCTGCTGAATTCGGACATGCTTTTCTCCTGTTTGAGTTGACGTGCCAATCTAGCACACGATTTGGGAAACCGCCACCCAACGATCCGGAAAAAAGTTGAAGGCGCGGAAGAATCGGGATTGACCCCCCTTTGTTTCTTCTGAAAGAATTGCCGGATAGATCATAAGAAACGAAAACCCCCCAAGGAGATCCCGCATGAGAAAGAGTCTGATTGCCCTTGCCCTTGCCCTCGGTTGCGCCGGTTCTGCCAGCGCGATGGAAGTGACCCTGAAGGATGCGGGTAGCTTGCGTCTTCAGGTCTATGGCTACATCAAGGCC
>CAYNHA010000120.1:0-6265 GCA_964397035.1 uncultured Verrucomicrobiota bacterium
GTGGATCACGTGGACAACAACCCGTATCGACAGCGCTTGCGTTGGCCAATAGGTGTCCTGAATGGCCGTGCGCGTGCTCGTGCAGTCGGAAGGATCGGCCTTGGCCCGTTTGCGACGAAGCTCGTTCAGCGACGGATTGCGAATCATCGTTCCGCAACGACGGCTTTCCGCCCTGAACTGGCTCGACGCATAGAAATCCTGCCGAGTGGGATGCCATACACCGTTGACGACAACCGATGACCCGCCGCCGCTCGGGGCTCCCCATGCGCAAGTCGTCCACAGGCCTGCAATCCCCAACGTCCACAGCCAAATCCGCGCAACCCTGCATGTCTTGTTCATGCCCTTCTTCCTTTCCATGACGCCTCGGATCCCATGCCCGGCCATCGGCATGACCGTTTCCGCTCTACGCCTCCGTACTCCACTATCCCCCATCCCTTTTAGCAGTTCAACGATCAAATCCCTTCCGGGAAAAAGAAAGGAGGAAGAAAGAAAAGGGATCAGAAAAGGGGTCAGAAAAGGGGTCAGTCCTATGAATTAATGTTCTGGCGTGCAAATCCGTCCAGTCCCTTCCACTTTTCGCCTGGCCTGCGCGCGGGATCAATCCACTCGGTGCGTCACTTCCACCAGATGGAAACCAAACTGGGTTTTCACCGGTCCCTGCACCACGCCAACGGGCGCGCTGAACACCACCTGATCGAATTCCTTCACCATCTGCCCCGGCGAAAAAGTACCCAAGGCCCCGCCGTCTCGACCCGACGGACACGACGAATGCTGCTTGGCCAGCGCCGCGAAATCCGCGCCTCCGGCAATCTGCTTCTTGAGGTCGTTGCACTGGGCTTCGGTGCTGACAAGGATATGACGGGCGGCGGCTCGGGCCATGAGGTGCTCCTGGGGTTTAGGTTTAAAACCCTTACCATGCCCGGATGCCGCAAAAATACAATCCTCGTTTTTGATGCTCACTCCCCTCGATCCCCGAAGTTGTGGACAGGACTTCCCATGTACGCAAATTGGCGTTCACTTGCGGCAGAAGCACTGGGGCGGAGGAAAACCCCGGCTCAGCGCGGAAAACCGTGCCAGCGGGCAGCGGCAGCGGCCGGCGCGGCGCACCACGCGGGCAGGTGCCGGGCCAGCGCCAGCGGCAGGAGACCTGATTTTTTCAGATTCTCCATCGGCACCCACACGAATTCCAGATGGTCTTCAGCCGAGGGAGGATTCGCCTTGGCGGAGATTTTGGAGCATAGCACTTCGAAAACGAGCGAGATTTCGCAGGTGCGGCCGCTGCGGGCCTTGTAGCTCTGCTCCACCACGCCCAGGAAGCGACCCGTCTTGCAGGAAACGCCGAGTTCCTCGGTCCACTCGCGTGCGACCGCGCCCTTGGAGTCCTCGCCCCAATCCACGTGGCCGCCGGGCAAATACACATTGCCATGCTTGCGGTTCCGGCACAGCAGCACTTTTCCGTTTTTCACGCAGACGCCACGCGCCAGAATTTCAATTTGCTTGGCTTCTTTTTTCATCATTCTCCAATGATCTTGATCAGGACGCGCTTGCGGCGCAGGCCGTCGAATTCGCCATAGAAAATCTGTTCCCACGGTCCCAAATCCAGTTTGCCGTTGGTGACGGCCACGACCACCTCGCGGCCCATGACGCTACGCTTCAGGTGCGCATCGCCGTTGTCTTCGCCGGTGCGGTTGTGGTCATACTGCGAATAGGGCTTTTCGGGGGCCAGCTTTTCCAGCCAGCGCTCGAAGTCGCGGTGCAGTCCGCCCTCGTTGTCATTGATGAACACGCTGGCGGTGATGTGCATGGCATTGACCAGGCACAGCCCTTCGCGAATGCCACTGGTGTGCAACGCCGAATCCACCTCAGGCGTCAGGTTCACGTATCCGCGCCGCGTGGGGACGTCCATCCAAAGTTCCTTGCGAAAACTTTTCATACCGCACCTCACACCTGAACGCCGAGCTCGTACAAGACCGCCGAGGCCAGATAGAGGGAGCCGGCGGCCACCACGATGCCGTTGTTGCCCTTGGCCCACTTCTGGGCATTGCGCACCGCGGCCGGCAGAACACCTTCCGCGGCGGGCAGCTTGGCGGCCTTGGCGGCGGCCATCAGGCGGTCCATCGGCATGCTCCGTTCGCTGGGCAGCGGTACCAGGACGCAGGCATCCACCACGGGACGCAGGAGGCGGAAGAACCCTTCGGCATCCTTGTCCGACAACAGGCCGCAGATCAGGGCCACGGGCCTGTCGCCCCTGAACTTTTTCAGAAACGCCGCCAGGGCCTGGGCGGCATCGGGATTGTGCGCCACGTCCACGATGAACGCCGGGTCGCGCGACACCACATGGCAACGGCCCGGCCAGCGGGTCTTTTCCAGACCGGCGGAAATGAGCTCCGGCGTCAGGGGAAGTCCAAGGGACTCGCGCATCCACTCCAGCGCCGTCACGGCCAGCGCGCAGTTTTCCAGTTGAAAATCGCCCAGCAGGGGCAGGCGAAAAGTTTCCCACGGGCCTTCGGACGTTTCGATCGAAAGCACCTGGCCGTCGAGATCCTGCGAAACACGGCGCACGGCGACACGCTCGTCGGCGCGCAGGAGGGGCGCACCGGCTTCGCGGGCCTTTGCCTCGATGACGTTCATCGCGGCCGGCTTTTGCCGTCCCACCACGACCGGACGGCCCGGCTTGATGATACCGGCCTTTTCCGCGGCGATTTTCTCCAGCGTATCCCCCAGGAAAGTCGTGTGCTCCATGCCGAGTTCGGTGATGACGGAAAGCAACGGCACCACCACGTTGGTGCTGTCCAGACGGCCGCCCATGCCGGTCTCCAGAACGGCCATCTGCACTTTCTGTTCGATGAACCATTTCATGGCCACGGCAGTAGTCAGCTCGAAAAAGGTGCCGATGCGTCCGCCCGGCCCGGCGGACTGCGTCTGGTCCACGCGCTCCACATCGTCGAGCAGACGGATGAGCTCCTTGTCGGGGATGGGTTCACCCCGCATGCGGATTCGTTCGTTGAAGCGTATCAGGTGGGGGCTGGTGTAGAGGGCGGTGCGGAGGCCGGCCTCGCGCAAAACGGATTCCAGCATCGCCGAGACCGACCCCTTGCCATTGGTGCCCGCCACATGCAGGCACGGGATGGAGAGCGGATCCACGCCCATGCCGCGCAGCAGTGCCTGCGTGGTGTCCAGTCCCAGCTTGACCAGGCTGCCGCCCGTCCGGCTGTACAGATAGGTCAGTTTCGCATCCAGAATGGAGGCCGATTTACTCAAGGCAATCTCGGAGGAATGGGAGAAAGTGGATGGACTAAACGGGAATCGCGGGCGGTTCGGAAGGAACCAGCGGGCCGCACAAGCCGTCCAGCAGGCGGGCCAAGGTGGCCTTGAGTTCCCCGCGCGGAACAATCTGGTCCAGCAGGCCGTGCTTCAGCAGGAAATCGGGCCGCTGGAATCCCGGCGGCAGATCCTGTTGGATGGTCTCCTTGATCACGCGGGCCCCGGCAAAGCCAATCAAGGCGCCGGGCTCGGCCAGGATCACATCGCCCAGCGTGGCAAAGCTGGCCATGACGCCAGCCGTGGTCGGGTGCGTCAACACAGGAATGTACGGCAGCCCCGCCTCCGCATGGCGGGCCAGTGCGCCGCTGGTCTTGGCCATTTGCATCAGGCTCATCATGCCCTCGTACATGCGGGCACCGCCCGAGGCGCAAATGACGATCACCGGCAGGCGCTCCGCCGTTCCACGCTCGATCAGGCGGGTGATTTTCTCGCCCACCACGGAACCCATGCTCGCGCCCAGAAATTCAAAATCCATCACGCCCAGCGCAATGGCCCGCCCCGCGAGGCGCGCGCGCCCGCAGGTGACCGCATCCACCTCGCCGGTTTTGCGACGGTTCGATTCCAGCTTCTCCTGATACGAGGCCACGCCCACGAAGCCCAGGAAATCGATGCTGTACAAATCCTTGTCCCACTCCACGAAGGAGCCCGGATCGGCCAGCATGGCGATCCGCTCGGAACGGCTGATCGTGAAATGATGGCCGCACAGCGGACACACGCGCAGAGCCTTTTCCTGCTCCTCGCCAAAAATCATTTCATTGCAACTGGGACATTTCAGCCAAAGGCCATCCGGCATGTCCCGTTTGCGGGCCTTTTTCAGCATCGGCTGTTTTTTTCCAAAGAGAGACATAATCCAAATCCATTTCTGTTTGGGCAAGCGGGCCTTCGAACTCAGCCCCTCGCCACGGTCAACACCATCACCGAAGCCGCCCCGGCATCCTTGAGAACCCGGGCACACTCATTCACCGTCGCGCCTGTCGTCATCACATCGTCCACCAGCAGCACACGGGCGCCCTGGACCCGGCAAGGCCACGGAACAGAGAAAACTCCCCGTACATTATGGGCCCGCTGGGCGGCTGTCAAACGTGTTTGAGAGGAGGTGGCCTTCTGCCGCCGCAACAGCCCGCCCCGGAAGGGAATGCCCATGCGGGCCGCCAGGTTTTTCCCCAGGAGTGCCGCCTGGTTGAACCCCCGTTCCCGCTCGCGTTTCGGATAGAGCGGAACACAGGTGACCGCATCCGCTTCCTTCGCGGTTTCGGGACAAGTTTTCCAAAGCGCCCAGAGCCAATCCGTCAAATCGTCCAGCAGCCAGACCCCGGCCTTGTACTTGAACTGACGCAGGCAGGTTTTGGCCACCCCGTCGTAGCGGACCGCCGACCGGGCCCAATCGAAGGACGGATTCATCTTGTGGCACCCCGCGCACTCAAACGGCCCGCTGACCTCCCCCGCCACCGGATCCCCGCAACGCTCGCAGAAGGGAACCTGAACCACCCGGACTTCAGCCCGGCAATCCCAGCAAAGCGATCCCGCCTCTTCGGCCATCGCCACGCCGCAACCCTCGCAGGACCGTGAAAACAGCATATCCAGCAAAGCAGGTCGGATCTGCACAACTTCCTCTCTCGCTCACGCGCTTTCCCCGCCCGGCAAAGAGTCGTCCCACGGCAAACGCCGTTTGGACGAAGAACTACTTGCGCAATTTGCGGCGAAGCGCCAAGACCAGGGAACCCACGCCCAACAAACCCAGGGTGGCGGGCTCCGGAACGGAAACCGGCTGCCAGGATTGGCCACTGAAGGTCACGGCGCCGGAATAGGGAATGTCATGCCCCGGCGTATACCACGCCTGGGGATCATTCGCCCCCACGTTCCGGGCCACCGTATCCAGCAGCAGATAGCTGTCGCCGGAAGAGGGTGCCACGGCGGTGTTGAACAAGACGGAATACACGAAACTATTGTCCGTGAAGGTCAGCGGTCCGTTGGGGTTGATCATGACAAACCCGTCCGGATCCGGATAGACTTCAATATCCGTGCTGGCAACAAAGGTATTCATGATTCCAACGGAAAAATCCACCGTGGAGGAGCTGGTTTGATAGAGGCGGATGATCCAGGCATCCTGAAATTCCAATCCCCCGTAGGAGAAGGAACCCGACGTCTCGGAAAACGTACCCGTGATTCCAATCAAGCTTGCCGGAGACGCGCAAACCGAAATCCACAACGCCGCCACTGCCGTCATCCATTTTTTCATTCTACACCTGTCCTGTCTAAAAACTGTTTTCAGAGTCCTCTTTTGCCGAGTCTTTGTCAACGCCGCGATGCCTCATTTTCCCTTCATCTCTTCTTCATTTCCCGCATCCTCCACCGCGCCGACCTACTCCAGCCCTCCCGCGTAGGTATTAGTTCTCACCCAGTTAAAGTCCCCGCTGACCGAACGCAGCCAGAAGCCCTGCCCGGCCGGAATGACCGGGTTCGTGTAGGGAGCCGCCGGACCGAATCCCGAGAACGCCTTCCAGCCCTTGTTTGTTCCCCATTCATACAAGGCCAGGTTCACATACGCCTGCGACTGGGCATCCCAGATCATCACCTGCTCCGCCGACCCCGGCAGCAACCGCTGGCCTTTTGCGTTCTGGTGAATTCCCAGGTCGTTCAAGGTCGTGGCATCCGAAAACGGATTCGCCACAAGCTGCAAACCCACCACCACGGGATTCGTCACCACCGAATCCATCACCACTCCGCCCGCCACCGTCAGCTTCCCGGTGCTGTTCGTCGCGCCCCGGAACCAGAATGCCGAGCCCGGCAGCAGCACCGGATTCGTGTAGGGGGCCGCCGGACCGAATCCCGACGACGCCTTCCACCCCTTGTTCGTTCCCCACTGGTACATCGCCAGGTTCACATACTTCTGCGCGCCCGCATCCCAGATCATCACCTGGTCCGCCGAGCCCGGCAGCAG
>CAYNHA010000121.1:0-4536 GCA_964397035.1 uncultured Verrucomicrobiota bacterium
GAACTGGAAAAACTTTCCGGCCAGAAGGTGACCGACCTGCACAAGCACCACGTCGACAAAATCACCTTCCAGCTCAAGGGCAAGACCTACCGCCGCACGCCCGAGGTGCTCGACTGCTGGTTCGAGTCCGGGTCCATGCCCTACGCCCAGCAGCACTATCCCTTCGAACGCGCGAACGAGCTCGAAAAATTCTTCCCCGCCGACTTCATCGCCGAAGGCCTCGACCAGACGCGTGGCTGGTTCTACACGCTGATGCTCCTCGGCACCGCCCTCTTCGACCAGTCGCCCTACAAGAACGTCATCGTCAACGGCCTCGTCCTCGCCGAGGACGGCCGCAAGATGTCCAAGCGCCTCAAGAACTATCCCGACCCCATGCACATCCTGAACACCTACGGGGCGGATGCGCTGCGTCTGTACATGATCAATTCGCCCATCGTCCGTGCCGAAGACCTCTGCTTTTCCGAGGCCGGCGTGGTGAATTCCCTCCGCCACCTGCTCATCCCGTGGTGGAACGCCTACTCGTTCCTGGTCACCTATGCCAACATCGACGGCTGGACGCCCTCCCCCTCTCCATCACTCCAACATTCCAACATTCCAGCTTCCTCTTCCCCCTCCCTCATGGACCGCTGGATTCTTTCCACACTCGACCGCCTCACCGGCGAGGTCGTCGCCGCCATGGATGCCTACGACCTCCAGCAGGCCGTGCGACCTCTCGTGCAGTTCATCGACGACCTCACCAACTGGTACATCCGCCGCTCCCGCCGGCGCTTCTGGAAGAGCAGCGACGACAGCGACAAGATGCACGCCTACGAAACCCTCCACACCGTGCTCCTGCGCCTGTGCCAGATCGCCGCCCCCTTCACGCCGTTCATCTCGGAGGAAATCTACCGCAACCTGCGCACCCCCGGCATGCCCGAGTCCGTGCACTTGTGCGACTACCCCCTCCCCGGCGCCCTCGCCCGCGATGAAGCCCTCGAAGCTCAGATGGCCCAGGTCCAGCAGGCCGTCGGCCTTGCCCGCCAACTGCGCTCCGATTTCAACCTCAAGGTGCGCCAGCCGCTGGCCACCCTGCACGTCATCTGCCGCGATGAGGCCCTCTTGAACCTCATCCGCCCCCTGCAGGATATCGTGGCCGACGAGCTCAACGTGAAGGAGGTCCGCTTCGGCCGCGACGAAAGCGCGCTGGCTGAACTCTCCGCCAAGGCCAACTACAAAACCCTCGGCTCCAAGCTTGGCGGCCTGATGAAGAAGGCCGTCGCCGCCATTGCCACCTTCAACGCGGCCCAGATTTCAACGCTCCTCGATGGCGGACAAATCGCCATCGAACTCGACGGAAAATCCATTCTCCTTGATCCCGCCGATGTCCTCATCCAGCGCACGCCCAAGCCCGGCCTCGCCGTCGCCTCCAGCGGTGCGCTCGTCGTCGCCCTCGAAACCGCCCTCACGCCCGAACTGGTCCAGGAAGGCCATGTCCGCGAACTCATCAACCGCATCCAGAACCAGCGCAAAACGCAGGAACTGGACGTGGCCGACCGCATTTCGCTCCGCATCGCCGCCAATGCCGAACTCGTCGCCGCCATCGCCGTCCACCGCGACACCATCGCGGCGGAAACTCTGGCCATCCAACTGGAATCCACGCCCGGCACCGGCGACATCGACATCAACGGCCACCCCTGCGCCATTGAGATTGCCCGGGCCTAACGCCGCTCCAGTCGGCGGGCATTAAGGCCCCATCTCGATCCGGAAGAATTGCCGGGTCTCATCCGGAGGGATCGCTGTGTTCTTCTCTCGGCCATCCCCGATCCAGGGCATGCCCACCTGCGTCCATGTCCCGGTGACGGACGAAGCGGCGGCCACCGCATACGGCTTGCCGGGCAACGTGCTGGCAGACAACACAAATTCGTTCGACACTACCATCATCCCAAGGCACTCCGGCCAGAGAACACTGTCACGCCGAACACTCATCCGCTGGATCCGCTCATCCGCCGACGCGGGCACATCCGGATCCCGCCAGGTAGCCGCCGCCACCAAATAATCGGACAAGGCTCTCTGTTCCGCCCCATCGGTGCCAAACACGATCGGCGAGTTGGTGTCGGCCAAATTCACCTTGCCGGTTCCCTGCGTCAGAGGAAAATAGCGATCGCCCCCCGCCACCATGAAGGCCAGCGTCACCATTCGGAACGTACGGTTCGAATCCCCCACGAGATGACCGTTCTCGACGACCAGGTCCTGGCTCCCATCCGCACGGAGCGCCACCAGCGACCGCAGCCGTTCGCCGGGGAACAGGATGTTGGTCGGCGTGCCGTTGCTGGCCAACTGGTACGTCATGGGCTCGTTGGTGGGATTGAAGCTGAACTTCATGCCGGCCACCTGCGGGAACTGCCCCGGAGTACCCGACCCCGCCACCCCCCATTCCAGCGCGTCTCGCAATTGCCAGGCCGTCAACGTCACCAGCCCCAGCGCATTATTGAAACGAAGTGCGTTTTCGATGTCCAGTTGCGAAATATCGCCATCCCGTTTCCCCACCCGTGGATTGGCCAGCGGTGGCACCCGCACTGCGCCGCCGCTGCCGGAGAGAATGGCCCCGATGGAGTCCCGGATCCCCCCGGCGTTCTTCAACGAAATCGAAGTCTCGGGGTCGGTTTGCTTCCCCCTCCACAGGTTGGCATCCGCCGTCAAGTCGCCCAAATTGGTTTCTTCCGTCCGCACACTTTCGCGGATGCCGTTCAGGTAGACATCGGTCCTTCCAAACAACTGCCCATCCTTGGAATCCAGGATGCCCGCCAAGAGGTCAATCACAGTGGTCACCGCCGGGGAGGGCGCGTGGCTTCCGGTGTCCGCCACCCCCTGCTCGTCGGTGGCATAGGCCCCGCTGAGGTTGGACACGCTGGCAATCTCCCCTTCCGCGTCGAAATCCGCAACCAGCCGCCCCACGTAGCGATAATTCGCCGCCGTATTGACCACCACAACCGTCCGGCCATCGGGATCGGTGACCGCCACCGGATAGTCGCCATAACGCACATCCCCCGCCCTCAACCGGTCGGTGGGTTTCGCCATCAGCGCGTGGGAACCACCCGCGATGAGAATATCCACTCCCCGCAACTGTCCGGCCAGCGCCACCTCGTATTCCACCTGCTGGAGATGGGCCAGCAAAATGATCTTGTTGATTCCCGCGTTGGTCAGCGCATGGACTGCCGCCTGCACCTCGGCAACCACATTCGTCAGCAGGACAATGCCCGTGCCCGGACTGCTCAGGCTCATCAGTTCCGGAGTGGTCGCCCCCACGATGCCCAGCGTCTCTCCCGCAACCGAGATCGTGCAGCTCCGCGCAATGCGGTTGGAAATCGCCGCTGCGTCTTGCCCATCGGCCACAACCCGCGTCTTCAAGTTGCTGTCATTGGTGAATACCACGTTGGCGCTCAGATAGGGAAACGCCGTTCCGGGATAGGAATACCCCGCCGTGCTTACCGATTGCAGCAGATTCGAAATCAGCGCGGTGCCCTCATCGAACTCGTGGTTGCCGAACGCCGAAGCCTGAACACCAATGGCATTGAGAATCAGGACATCCCCCCGCCCCTTGATGCCTCCGAAGGAAGCCGCCGGATCGGCGCTGGCATTCATGAACGGCCCGAGGATGTAGTTGTCACCCGAAGACAAAACGACCGTGTTGGACGGATACTGTGCCTTGAGCCCTTCCACCACGGCGGAGAAGCGCGGAGCATCCTCCAGCGCCGGGATACACGCCTCCCAATCGCTTGCATGCAAGATCTGCAGCGTGAATCCTTGCCCGCACTGGGGGGAGGCCAACGCCAGAAGGAAGAAACAAATGGCAACACACTGTCTCATATGGATCGCGGCACAACCCTACCACCCACCCCCAAAACCACAAGCGGCAACTCCACCCCGTCAACTATCACTTATAATTATAAGTGATAGTTGGCGTTTTCCACAGTATGGAAAAAAAGTTCCGGATTTTTCCACACAATGGAAGAAATGTTTCCACACTGTGGAAAACTGATTGGGCGCGCCTTAGAACGTGTAGTTCACCGCTCCAAAGAAGCGGAAAACCTGCGACTGATCCACAAGCGGGCTGTCGCGCAGTTCGCGGGCGAGGAACTCCACGCTGCCATTCACCAGAACCCGCCACGAACCAAACCATTCGGCCGACAATCCCAATCCGGGTTCGATGTTGATGGCATCTCCGGGCGCATATTCTTCGCGGCCGTCCCGCGCCTCTTCGGACGTGACGCCGTATTCATGCCCGGTCAATTCCGCCGTCAGCCAGTTCACCCCCACGCTCGGCACCACGGAATAGCGCCCATACTGAAATCCCCGGCGCAGCCCGAGGCGGCCGTATCCGCCGCCTACCCGGTCCAGCACATCGTGCTCATAGCCGGCCGAAAAGCGTACGCCCGCAGGCAACGGCCCCTGAAGTGCCAAGCCGCAGAACAGCGAGTCCTTCCGGTCGCCCATGCCCTCCAGGAATTCGCTGTCTTCCTCGTCGTACGCCCCCAGGCGGTAGCGCGCGGTGGCAGC
>CAYNHA010000122.1:0-7078 GCA_964397035.1 uncultured Verrucomicrobiota bacterium
GTGGTGCTGGGCGATTCCAGCGGCGACACGATCACCTTCAACGGCACGGCGGCGACGAACCTGGCGATGGGCAATTTCCGGGTGACGGGCCTCGGCACGCCAACGGCCAATACGGACGCGGCGAACAAGCTGTACGTGGACAGCGCGATCAATGGTCTCTCGTGGAAACAGGCCGTCAAGGCGGCGGGCACGAACAATGTGGCGGCGCTGACCAGTGTGAGCGCAGGCAACACCCTCGATGGCGTGGCGCTGCTGGCGGGCGATCGCGTGCTGCTCAAGAACCAGAGCGACGCGACGGCCAACGGTCTCTATGTGATTCAAGGCGCGGGTGTGGCTCCGGTGCGCGCGGCGGACATGACCAACACGGCACATCTGGCCGGTGCGGCGGTCTTTGTGGCGCAGGGCACGGCCAACGGCGGAACGGCATGGATTTGCACGTCGCCCTCGGCGGCGGTGGGTTCTCAGGCCATCACGTTTGCCCAATTCGCCTCGCCGGGAACCTACACGGCGGGCGATGGCATTGAAATCACCGGCCTGGAAGTGAAGGCCAAGGCGGCGGATTTGGCGGGCACCGGTCTGGAAAGCGACGGGGCCAACAATCTGCGCGTGGCCGCCACCACGGCGGGCGCGGGATTGACCGGCGGCGGTGCGGCTGCCATCGCGGTCGGCCAAGGGGACGGCATCACCGTTTCAGCGGATGCCATTGCGGTGGATGCCTCGGTTGTCCGCACGAATGGCGCTCAAAGCATTGCGGGCGTGAAAACCTTCACGGATTTCGTGGTGGTGCCCACGCCGACGAATGCGTCCCATGCGGCCACGATGGGCTATGTGGACAGCAAGCTCAGCAGTTCCGTCGCCGCCGGTGCGGCCGCCAACGATTTGCTGCGGTGGAATGGTTCGGCCTGGACGAATACGGGTGCTTTCAAGGCGGATGCATCTGGAAACGTGACGGCCGGCGGGACCCTGACCGCGAGCGGTGCGGTGACGGTTGCGGCCACTACGCAAGCCGACAACAAGGACACGGGCGCGCTGATCGTGGAAGGCGGTGCAGGGGTGGAGAAGAACCTGCAGGTGGGCGGAGCACTCGGTGTGACGGGTGCGGTGGCGGTGGCGTCCACGACGGCCTCGACCAACAAGGATACGGGCGCGCTGGTGCTGGAAGGCGGCGTGGGCGTCGAAGGCAACGTGAATGCCGGTGGCAACGTCGATGCGGCTGGCAACCTGACGGTGGGTGGAAATTCCGCGCTGGGCAACGATATTGCGGTGGACACGGTGACCGTCACGGCCAAGGTGACGTTTGCGGGCGCGGTGGTCACCACGCCTTCGGACGAAACGCAGATCGCCGCGGGGACGGGCCTGACGGCAACGCACATCCAGCGGTCCTACCTGAAGGTGCGCGGCAACAGCGGCGCGGTGGACATCACAGCCAATCCGCAGATCGCGGCGGGCACGGCGGGCCAGATGCTGACGTTGCAGGGCACGGACAACACCAACACGCTGAAACTGGACGATGGAACGGGCCTTGCGCTGGCGGGCGGCATTTCATTCACGCTGAAGAGCGGGCACATCATCCAGTTCATCTACGACGGCACGGCATGGCGCGAGATGTTCCGCACGGTGCCGGCGCCGTAGGGAGAGGGGCCTGGAGGAGTCTACGCATGAGAGCCGCATTCCATCGGGTCGTTTTCGCAGGCACCCTGGCGGGCATGCTGGGCCTGTGGGCGTGCGGCGCGCGGGCCGTGGAAGACGGACTGGGCACCAACCACGTTGCTGCGCTCCGCGTGACGGGCATCGAGATGGGCGGCGTGGTGCACACCACGTGGCCCTCGGAACTCATCAGCGTGGGAGGCACGCTGGATTTCCGCGCCCAGTCCAACCGCGTGGCGTGGGCTCCGGCGTTTCGGTGGACGGGCGAACTGGAAACGGTTCGCCTGCAAACCGACGGTGGAAACGCCGATGCGCAGATTGTCCGCGCCAAATGGAACGATGCGTGGGATGCGTACACGGTCATCCAATCGGTGCAGGCCACGGCCGCTGGAGTGGAGTCCAGCGGCTGGAGTTCATCGTGGGTGAGCAACAGCTACCGGATTGGAATTCTCGTCACCAACTACTCCACGGGCACGAATCTGTGGTGGTCCGTGGATTGCAGGAAGACCGCCGATCCATAGGGAATGAATGCGATGGAGTCACGTCATTCTGGGCCTAGCCCTGCTCGCTTGTCCATTGGCGGCAAGCGGGGTGACCCGCTATGTGTCGCATTGGGGATCGCACACGGCGCCGTATAGCACGTGGGAGACGGCCGCCACCAATCTGGCAGCGGCCGTCGATGCGGCCACCAATGGAGAGACGATTTGGGTGACCAATGGCGTCTACCGGAGCGGCAGCACGGTGGCGGGAGGGCTCCCGGCCCGCGTGCGCCTGACGCGGCCGATCGCGTTGCGCAGCGTGAATGGGTTCCGCTACACCGTGATCGAGGGCGCGCCGCATTCGGATGAAACTTCCCTCGGGACTTCCGCCGTCCGGTGCGTCTACATGACGAACGGCGTGCTGGACGGGTTTACGCTGCGCCGGGGGTGCACGGCGGCGACGGGGGCGGATTCCGCCATTTCAGGAGGCGGGCTGTACGCGGGCGGAGGCACCCAGCGCAATCTGCGCGTGGCGGGCAACATCGGAAAAACGGCGGCGGGGGGATGGTTCGGGCGCTCGGTGGTCAGCAACAGCACCTTTGATCTGAACACGTCCGAGTCGGGGCCAGCGGTGAAAATCGACCGCCGGGTCCGGTTCGTTGCCACGCGAATCGGTACGCAGAGCCTTCCGGTGCCGGATCTGAAAATCGTGGGCACCAATGGCGAAGTGATCGTGAATGGAGATTCGAACATGGAGGCCGGAAACGGCGCCTGGTTCGGGGGCGTGCACGTGGGCACGGGGGTCGCGGCGCATGTCTTCACGCTTTCCAACATGGGGGATGGGCCGCTTGAAATCAGTTCGGTGTCGGCGCAAGGGGGGGATTCGGGGGATTTTGAATTGATCACGGCGCCATCCAACGCCGTGGTGAATCCAGGGGATTCGGCGGATCTGGAAATTCGCTTTGATCCGCAGGCCAAGGGAGTTCGAAGTACGTTGTTTTTCGTGGAAAACAACGATCCCGACGATGACCCGTATGCGCTTTGGCTGGGCGGCGACGGCTTGCAAGCCGAAATGCGCGTGCTGGGAACCAACAGGGAGTGGATCGCCAATGGCAGCACGAATCCCTCGCTGGCCACGGGGGCCGACTTCGGGATCTACGCGGATGCTCCTTTGCGGCGCCGTTTTGTCGTCACCAATGCCGGCAGTTTCCTGCTGGCCCTGACGGGAACTCCCCGGGTGGTCATTGCCGGCGAGCACACAGGTGATTTCACGGTGGTGAGTCAACCGTCCGAAACCTTGGAGCCGGGCGAGGCGGCTGAATTCGAGATTGAGTTCTTTCCGCGGGTGACGAGTACGCGCAGGGCGGTGGTGCAGATCGGCAGCGACGACACGTACCACACGAACGGATTGTACCAATTCGCCATCCAGGGGACTTGTCCGGCCACGAATCCCCTCATCAACGGTCGTGCCAATCTCCGCGGCCTGGCCGGTTCCTCCATGGCGTGGGGGGATGTTGACAACGACGGGCGGCTGGACCTGGCCATTCTGGGCACCGATGGAACCAATCGCTTCACGGAACTCCACCGGAACCTGGGGGAAGGGGCCTTCACCAACATGCAGGCGGGGCTGATCGGACTGGAGTCCGGCAGCATGGCCTTTGGAGACTGCGACAACGATGGATGGCTGGACCTGGCCATTTCCGGCATGAGCGGGACCGGGGCGGTCACGAAGATTTATCGCAACCAGCAGGATGGTTCGTTCGTGGAGATGGCCACCGGTCTGACGGGAACCATCAGCGGTGGATTGGCGTGGGGCGACTATGATAACGACGGAGATTTGGATTTGGCGGTTTCCGGATACAGCGGTTCGGCGGCCGTTGGCAAGTTGTACCGCAACGACGGCAATCGGCGGTTCACGTCGGTGAACTTCAATCTGCCTCCCCTCCAGAACGGGCGGCTGGCGTGGGTGGACATGGACAAGAGCGGCTGGCTGGCCCTGGTCATGACGGGCGACACAGGCACGGGAAAGACATCGCGCCTGTACCGGAACATCGAGGGTGTCTTGACGAACTATCCGCTGGTGGGAGTTGATGGATCGGCCTATGGCGGTCTGGGCTTCGGCGACTACAACAACGACGGCTGGCCGGATTTCGCGCTGACGGGGTATGGCACCAACGGCATGATCGGCGAGGTGTACCGCTTCTCGGGCATCACCACTCTGTTCACGCGTACGATCGACCTGGCTCCCTTGTGGCTTGGGACCTGCGAGTGGGGCGATCTGGACAACAACGGCTGGCAGGATCTGGTGATTTCAGGAGAAAACGAGAGCAACAAGCGGTTTGTGAATGTCTACACAAACCGCAACGGGACGCTGGGCAACCAGCCCACCCAGGTGCCCGGCCTGCGGATTTCCAGTTTGGCCATGGCGGATGCCGACCGCGACGGGGATTTGGATTTGGCGGTTTCGGGTCTGGCCACCAACGGCTACACCAGCGCGGTCTACCGCAATTTGTCGCCGGTATCCAATGCACCGCCTGGTGCGCCTGCGGGCCTGACGGCCACGCTGACCAACGGAAACGAGGTGATTTTCCGCTGGAGCGCCGCCACCGACGATTTCACGCCTGCCAGCAGCCTGACCTACAACCTGTACGTGGGAGTGGCGAGCAATCCCGTGGCCGTGATGAGTCCTCACGCGGATTTGAGCACGGGGAGCCGGCATGTCGTGGCCATGGGCAATGCGCAATACCGCCGCGAATGGAGGCTCCGGAATTTGCCGGCCGGCACGCAACTGGTTTGGGGCGTGCAGGCCATTGACGGCGCCCACGAAGGCGGAGCGTTTGCCGTGGGACCTCCCATTGAAACCGAAGCGCTGCCCGATTTGGTCGTGTCCCGCATCCAAGTGCTGAATGTGCCGTTCCAGGCCACCGTCACCATCAGCAACCGTGGCACGGCGGCCAGCACCGCGCCCGTCAAGCTGTCCGGATGGATCAATCATTCCGCCACCGCTTCCTGCGGGGAATCGTCCGACCTGACCAACACCGTTGGCATTCTGGGGGTGGGAGAGGCGACCAATGTTGTCTTTGCGAACATTCCACAACTGACCAACGTGGTGGTCTACACGTTCCGCGCCTATGTCAACAGCGTCTGCCATCCCTCGATGTGGGAAATCCGTCTGGACAACAACCAGCTCGGCCGGGTGTACACCAACCGCGTCTACGAGGCATTCTGGTTCCAGGCCACGGCGCTGACCAACAATGTCTATCTGCGATGGATCAATCCCACCAACATCGGCATGCAGTCTCCGGAAGTTCTCCTCCACGCCTCGGATTCCGCCTATCCAGCGACAACGAATGACGGTAGCCAAATATATCGCGGAACAAACCAGGTCTTCCACCACACGGACCTGACTCCGGGGCAGCCCAGCTATTACACGATCTGGGTCACCAACGACGGCACAAATTGGTTCTCTCCTCCGGAATAGAAATGGAGTCTTAAGGATTCATTAAAACCTGCCGATAGCCACAAGTGCGTACCCATAGTTTGAGAAGCGCACCCCCGATGGAATCACAAACCTACAGCCAAACACTCTCCTGCCGGATCGTCTGCCGCCAGCCTGGCCTGCTGCCATACGGGTTCGGCTTCCCGATGGGGCCGCAGTATCTGGTGCGCAAGATCGACTCTTCGGAGGGAGTGGGCGAGTGGGGGCGTCCCATCAAGCATGCCAAGCCGGCTCCAACCGAAAGAGCCAAGTCGACTCCCCCCGTTGTCGTGGATGAGAACGGCGACCCCAACGACAAGGCGGCCTACGAGGGGCGCTATCCGCAGGAAAGCCTGCGCTTTCGACGGTTCTACAACCTGGCACCCGGGAAATTCTGGCATCCCTACTGGACGAATGTGGACCGGGCGTCGGGGTGGGGGGATCCGCTGAAGGCCGATGCGGGATTCATCGATGTGGACTTGCTGAGGCGGGAGCCTTTCCCGGTTGGAAACGACAGCGCGGAACTGGTCTACTCCGGCCATGCGCTTTCACATTTGACGGATGAAGGCGTCCGGCATGTGTTGCTGGAGGCGTTTCGGATTTTGAAGCCGGGGGGATATCTCCGGACGTCCACTCCCGACATTCTGCTGGAATACCGGGCCTTCCAGGACCGGGATTGGCCGTTCTACTCCTGGCGGGATTTCTATTCCCGGCCTGGCAACTATGAGCATCTGTTCAACCGGCCCCTGAATCAGGCTTCGATCCAGCAGTTGTTTTTGTGGAGATTTGCCAGTCATGTTTCAACCTTGCACGCCAGCTCCCCGGCCGAGCGGATCGGGGATGAGCAGGTCGACAAGCTGTTTTCGACGCTGCCGCTGAACGAGGCGTTGGATTATTGCTCCAGCCGCTGTCTCCCGGAGTTTCAGCGACAGGGGCCTTCCAGCCATATCAGTTGGTGGAGTTTTGAAAAGATGAGCCGGGCCATGATGGAGGCCGGCTTTCGGGAAGTGTTCCGGTCGGGCTATGGACAGAGCTTTGCCCCACCGATGAGGAATACGAAGATTTTCGACAAAACCCGTCCCCCCGCATCACTTTACGTTGAAGCCAGAAAGTAGGGCACGGGTGATTTCCATAACCTCATTTCATGGCTGGATCGGGTGGAGGTGGAAGGTGAGGTACGGACGAAGGGGGAATCCCTCTTCCCGGATATGGAGAGTCTCCTGTCTGGTGAAGAGAAAGCCTAATAATTTTTCCACGAACCAGTTATGTCCGGTTCGTGTGTTTCGCGTGGAAAAAATTGCCTCTTTTGGGATGGAAAGGCGTCTTTAGCAGTGCCTGAAAAATATCAGTATAGGAATTTAAATAAACGGCCGATATGTATTGGACACAGGGATGTGTAGTGTGAGAAAAATTCGCAAGGATCGCGTCACGGAGAGCATAATATGAAAAACAGTCAGTGGGTTCAAAGTGGGAC
>CAYNHA010000123.1:0-2907 GCA_964397035.1 uncultured Verrucomicrobiota bacterium
CCCCATTTCGCTGGAGCAAAACGGCGACCGCGCAAACCCCAACCTCATCCGCCTGGTCGCCAAACCATCCCCCCGCGGAACCACCCGCGTTCTGTTTGGCGGCGGCGCCATCGTCCGAATCCACGGCCACTACGTTCTGCCATAGGACGGAAAAGGATTCTGCGACTCCTCCCCCTCGCCCATGCCAACAGGGCCATCCAGGATCGACGCATCATGTTGAACGGATCCAGCGCTCCGGATCCGCGCTCCCTCCACCCTCACGAAACCGCTTTCCGTACGGCATGGACGCGCTCCCAATCGCACCGGCGGAAAACGGATTCCACACCCGAAAGCATCGCCATAGCCACCCCTCAACACAAGGTTTTTACTTCCCATCCCAGCTATCACTTATAATTATAAGTGATAGTCCAAGTTTTCCACACTATGGAAAACTTTTTCGCGATTTTTCCACACTATGGAAAAAATGTTTCCACACTGTGGAAAACTTTTTTCCGGGCGGCCTTGCGGCGCAGGCGCTAGGGGGCCGGTTCCATCCAGCGGGTGGGCAGCGCGTAGAACTGCCGGGGGTGGTATGTCCATGTCCAGTGGCCATCGCCAACCCGATTGCGCGAGACGATCACGAGGACATCATTGGGCTTGAAGTAGCCCGCCGGAACCAGCCCGTTGCCCGACACGAAACGCCAAACTCCGCTGGTGTCGCAATAGATGGTTTTGCCGTTGAGCACGCCCTTGGTGGTGGTGTCCATCGTGTAGATTTCATCGCTCCAGCCCGGCACCCCCTTCATAAAGCCGCATTCCAGCAGTTTCATTTCCGAAGGATGGACCGACACCGGCAGGCGCAGGGCCGCAATGTTGTAGACCAGCGTGGACACCATGCCGCTCCGGCTGCCCGTCTGGATCACCTGGCTGAAGCCGTTGGTCGGCACCTGGGCGATCGGCGACCACACCATGGCCGGCACCGTCAGGGGCAGGCCGTTGGTGCTCAGTTGGGTTTTGTCCACGGCCGTGGTCGTGGCATACGGGGCTGGCAAGGGCTTGGGCAGGCGGATGGAAAACCCGCGGGTAAAGAAGTCCTTGCCTTGAGGAACATCCGTGACATCGCCCCCTCCCACCTGCGTCCAGCGGCCGAGGGCATTCAGATAATATTGCGCGGAAGTGGCGGCATTCACTCCCGGCTCGAAGAATTCCACGATTGTAGCGCCTCCCAACGGCAAGGCCGAGGAGCCGCCGGGGAATGTTTCCAGTCCGCCGAACACGCCCGCAAACGTGTTCGTGTAGGGCAAGCCATGCAGGGCCACGTAATTCTCCCCGCCCGACAACACCACGTTGTGCAAGGCGTAGATTTCCTCGCTCGCCAGCGGCCGCTGGGCCTGCCCCAGGCTGTTGGTTCGCCTCCATCGGTCCGCATACGAGGCCCGGTAGAACCGGAGCTGGCCACGGCCGCGGCCCAGGCCGCCATCATCCACAAACCAATTGGTCTGCACGGTGCCCACCCACTTCCAGGCGTTGTTGGTCCGCTCCTGGAAACTGGACGAATCCCAATAGATCAAATCGTAGTGTTTCGTGACGGCCGTATAGGTGCCCTGTTCGTCGACCAGACCCGCCGCGTTCCAGTACAGCGCCGCCGCCGAATGGGTGCTGGAATTGGTGAGCGGGGATCCTAGCGGAAAGGCATTTTCAATTTCGCTCTTCGGCAAGACCAGTCCGCGGTTCATCGAAAAGCGGATGGTGTTGTTCGTGGCCCAGCTCGAAGCGCCCGCCGGCCCTTCGTTGCCGGCCCGGTCGAGGCCCACCACCACCACGGCATATTCCTGGTCGAATTCCAGCCCGTACAGGCGGATGTGGTTGCGGGCGGCATTCGTCAACGCCTGGTAGTTCGCCTGGTATCCCGCCGCCGTCGGATCGGTGAGCGGCGAGTCCGCCGTCACGCTCGGCCAGGAACGGTACACCCCGTTCGAGATGAAGTTCGCATACACGAAATCCGGGGCTGGACTCTCGGGCGAAGTGTAGGTGCTGTAGTAGATCTTGTAGCTCTTCCAGGGCGACAGGAGATCGCGGTCGCTGCCCAGGCCCGTCGGATGCCGGGCATCGGCGGGATCGTCCGGGCCCACGTTCGCGGAATTCCACTGGAGATCGAACTGTGAGGTCGGGTCGTCCACATTCAGCGTCGAGGCACCCATTCCACCCGTCGCCATGCTCACCGACGTCGGCGGCGTGGCATCGTAGGCGGTCACAAACGGCACCGCCGGTCCCGCCAGGCGGTCGCCGGCGCGGTCGTTGTCCGCATCCACCGCAAACAAATAGTTGGTCACATGGATTCCCTGGTTTTCCTTGCCCGCCACAAACCGCATCGAGGGCCCATTCGTGCCGATGTCCACCGAGAGGCGAAGGTCGTCCCAGAACGTGGTGCCGCCCGCGCCGCCGACCAGGGAAATCTTCAGCACCTCCACCGTGCCGTCGCCTAGGGACGCCAGCGGGCTGCTGAAGGAGGTCCATGCTGTGGCCGTGCCGGGCTGGATGTTCCGTGTCGCAATCGGCGTGGACTGATTCGTGGCAAACGCCTCGATCCGAAGCGTCGGCGTCGCGTCGGAGTCCACCCGATACCAGCCGCTAATCCCCACGCCGGGCGCAAAGGCAGCCGGATTGCGAAATTCAATCCATTGGGAGGCCACGCCTCCGTTGATTTGCCGAAGGCTGTTGGTGCCTTCCTTCACGTCGTTCGTGCCGCCCGCCGCCAGCGAGCGAAGACTGCAATTTTCATCCAGCACCCAAGCGGTGTTGGAACCGGTCATCTCGAAGCCGTAGTTG
Organism: uncultured Verrucomicrobiota bacterium; assembly: GCA_964397035.1. Lineage (GTDB taxonomy): Bacteria > Verrucomicrobiota > Kiritimatiellia > CAIQIC01 > Lenti-01 > Lenti-01. The sequence continues at coordinate 2,809 of CAYNHA010000123.1, forward strand.
GCCAGTGCTCCATTGGTTGTAGCGACGGAATAGGGTTTTCCAAGCGTGGCCCGGTGGCTGGCCGCCAGGCTGTTGACGTTGCTGGTCGCCACGCGGTAC
>CAYNHA010000124.1:0-12135 GCA_964397035.1 uncultured Verrucomicrobiota bacterium
CCATTGTCGTGACACCACTGCAGGATTTCGCAGCAATCGATGTTCCACGCCAGATCGATCAGCAGATCCCCCGCCTTCACGAACCTCACACCCAGAGCGATCCACGGCTTCAATTCCTCGCGCTTGTTCTCGAAGTCCATCACGGTAATGCTCTTGCACGGGATCTTCGCCCGCTTCACCAACAGCGGCAGCGTGCACTGCGCCACCGAACCGTAACCGACCATCAGAATCTTGCCCGAGAATTTCACCATGATTTGTTGTTTCCTTTCGTTGAATGAATCCGTCCGCGCTTTATCGCAGATGCCCGCCCCCCCGCGCAAGCGGTAACCCCTCCCCTTGCTCAAAATTTTCACCCCACCATCCCACATCTCCTCCCCCATCCGTGTCCATCTGGGTCCATCCGTGGTTCACCGGAAGGAAAACAGGGCGATCACAACGGCAACGAACGAAAACAACACCACCCAAACACCCATCGCCAGCAGGGACAGACTCCTCCCTCCCTCATTTCCATTTGTTCCCCGTTCGCTCTTCGACGAGTATTCCACAATCATGAACGCAAAATAAAACTCCGAGGCCAGCACCGCATACAGCACCGTAATCAACGCCACCGACATTCCCACTCCAATCGCGCTCGGATCACCCAAGTTTCGCAGCATTTGAATCAGCCCGATCAGCGTTCCCGCAAGCCCGGCGCCCACCACGTAGCGGCTGCCCGCCTTGGCTATCTCCACATACAACGGAACCGGCTGCGGCGGCTTGCTGAACAAGGTCAGAATGGAATCGGACGTGAAGGCCAAGTAATCCCGCCCGTAATTTCCGAAAAGCAGGAACCCCGCCACGCCCAGTGTAATCATCACCGCGGGAACGTCAATGAAACCAGCGCTTCCCCCTATCGCAACCGCCCAACCCATCACGAGCACCGTTCCCACAGTCCCCACGCAATGGGAGATTGAAATCGCCCTCTTGGAACCGAACCGCTCCCGCTCTTCCTTTCCAACCCGTTCTCCCAGCACCGATCGGCCGGAAAACAGGCAAAATACAAAAAGGCCCCACGTCGCAACCGACGCCCCAACCACACCGCGTGCAAAATCGCCCGGCAACCGACATTCCTCCAACACTCCCCAAAACACCGGCCAGAACAACAACGCCAGAAGGACCTTGATCCCCTGCCACAAGGCCCATGTGCCACTCTGCAACGCCCGGCGCTCGATGCCATTGTTGAAAATCAAAACCGCACTCATCCAAGTCGGAACCACCAGCAGCATTCCCACGCCACCCGAATAGCCACTCCGTTCGAACCCCACCGCAAGCAGTGCCCAAAGAACCTGCACCAGCGCCACCGCCAGCAACGCCACCTTGTTCACAGACCCGCTTTTCATAGTGCCCCCCTATCCGTAGCCAAGCCCTGAATCACGAATTCGGAGAAATACACATCCACCACTTTCATCCCCGTCTCAGCCTGCAAGAAAGCATTGACCTCCTTTTTGATTTCCTCCTTCAGCCTCTCCCTCCCCGAGGGTCCTTCCAGCTCCTCCAGCGTCTGGCGTGACATCGCCATCCCAATCCGATCCTTCAGCATCGGCACGCGCCATCGCAACTCCTCGCACCGGGGAACCGAGTCAACCACCAGTTGAACCTGCACCCGCATGCAACGCTCCCCCAGCGTTCCCGTCACATTCGCCACCACCGGGTCCAAATCAAACCGCACTCCCGAATCCAGCACCTCCCCGCTGCGCCCCACCTCCGGCGCCGGCAACACGCCTCTCCAGAAAAGAATCGAAACTACCGGCAACACAACCAGCAACGCCACGCAAAGCAGGAACACGCCCCTTCCACCCACCGGACGCGCCGGTCCCTGACCATCCTGCTCTTCATTCATCGCACGTTCTCCCGGTTCGACAACCTTCACACCCAGACAACGCCCGAGACATATCAAATCTCCCCTCCCCTAGCCAACGAAAACCCCCACTTCACCACGGGGTATTCACCATTGGATATTGGACATTGAACATTGAATATTGGATATTGCCTCCCCCTCTTATAGGATGCCCCCATGAATCGTCGAAAACCCTACAACAAAGGCCAGTGGGCCGTCACCCGCGAGCGCTTCCACATCGACGCCTACGCCCCCCCCGCGCCCGACCCCGGCGCCATCCCCTTCGGCTCCCTCATTCCCGGCGTCCTCAAGGAAATGAAACTCTCCGCCCACGCGCAGGTCACGCAAATCGCCGCCGACTGGCCCGAGATCGTCGGCCCCCAGCTCAACGCCAACACCAAGCCCGCCCATCTCGAAAACAAAGTCCTCACCGTATTCGTCTCCCACCCCATGTGGCTCTTCGAACTCCGCGGAGCCCCCGCCGCCGAAATCCTCACCCGCCTCCAAGCCAAATACGGCAAAAAAGAAATCCTCAGCCTCCGCTGGTCCATCGACCCCGATCCCCCCGCCCGGTGAAAAACGTGGAATATTGGAAGAATGGAATGGTGGAGGATCGGAAACAATCCCCTTCACCATCCTTCCCTCATTCCCACATTCCATTCCCAGTTCCTCTCCCATTTTGCCGCCGCAAAAAAGTTTTCCACACTGTGGAAACATTTTTTCCATTGTGTGGAAAAATCGCGAAAAAGTTTTCCATACTGTGGAAAACTTTCCTTCAGCTTTCATTCTACATTCTAAATTCTTCATTCTTCATTGTTCCCCCCCCCGCCTCCGCCGGCTGGCTTGAACCAACCGCCTCCAACCTTGTCCTCAACCTCACGCTGTTCGATCTCCCCGACGCCACCCGCACCGACCCCTCCACCCGCGCCGAACTCGCCGTCCAGCGCGCCTTCCTCGCACAAGCCCCCGATCTCCTCCGCGCACGCCAAGCCGCCGATCCCACCCGCTACGGCGCCCTCGACCTTTCCACACTCTCGCTCCGCCTCCACCGCTTCTCGGGCATCAAAGTCGAAGGCATCGAAAGCACCCTCCTCGCCATCGCCGGCAACGTCGCCCCCGATGTGCTCTATGTCAATTTCCGCCAGTCCGACACCTATATCCGCCAAGGCTTTCTCCATCCCCTCGACCTTCCCGAAGATCCCTATTTTTCCGCCCTCCCCCCCGACGAAATCACCCGCCGCATTCATCCCAAAATCGAGCCCGTCATTCGCCGCCCCGGCCCCGACAACGTCCCCCGCGTCTGGGCCATGCCCGGCGGCCCGCCCCTCGGTCGCGTCGTGCTCTATCGCCGCGACCTCTTTGAAGCCGCCCGCATTCCCCTGCCCACGCCCGACTGGACATGGAACGATTTCGCCAGCGCTTGCCACAAAGTCGCCGACCCCGCCCGCGGCATCTACGCCCTCGGCCTGTCGCGCGGCAAACACGAATCGTATCTCTGGCTTCCTTTTCTCTGGGGCGCGGGCGGCGAAGCCCTCGCCTTCGATGAAAAAGAAAATCGTTGGAGCGCCGTCTTCGATACGCCCCAAGCCGCCGACGCCCTCGATTTTTATATTCGCCTCACCACCGAACCCTGGACCGATTCCGCCGGCCGCCCACGCCGCGGCTACGTCATCAAGGACACCGCCGAATCCTCCCTCAAATGGCGCCGCGGACAGCTCGCCATGGTCTTCTCCTACATCGACGAAAAACTGTTCGCCACCCTCAACCCCGACCTCACCGGCATGGCGCCCATGCCCATCGGGCCCGCCACACGCGGCACCGAAATCAACTCCCGCATGATGGGCATTTTCGCCGGCGTCACCAACCCCCTCATCCGCGACGCCGCCTGGGAATACATCCGCTTCCAAAACTCCACCCAAGCCAGCGCCATCCGCGTCCGGCACCTCGTCGAAGGCGGCTTCGGCCGCTTCCTCCCCCCCGATCTCCTCCGCGCCCACGGCTATGAATCCATCGCCGCCACCATCCCCGACGAATGGCGCGACTGCCTGTCCATCGCCCTTGCCGACGGCCGTCCCGAACCCTACGGCCAAAACGCCAACGTCATCTACGACATCCTCACCACCCCCATCCGCCAAGCCGAAGAACTCTCCCTCTCCGGACAGCTCTCCACCGACCCCGAAAAGCGCCGCGCCCAGTTGCTCGCCCTGCTCGTGCAGGCGCGCGAGAAGGCCGACGCCGACATGCTCGGAATCGTCCCCCCTCCCGAGCTCGCCAAGCGCCGCGCCGCCGCTCTGGGTTTGTTGCTACTTCTGGCGGCGAGCATCGGCTATGCATTACGCCAAATGGTCCGAATGTTTTTGCCGAGCCAGAACAGGATTCAGAATTCAGAATTCAGAATTCAGAATACGAATCAAAATCATTCCGACATTCTTCATTCTTCATTCTTCATTCTGAATTCCCTCCGCAAGCACTGGGCCGCCTTGCTTCTCCTCCTCCCCGCCGCCCTCACCATCCTTCTCTGGGCCTATGTTCCTCTCGCCCGCGGCGCCGCCATGGCCTTTTATGACTACCACATCTTCGGTGCATCCACATGGGTCTTCCTCGACAACTTCGCCAATCTCCTGTGGGACTCCGACTGGTGGCAAGCCCTGCTCACCTCCTCCCGCTATTCCTTCCTGGTCATCTCCATGACGTTCCTTCCGCCCGTGCTTCTCGCCATCCTGCTGCAGGAAGTGCCGCGCGGGAAAATCCTCTTTCGCCTCATCTTCTACTTGCCCGCCTCCATCACCGGCCTCGTCGTCATTCTGCTGTGGAAGACGTTTTACGAGCCCTCCGAGGCCGGCCTCGTCAACCGCCTCGTGATGCAAATCCCCGCCGCGGCCTGGATGCTCCTCTCCCTTGCGGCCATCGCCCTCGCTCTCCATCTCGCCCGTCGCCTGCTCACGCACAGCCTCTGGAAACCCGCGCTGTTCGTGATGGCCGCCGGCCTCCTCCTCGCCGCCGCCCCCCTCGGCCCCCTGCGCGAAATCATGCGTTCCCTTCCCCCCGACGGATTATCCAGTTTTTATAAAGACTGGATCTTTTGGAAGCCCCTGTGGGCCACCCTTCCCGAGCCCGTCCGCTGGCTGGACGACTCGCGCACGGCCCTCTTTTCCTGCGTTCTTCCCATGCTATGGGCCGGCATGGGCCCCGGCTGCCTCATCTACCTCGCCGCGCTCAAGGGCATCCCCGACGATCTCTATGAAGCCGCCGACATCGACGGGGCTTCCTTCACCGACAAGGTTCTGTTCATCGTCTTTCCCACCCTGCGCCCCCTCCTCATCATCAATTTCGTTGGCGTTTTCATTGCCTCGTGGCAGGCCGAAGCCAACATCCTCGCCATGACCGCCGGAGCCGCGCGCACGGAAGTGGCCGGTCTGCACATCTTCTACAAAGCCTTCATTTTCCTGCGCCTCGGCCCCGCCACCGCCGCCGCCTGGATGCTCGCCTGCATGCTCATTGGCTTCACTCTCTACCAGCTCCGCATCCTCTCCCGCGTCGAATTCCGCGCCAACCGCGAAGAAAAATAGGGGTCGATGTTTCCTTTGAGCTCGTCTTGACTCCATTCCCCCGTTCCCGCATTCTTCCCCTGTGAAGGCGGCACGGTCCATTCGGAGTCTGCATCGGAAGAGCAAAGCTCTTTGCGGCCTTGGGGTCTTGTTCGCGTTCGTCCTCTCTTCCAGCGCACTCCCTCACAACGTGGATTTTTCCATTCTCCTGCCCGATGCCGAACAGGTCTATCTCCTGGGCACGTTCAACCATGGAGAAATGAACGACGATTCGCGGATGCAAAACGTGAACGGCGTCTGGACAAAAACAATCTCTCTGGAGGAAGGAACCGTCGACTATTACTTCAAGGTGGTGGGCGGAGCCAATTCCAGCCGGGACACCTTCAGCGACTGGAAAAGCCCGCGCCTCACAAAAGACGAGGAGGGCATCTATTGCTCACGCCTGATCATCCCCGACGATCTGGAGGGCTATTCCTCCCGGCTCCGGCAAGCGCGCTCGACGGCGGCAGGCATCGAAATCCCTCTCTCCTATCTGGCCTTCCCAGAACAGAACGCCGCCTATTGTCCGGGGGGATATGCCCACCACCCCTTTGCCAAGGCGCCGCCGGAGGGCCAGTGGAAGATTCCCTCCCTCACCTCGACGATCCCCCTCTATTGCCCCATTGAGCTGGGAGAGTCCACTTTTCTGGCCGTTCTGGACCAAACAACCCCTGATGAACCGTTCTATGACCGCATCTATCTTGACCGGAACGGGAACCGGGATTTGACTGACGAAGAGCCCCTGCTGGTCAGCACCAAGCACAACATGGGCGAGAATTCGTATTACTATTCCTTTTCCCCCGTCGACATCCAGGTGGAGGTCCCTGGCCGCACGCAGCCCTATCGATTCACCCTGGCGCTCAATGGCTATAGCTCCAGCCCGGACCAGCCGGATCCAAGCCATCTGGACAACATGATCCTCTATGTGATGCCTTCCTGCGCCTACATGGGCGAGTTCATGCTGGATGGCGTGGGTTATCGCGTGGCGATCGGCGACGCCACCGGCAATGCCCTCTTTGGCGACACCATCGAACTGCCGGAGGATTCGGAGGCTCCAAACCAACGCCTCTATCCCAGCGGAGACTCCTTCCTGATCACCCGGAACAACTATTTTTCCGGAAAAAACAGCCTTCTTTTCGGCACTTCCCTGGTCATCGGCGATCGCCTCTTTGATGTTCATTTGGATCTTCCGCAAAACCGTCTTCTCTTGAAACCCCGCGAAAACGAGGTGGGAACTCTGGAACTCCCCGGCTCCATGCAGTCGATGAATCTGCTTTCGACCCATGGAAACAGCCTCATGCTGGTGGACACAGGAAATAAGATTCCTGTTCCATCCGGAGAATGGCGCCTGCTCACCTACTCCCTGCTGAAGGAAGATGCCTGGGGAGACCAGTGGCTTCTCACGGGGTCGGGAAGCGGGGAAATCGCTGCGGTGACCGTTCCGCAAAACGGCTCGGCCCGCCTGGAAGTGGGCGAGCCCTTGCGATACCTCGTGCAAATCGCCGATTCTGCTCGTGAACGGGCGGTCGCCATCGGTTCGCTGCGCATGTCGTTTATGCTTCGCGGACGCCAAAACGAAATCATTACGGATCTCCGGCGCGTTTCGGGCACCCGCACACAGCACGAAACTTCCACCCGCAAGCCGAACTGCCCCAAGGAACCGGCCTACCGGATCATCAAGCCTGACGGGGAATTGATCACCTCCGGCTCATTCGAGTATGGGTGAGGATTCACCTGCTCGGCCACATGGCGTGGCCCCCTCACTCCTGGCACCTACCGGATCGCATGCAAATATGCCGCCGGACCCTTTTCCTGCACGGTGGAACCCCATGAGTTCACTCTGCCGCCGGCAAGCGGAAACACCGAACAGGTTGAAGCCATAGCCCTCCCCACACCCGTGACGCCCGCCACCGAATGGACCCCCTGGCAATGGGTTCTGTATTTCATCCGCTGGCTATTGGCGGGCTTGGTGAAGCTCATCGATCAACTCCTTGCATAGGAAGCCCCCTTGACTCCTTCCCTTGCATCCCGCATCCTGCTCCCCATGAAAGCGCCGCGGCGAGCAGGACGAAAAACCCGTTGGTGCCTGGCCTCTTTTCTGGCGCTGTCCCTCTCCGCTGCCGCCGCCCCGCACGAGGTCGATTTCTCCATCGCCATGCCCGAAGCGGATCGCGTCGATTTGGTGGGCTCGTTCAACGGCTGGGAAATTTCCGATTCTTCCCGGATGTCCAACGAGGACGGAATCTGGCACAAAACGCTGACCTTGGACGACGGCACCTATACCTACAATTTTAAGGTCGATGAGAAGTGGCTTCTCGACTGGAAAAGCTCCGGCGAGACCCGCAAGCAACGGGGACGGTCCAGCTCGATCCTTGTCGTGCCGGACGATCTTGACACCTTCCGCGCCCGGCAGCAGCGTGCCATCGTCACCGAGCAGACAATCGACATTCCGCTTTTCTACGACCGATATTCAGAAAATGGCTCCTCCTCTCGCCCCGGCGGCTATGCCATTTGTCCGCTTCAAACACTTCCTCCGGCCGGCGACTGGAAATTGCCGAACTTCGAAGGCCCCCGCCCCCTCTTCACGGTCATCACGCTGGGCCAGTCCGAATTCCTGGCCGCCTTCGACCAGCCCCCTGCCGCCACTTCCCTCTATAAGCGGATCTATTTCGACCGAAATGGAAATCGCGATTTGACCGACGACGAACCTCTGCTGGGCGACGCCCGAACCTACTCCCAAAGCACCTACTTTGACTGCTCATTCCCGCCGATCGATCTGGAAATCGATGTGGGGGGACACCGCATGCCGTATGGCCTCCAGTTGCGCCTCAGCGGCAACCTGTCCGATCCATCCCCGATCGGCCTGGAAGATTCCGAAACCGTGCGAAACATGCGTGTACTCGCCATGCCCTATTGCGCCTATCTGGGAGAACTGGCGCTGGATGGAATCGGTTACCGCATCGCGCTGGGCGACACCACGGCCAATGGCTCCTTCGACGAAAGGGCCCTTCTCGAAAAATCCGGCCCCCATTTCCAACGCTTCCCGAACGCAAGGGGAGACTCCTTCTTCATCGCCGCATCCGACCGCATTGTCCCCAGCGATAGCCTTATGCTTGGCCGTTTCCTCGCCATCGGAAATCGCCTGTTCGAGGTCCAGCTCGACATCCCGGCCGGACGCATGACGCTGACCCCCCGCCAGGACAATCTCGGAACGCTGGAACTGCCAACCCCCATGCGCTTGATGACGCTGCTGTCCACAACGGATTCCGGAGGGCTCATGCTGGTCCTCGCCGGAAAGCAAACCCCCGTTCCGGCAGACACGTTTCGCCTGATGAACTACCGGCAAATCAAGACCGATGACTGGGGTGACGAATGGGAACTCCGCGCCACCGGAAGCAGCGACGCACCTCCCGTCACCGTGCCCCGGAACGGCTCCGCTTCCCTCACCGTCGGCGAACCCCTGCAAGCGGTCTTTTCCATTTCCGATGGGGCTCTCCGGCAGGCCGTCGCCAGGCGGTCCCTGCGGATCACCCTCAACGTCATCGGTTCGCTCAACGAGTCCATCACCGACCTACGCCGCATCTCGGGAACCCGGACCCAGCACAAGCTGGCCAAGCGCGACACGAGCCGCCCCGAGGAGCCCACCTACCGAATCATCAAGCCCGACGGGGAACGGATCACCTCCGGCTCCTTCGAGTATGGATGAGGATTCTCCTGTTCGGCCACATGGAGTGGCTCCCTCACCGCTGGAACCTACCGGATCGTCGGCACCTACAAGCCGGGACCATTCGCCTGCACCCTGGCCCCGTTGGATTTCACGCTGCCGGCCGCCGATGACGAGTCCCCACGTCCGGACATGGGACAACCCCGTCCCGTCTCCGCCCCCCCGGCACCCGCTCACCCCACGCGCTGGCAGCAGTTCCTTCTGTTCATCCGGAGCATCCTGACGTGGTGGATGGAATGGATCGACCAGCAACTGGGCGCGTGAAGCCGCTCAGTCTCGCAAACCCTCCGCCGCCAGCAATGCCGCACCCAGTGCGCCGGTATATTCCGGATCGGGCGCAATGCGGACCGGACACCCGATGGCCTCTGCCAGCTTGTCGGACATTCCATGGACTCGTGCCACTCCGCCGGTCAACAGAACGGGTTCCTTGGCCCGGCCGCCCATCATCGAGGCCATGCGGGAGGCAATGGCTTTCAACACCCCCGCGGCGATGTCCCGCGAATCGGCGTGAGCCGCCAGCAACCCCACGATTTCCGTTTCGGCAAACACCACGCAGGTGCTGCTAATGGGCGTGGGCCGCGCGCTCGTGGCCGCTTGGGCGCCGAGTTCCCGTACATCCACGCCGAGACGGCCGGCCAGCACTTCCAGAAACCGACCCGTTCCGGCCGCACATCGGTCGTTCATGGCGAAATCCCGCACCGCTCCGCGTGCATCCAGCCAGATCGTCTTGCTGTCTTGCCCTCCGATATCGATCACCGTCCCCGCCTCCGGCGCCACCTCGCGGACACCGCGCGCATGGCAGGTGATTTCCGTGATGGTCTCATGGACGAAAGGAAGTGCCGCGCGGCCATAGCCCGTGGCCACGATGCGGCGGAGCTCATGCCGGACCAGCCCCAGCTCCGCCAACAGCGCGTCGAGTTGTTCCGCCGCAAGCGCTTCCTGCCGGACGCCCTGGTCGCAGAGACGACGGCCCAATACCTGCCGCTGCGCCGCATCATAGAGGACGATTTTGATCGTCCGCGATCCCGCATCGATTCCCGCCACCTTCATGGCGCATTTTTCCGGCGGGCCCGCACCGTTTCGAAAAGCGCCTCCACCCGGAGCGCGATGCGGGCCGAGTCGGAAGGGGAATAGTCGGTTTCGATCCGCAAGTATGGGCAGTTGGCTTCGCCCTCCGCCCATCGCTTGATTCGGTTGGATTCCACGTCATACGTCAAGCACGCCTGCCAAATCAGCTCAATCACCGCATCGGGCCGGTATTCCTTCGTCAGTTGCCGCAGCAGGTCCACCCGTCCGTCGTTTGGCGTCATGACCGAACAGGGCAAATGAAAATACTTTTCCGCAATCGCACGCAGCGGATCCGGAGCCGCTTCGTCCACGTCTTCCAGAATGGGTTTCACCCCCGTGCAGTTTTCCTGGCAGACGATCACCCCGCCGTGCGACTCGATCAAATCCACCACCTTCTCCGCCATGTGCACAACCGGCACCCCCGTCAGCAGCACGCGAATGCGCCCGGCCAGATCCGCTCGCCCCGGCGACGAAGAAGCGATGAAGCAGGCGCGTTCGTATTGCTCCATGTCCCCCGGCAAACACGAAATGAGGCTCTTGTAATCCAGCAATTCGCGGCCCGTGAAGGGCGGCGGATCGCGACGCATTTGTTCGGCAAGAGCTCTCCTCAACACTCGCTCGCGATTCATGGCGCGAATGGCCTCTCGCAAGCGATCGTCGGTGATCTCGACACCAAAACGACGCCCCAGCTCGACGCGCAAACGCTCCAGTTCAGACACCCAATGGGCAAAGGCGTCCGGCTCGTTTGGCTTCTGCGGCAGCTCCAGAACGTGCATCGGTCGCCGTTCCGCCATCAGCTCGTACATTTTCTTTTTGCCGTCGCACGTTGTTTCCGCCACCAGCAAATCCGCCATCTCCAGAAACGGATTGGACCCCGTCTGATGATAACCAAAGGTGGACTTGATCAACGGGCACAAATTGGATGGAAGAATTTCTTCGGCGGCCGGAATCTTTCGGACATCCCCGCCGCACAGGCACACGGGAAAACCGCCCGCCGCCAGGATCAATTCGCGCGGCGTATATTCGCACAGGATGCCCACGATGGGCCGCCCCGCTGCCTTGGCCGTCGTGGCCTGATCATAGCAGTGCTGAATCATGTCGCCGAACCACGCCTTGGGATCCACCTCGCACGCCGCCTCACACAACTTCTTCGAACCGCATTCGCTCATAGGCAACATCCTTCTTCAGGGGGTGGGGGTTGAGACAACTCGCATGGATCGGCCACGAGCAACCGAAAGGTACCCGCGCTTCAAGATGGCGTGGAGGGCATCGGCGGCGGCTCGGAAGCCAGAAGAGTTGCCCTCTTCAGCTTCAATAGAGCGCAAAGACGATCGCGGTGAAATTCCGACAAAAACGGCACCAGGAGAAAAGACATCAGCATCCCGTAGATCATCAGCCCGGCCATCGCAATCGGCACCATCATCGCCAGAAGAAACTCGGCCTCGAAGGCGCTGGCCAATTCGCCCTGTGTCAGGGCGATCAGAAGCCCGCCGACAAAAATCAGGACCACCGTCACCACCAGAACCACAGGCAAAAGAACGATGGAGAATTTCACGGCGGAATATTTTCCGCGACAAGCGAATCGGGCGAGGACAAGCGAAACCAGCACCAACAGGCACAACATCCCGGAAACGATGGCGGAATAGGGCAAATTCTCTGGATTTCCCATCCACATCCAAACCCCATGGAAGAGCGCGGCAAACAGCGCCGCCACGAGAAGAGAAACCCACCCCGGCCATCGCTGGAAACGCACACCGGCCAAGAATAGCCCGCATAGAATCATGGGCACCGGAACCAGAATTTCGCTGGGTACGCCCACCCCGTACTCGATTCCAAACGCAATTCCAAGCCAAGCGGCAAAGGGCAGAAAGGCCCAAAGG
>CAYNHA010000125.1:0-7595 GCA_964397035.1 uncultured Verrucomicrobiota bacterium
TCGACCGCTGGCTCTGCGTAGGCTCAAACGTCTCGAATTGCATCAGGCTCTCCCGTTGAACGTTCAGTTCGAATCTCGAGCAGAGTATCGCGAAGCATACTTCCCGGCAAGGACAAGCCTTCCCTGCCCAACAAACCGCAGGGGCGTAAGACAAAATTCTTCAAAGTGAGTTTATGGGAATTCATGCTGGGGTTTGGGTGGGATTGGACGGGGCGAGGCATTGTTCGAGCCGGAATTTCCAGAAGCCGTTGATTTGGCGGCTCGCGTGGATGGCGCGCAGAGCCAAGACGTGTTCGGCGCCGGATTGGCTCCAGAACATGCCGGATTGCTTGCAGCGCTGGCCGACAACGGTCTTGCATCCGGCCTCGACGACTCCCGAGCCGATGAAGAATCCGTTCTTGCGGAACGTGCCGTACTGCATGCGCTCGACGTTGCTTTCGAAGTAGTGCAGTTGTTCTTCCACGGCGGGAGCGCAAGGCTGCCCGGCGCATTCCTTGCGGGCATCGGCCACCAGGTTGGCGACGCCGTTTCGCAGGAGCCGCTTGGCCCATTTGCGGAGGCGGTGCTTGTAGTCGGGGTGGGCTTTGCCGCCCGGCAAGGCGGCCAGCACGAGTCCGGCATGCTCCATGGCGTGGTAGAAGTCCACGATCTGGATGGCGTCCTTGAAGTTGATTCTTCCCATGGCTTCGAGCCCGCTGGCCCCGTCGACGATGAACACCTGACGCACGGCGTTGCCCATGCCCCGCCGGATGGCCTCGTTGCGCAAGAGAGGGCCGAAGGCGTCGACGTTTTGCATGCTGGCGACGTAGGTCGTGGACTCCCCATCCCTCACGGGCCGTCCCAAGCCGTCGGTTTTGTGCTGGGTGAAAACGCAGCCCAAGTAGACTTGGCGGGTTTTCGATTTGCCATCGGGCTGTTTGCCCTTGCGCCCCAGCAGCTCCTCCTTGCGCATCGGAATGCCGGTGCCGTCGGCGCTGACGTACAGGATGGGAATGGGAGCAGGCGTTGCGTCGGGAGGTTCTTCCTCTCGTTCGGGCCATGCCTGCAAGGTCGGCCCCACCCGCTGCACCAGCCGCTGGATTTGCCGGGAGTCCATCGCGATGCCGCCGGTTTCTTCCAGATGCCGCTGCGCCTTTTCGAAGCTGGTCTCGTCGGCGCCTTCGAGGCACGCCAACCGGACCAGGGACGGCGAATGGCCCGCTTCCAGCCCCAGCGCCTCGTCCGCCGGGCAATGCCCGCCGCGCGTGGCCGACCAATAGTAGTTGCGCTCCAGGACAAACGATCCGAAGAGGCACTGGATTTGTATCGACTCCCTTTGCTTGAGGTGCTCTCCGGCCCGGGGCCGGTAGGCGGCGTCGACGCGGTCGGCAACCGCCTGGAACATCACGGCGACCACCCGCGCACCCGTTTGATAGAGCGCAGCGCGAACGAGCCCTTCGACGTTCAGGACCGTCGGGGCGTCTTGCTCACCCGAGAGGAACCGGTCGACCAGCCCTTGGAGTTCCACGTCTCGCGCGGTGAGGAAGGCGTCACGGAAGGTGTCGGGCGTTTTTTTTGGCGTCCGCCCGTTGGGCCCGCGTCGCGGCGACGATTTGCCCCGCATACTGGTCTACCAGAGACTGGAATTTCCCATAGTTCTCGGTGTTCTCCCGCACGGCATCGACCTAGTCGCGTGGAACGTAGACGCTTCGCGCCCGACCGTCCTCTCGGTATTGAAGGTTGTAGTACGCTCCGTTCTTCCCCTCGCGCATGGTGCACAGCTTGCCCGGCTCCATGCTCGTAATGTTGGCGATCTGGCGGAGAAGCTCGTCTGAGGTCGGTGTTGCTGTATTCATGAGGGAAGTATATGCATATACATATACCACGCAACCAAATTCCTCCCGATTACTTCAATCTTGCCGAATTTCGTCTTACGCCCGTTTTGGTAAGTAGCATATGATTGTCGAGTATGCCGCCCAATGCCCTCCTTGACTTGGGGGAGAGATCGTGGTTGAGTGCGAAACGAAAAGAGAATTGGGTGTGATCATGAATCGGGTGTGGGCAATTATGGAGTTGGTGTTGAGTGCTGTGCTGGGCCTTTCAGGCGTAGCTCGTGGCTCGGTGGTAGAGATGGTCTCCCAAGGGTTTGCTTCTGGTGGTGGGGCGGCGGTGGGCGGGGCGTACCGTATCCAGAGCGAGATGGGCGGGACGGTGGGGGGTGTTGTGGAAGGCGGGGGCTTCATTCACAAGCTGGGGAATTTGGCGCAAGGGATGGAGCCGACGAGTTTGATCATTTTGGTAACGGATACGAACTTGCCGGAGCGGGCGTCCACACGCCCCAATGCGGTGGTGGTGATGGATGACGAAACCCAACTGCGACTGGATCGGGGAGATTTGGACTGGGGTGTTTTTTATGGGCCGCTGTCGGCGCATACATGGGGATGGGTGATAGCCGAGGTTGTCTATGAGGACACGCCAGCCTGCCTGTTTGGCCGGTGGCAATCGTTGACCGGCTCGGTGAATATGAGGGTGCTCGACACGATTCCGGATAATTACGGAAGTTATGCGGGCGACGGGTTGCCCGACGATTGGCAAGTGACGTATTACGGTTTGGACAACACGAATGCCGCGCCCCATGCAGACCCGTTGGGTTATGGGCAAGACAATCGCTTCAAATACATTGCGGGCTTGAACCCGACGAATCCGAATGATCGATTTGAGTTCACGATTGGGCAGGGTCCGCGCGGGCCGGAGATTTCGATGAATCCGCGATTCAGCAGCCGGGGATATGAGATTCAATATCAGACACACTTGGGCGAAACGAATTGGCAGACACTGACCGAAGCCCTTGTCGAAGATGACGGCCTTACGCGAACGCTGGTGGATACGAACAGTCCGCGCATGCGGCATTACCGGGTTGTGATTTCAAAGCCATGAAGGGGAGAATGAACGTGAAACAGTTTGTATATTTTGGACTGGCCTTGTTGAGCGTGGGGTTCATGGTGGCGCAGGCGGCCATGCCCAATACGATTCAGGTGCAGGGGCGCGTGAGCGTGAATGGAACGAACTACTCCGGAACGGGAAATTTCAAGTTTGCGCTGGTGATGCATCCGGTGGCCCATCGAAGACAGGCGACGGCGCGGGCGGTGCGGACGGGGCAATTCATCACCAGCATCGAGATGGAAGACGGCGGCAGCGGATATTATCAGGCCCCCTTTGTGAACATTCTGGCGGGCGGTGGTTCTGGTGCAACGGCAACAGCGATTGTAAGTGGAGGTGCGGTTGTTGAAATCGTCATGAATTCGGCGGGAAGTGGCTATACTTTTGAACCGTATGTTGAAATCGGGGCTCCGACGGAACCTGATAGTTGGATCAGCCTGTGGAGTAACGACGGCACGAGCCTTGCCGGAAGCGAGCCCGAAGAGTCGTATCCCGTTCCTGTTTCGCGCGGCTTGTACACGGTTCGGCTTGGCGATGGAATGCAGGCGTTGGACACAACGATTTTCCGTGGTGATGAATTGTATCTGCGAACCTGGTTCAGCGATGGTACCGGCTTCTCTTTGCTGGAGCCCGATCAGCCCATAGGGGCGGTGCCGTATGCCATGCATGTGTTGAATGAGGCACCCCACTGGGAGGATGCAGTCACCGATATTCCCAATGTGGTTTCGTTGGAATCGGAAGAGTGGCTTCGCATTCGCCAGCCCACGTGGACATATGTTTGGATTGACTCTCCCGTGGATTCCAATTTTCACGCTAAGGTGGAAGGGGCCAGTTGGGAAATGCCGCAGTTAGGTATTGTCGCTCCTGAAACCACGCCGTATCTGTATGAATTTTTTGGGGTGGAGCCGGGCGTGATCCGCTACTACGGCAAAGAAGTGACGGGCTATGGTTATACGTATTCATTGGATCGGCGGAAAGCGGATGCACGCGTGGCGCACTATTTGAGCGAGGAAACGTATCACCCCGTGGCCAATCCGGAAGGGGATTCCGAGTCTGGCGAAACGGCGCTGGTGGGTAGCCAGTGGTGATCGTGGCTGGTGCAACGGGTCATGGCCGCAAGGCCTTTTGGTGTTGGACGATTTCATTTGGCTCTCGCCCCTATTTGGGGGTGGCCGTGTGAGCGGCTTGCTCTTTTAGCGATCGCGGGGATAGGGGCGTTGTTGCGGCTCCACGAGCTGGGACGACAGAGCCTGTGGATGGACGAAGGGGCCACGCTAGTTCAGGTCAAGAGCATCCTGACGCATGGCTATCCCCTGTTGGCTCCCGGATGGATCTCGTGGGAGTCCATTCCGTTTCACTATTTGCTGGCTCCCTTTCTGGCGCTGGGGATGGAGATGCATTGGGCCCTGAGGCTGCTGCCGGCGCTGGCCGGCGTGGGGGCCATCTTCCTAACTTATCGGATAGCCAAGAGTTGGACGAACTCGACGGGGGCGTCCCTCATGGCGGCCTTCCTGATGGCCTTTTTGAATGTGCAGATCGAGTGGTCGAGGCAAGGGAAAGCCTACACGGTTTTGCAATGCCTGCTGCTGGGTGCGGTTTGGTTGGCGCAGGACCGGGGGCGTTCGGTTTCGGTGGCGCGTGGCCTTTGGCTGGCGCTGGCGCTGGTGTTGGCGATGGCCACGCATCGGGCGGGCTATCTGGCGTTGCTGGTGGTGAGCTTGGATTGGGGATGGCGAGTGGTGGAATCCGCTTGGAAGCGCCAGCTTCGGTGGCGATCGATCGTTCTTCTGTTGGCGTTGACGGGCGTGTGCATCGGGTGGGCGATGCTGTTTCGAGGTCCTTCGGGATGGGAAGCCACCGTAGCGGCGTTGCGGCAGGCTCGAGGAATCAACTACTTCGGATTCTATGCCGCCTATTTATTTAACCAAATGGGCTGGGGACTTGCGTTGGCGGTGGTGGGAGGAATCGGGTTGCTGGTGAGGCATCCGCGCACCACCGGGCCGGTGTGGGTTTCATGTCTGGCGTACTCGGGAATCATCAGTTTCAAATCGCACTTGTTTGGATTTCGGTATTTGCTACCGCTGATGCCGTTCTTGTGTATTTATGCCGCCACGCCATACGCGTGGATTTCACAGGCGGCGTTTTGGGATCGGTTTCGGTTTGGTCGCTTGACGCGAGTCTTCATGTTGGGGCTGTTGATGGCCATTCTGGGAAGCGCCAACCTGAGCTTGCTGCCCCGGCGCGAATACGCGGTGGACGACACGGTTCCTCGTCCGGATTGGCGGCAAGCGGCCGCCTTGATTCGCGAGCGAATTCAACGGGAGGAAGCCACAGCACAGGGTCTGCAGATCGTGGCCTCGGCGGTGCCGCCAGTGATGAGCGCCTATCTGGGAGACTTGGCGATTGAGCTCGTGTATCTGCCCATCAACATGACCGGCTATCCAGGGGAAGAGCATCGGGATTCGCCCTATCTGCCAGCACGGGCCATTCCAACGTATTCGGAATTACAAAACGTGAAGGGCTATGTGGTGTTGGATGAATTCGGTTTGCAGGCGCTGTTGGATATGGTAACGCAAACTGCGTTGTCTTTGCGGACGCCGGACGCCATCGTGGGCGGGAAGTTTGCGACCTATATTTGGATTCTGCGCTGAGTATTCAGCTTGGTTGTGTTGTAAAAACAGAAGTCTCCATTTGCCGTGGAAGCAGTGCAAAAAAAGGGGTCACCCATTAGCCAGGCCTCCGACGCTGAAGCCGCGTCGAAATTTACATGATGAGACTGGGAAGGCATGATGGCCGCGTCGACCGCGGCAGCAGTTAAAGCCCTTACATCAATGGAGCACGGTGCCCCATCATTAGCCTGGCTCCGGGCGGCAAGTTTACATTGGTGAGGTCAAGGCGCGAAAGCGCCGGCAACACTCCCCCAGGCAAGAATCAAAAACGATGCCATCCCGGGCTGTCGCGTGTCGGCCCTTGGGAGGCAGACATGAAAACGGTGAAAGGCCGGGTGAAGGCCGGCGAGTTGAAGGTGTTGCGCCACGATGTGGCGGGCGTGGATTTGGGAAGCCGCGAGCATTATGTGTGCGCGCCCTCTCCTGGGGGAGAAGACCGGGAGGTTGAAAGCTTCGGAAGCGTCACGGCGGAACTGCATCGAATGGCCGATTGGCTCAAGGCCCGCCGGGTTCAATCTGTGGCGATGGAAAGCACCGGCGTGTACTGGATTCCCGTGTACGAGCTGCTGGAAAGTAGCGGTTTCGAAGTGGTGCTGGTCAATGCCCGGGCGCTGTTGAGCGTGCCGGGGCGCAAAACCGACGTGTTGGATTGCCAGTGGATCCAACTATTGCACAGCTGTGGCTTGCTGAAAGGTTCTTTCCGGCCAGCCGACGCGGTGTGCGCTTTGCGTTCCCTGATCCGCGAACGAAGCACGCTGATCCGGGAAAGCGCAGACTGGATTCGCCGGATGCAGAAGAGTCTGGATCAGATGAACATCCGGGTGCATCAAGCCGTGTCGGACATCAGCGGCGCAACCGGCATGGCACTGGTGCGCGCGATTGTGGGCGGGGAGCGCGATCCCCAAGTGTTGGCCGGGCTACGAGATCCCCGTTGCCACAAGACCGTCAAGGAAATCGCCGAATATCTGCGCGGAAATTGGCGTGCCGAGCATCTGTTTTCGCTGGAGCAAGCCTTGAAGATGTACGACTTCATCCAGGCGCGCAAAGAAGAGTTCGACCAAGAGATTCTGCGGACCTTGGATAAGCTGGAGCAACCCGCCCTGCGGCAACAGGTCGCACCACCCTTGCCACGATCCGAAAAGATGAAGTCCCTGAGGAAACGAGGCCAGCAACCATTGAGGGAGGCTTTGTACCGGATGAGCGGTTCGGACTTGACCACCATAGACGGAATTGGGGTTGAAACGGCGGAAGCCGTGCTAAGCGAGATCGGGACCGACTTGTCAAAGTTTCCGACTGAAAACCACTTTGTATCATACTTGAAGCTGTCTCCCAAGTTGGCAATCAGCGGCGGAAAACACCTTTCCGGCAGGAAACGGTTGTCGACCTCGACGCGCGTGGGAGAAGCATTGAGAATGGCCGCGACTACCTTGAGAAATTCCAAGACGGCGTTGGGCGCCGAATTTCGACGCTTGGCCCGTTTGAAAGGAATGGGGATTGCCGTTTTTGCCATGGCCCGCAAGCTGGCGATACTGACCTTCCGGCTTTTGAAGTATGGGCAGGCTTATCTGGACAAAGGCGTTGAGGCATATGAAGAGCGCTTTCGCCAGCGCCGCATCATGGCTTGCCGGGCCATGGCCAACTCCTTGGGATTACGCCTGATACAAAATGAAACCATGGCCGTGTGAAAAACGAGTCTCAGGCAAGAGGTTCCGGTCAAACACAAAAAATCCCTTGAGGCCGTTTTTAAAAACGGAAATCACCTTTCATTTGTTTTAAACGGGTTAACCGTAGCCACATCATCGACCGTCTTTTCCATGGTTTTCATCGCACGGTTTGTTCAGTCACCCATCTGGTTCTCATCCCGATCCCGCAAGCGGACCGGAACACATCCCGCCAACGCGGGACCAGAAAACCTTTTGTGCCTGCTCGCCGCCTATTCAGTCACCGTGGTTCTCCCCTCGCGGGGATTCCAGACCCTTGGAGGCTGACGACAGGACAGACCGTCGA
>CAYNHA010000126.1:0-3660 GCA_964397035.1 uncultured Verrucomicrobiota bacterium
AGACCTCTTTGCATTGAAATGACCACAGTCGACTGGGAGCTCCACGAAATCCAAGGACTTTATACAACCAATTGTAATATCGATAAGTATTGTTCGGAGGTGATGAATATCCCTTGGCAAGATTCTTCGCCTTGGCCAAAGCCAGAAACGCGATACCCAGCAAACCAAAAATGAAGTATTTAAAAACAAACCAAATGTTCCCTGTTCAGACTGTTGAATGACCCTCACTGATTCATGGAGTCCTGAAAGGCGTCATAAGGATGATCCGTTTTCTTCTGAAAAGTGGGACGAAAGGCCTTGCTTAGCCAGCTTTCGCGCCTGGGAAACACAGAAGCTTTTGCAACATCAGTAAAATCCACCTCACGCTCGAAATCCACCGGAAGGCCCAGTGACACGCGAATCTTATTGGCAACAACCCAAACCAGCGGTTTCAGCCGGGGCAGGCGGGCAAAATACGGATTTCGGATGGCGGTTTTGGCAGAACCCACCATCCAGCAGTTTTGCTTGCATCGTGCAACCGTTGTACGCGCGGCAGTGGCGCGGGGCCCATGATAAATATCCTCCCAGGATTCGGCAGATAGATCGCCAACCTCAAGATCCGCACGAACGTTGCAGGCATAGACCCGGCTCCATGGATCCACAAACATGAAGTCACGTCCCGCCGTGCATGGCATCATGCGCGGCTGTCCCAGGATTTTCTTCATGAGACCCAGGTTGAGATAGGCGCGAAACCAATTTTTGGGACGCCGAGACTTGAGCATTTCGATGATAATTGGCTGCACCGCTCGCGCCATACGGACCCGGTCATAGGGCTCATTATCCGTCTTGTGAAACTGGAATCCATTATGGAGAGCCGACGTGGCCATTTCACCGCCATAGGAACAACAGAGGTTGTAGAGATCGAGCAGTTGGTCGCAGTTGTCATCTTGGAAAGTGGTCGCAAACCCAAGGTCGCGGCCCCCCGCTGCGACCAAGCGCTTCATCGTGTCTTGCTTTCGTTCGAATCCGCTTTTCTCTCCGCGAATGGAATCATTTGTGGCACCGATGCCTTCGAGAGAAATGCGGATCTTCACATCGGGATATTTGGTAAGAATGCGTTCCAGCTTGTCCCCCTGAAGACCGTTCGTGGAAATCTCAAGCTGACGGGTCTTGGAATGGAGAAGATCAACAATCTGCTCGAGGTCCGCACGAAGTGTAGGCTCTCCTCCCGTAAGGTTGAGATAATCAAAACCCGAGGGCAACTTCGCAAGAGTGGCAAGCGTAACTTCTTCGGCAGGAAGAGACGGGTGCTGCCAAATGTGGCACATCGAGCAACGCGAATTGCAGCGGTAGGTCAAAATGATCGAGATATCCATAAGGTTTCCTTCTATAGCAAATGCAGAAAAGAGGCAATCCCTTGCATACACCTGGGGCTATCCCTACTCGCGCCGATATTCGCAATTCGAATGATTCCCCATTTCTGTTGTCGTTCAGAAGGCGATCATGTATAAGGCCCGACAATATCTACTGAACAGTAGGAACCACAATGAATACCGGATGCCGATATTCTCCTTGGGTCTCTCTCCGTTTGGCATGTGCCACGGCGATTTTTTTTATCTGCTTGTCTATCAGCCAGGCGGCCCCCTTCGAGCTCATTGCCCACCGAGGCGGCTATTTGCATGCCCCCGAAAACACCTGTGCGGCCTTCCGTTCGTGCGCGGGCCTTGTCGACAGCATCGAGTTTGACGTGCGTGTCTCCGCTGATGGACAGTTGATTCTCATGCACGACGCCACTGTGACCCGCACCACCACCGGTTATGGCAACATCACGGCTGTGGCATCCTTGACCCTCGCACAGCTCAAGTCATTGGACGCCGGCGGCAAGTTTTCACCTGCATTTGCCGGAGAGCCCATACCGACTTTTGCGGAAGCCCTTCGCTCACTGCCTCCCGGCATCTCCGCCATGGTTCATCGCAAGACAGGAACGGCCAGCAACATCGTATCTATCCTTCGCCTGGAAAATGCCCTGTCGAACACCGTTGTCGCTTGCGAAGACTATTCCTTTTTGCTCGCCGTGCGCCAACTGGAACCTTCGCTCCAACTCTGCTACATCGGCAGCGGACCCATTGGGACCAATCTGTTGTCGACCTTCTCAACCAACGGAATTTCCGCCATCTCCTGGGACAAAACCACCGTGACCACCGGACTCGTGGAACAGGCACACTCTTATGGCCTGCGCATCCATACCTGGTCGATCAACACCGCCGAAATCGAAACTTATCTGGACATGGGAGTCGATGGACTCATCCTTGACGATCCCTTGCAGGCGAAAAACTGGCGCCCCGCTCCGCCCTCCTCCAATGCACAGCTCTCCCAAGGCCTCATCGCCTACTGGAAATTAGACGATGGTCTTGTGGACGCCACCACCACCACCGCAACCGATGTCGAAAGCGACAGCCATGGCCGCCTATCTGGTTTCAATTCCATCCCTTCGTGGATTTCAGGCGAAGAGGCAAAAGCGAACGGCGCCCTTCATTTGGACGGCATCAACGACTATGTCCGCTTCCCTGCCAATGACATGCTAAACATCCGAACCAATGCCGTTTCCATTTCTCTTTGGGTCAAGCTATCTGTTCTTCCTTCCGCTCTTCCTACGAATTACGCCGGGATCTACGATTCCACCCTGGATGCTTATGTGGTCTATTTGGACCGGGCCACCCGCGAATTGCGCTTCAAAGTCACGGACTCCTCCTCAAAGGCCGCTCGCCCCGGAATTCCAGAATCCCAGCTTAAAACAGGCGTTTGGCACCATGTGGTGGGTGTTTACGCGGGTTCCGCAGGACCCATGAGCAATGCGGTTGGCCAAGCCATGGTTTTTCTCGATGGCCGAGTTGTGGATGTCCACAACGGCGACGACTATTCAGGCTTTGGTCTCGTCAGCGCCGTGCTCCCCGGCCAAGTCGCCGCCATTGGCCGAAACGGCACCGAAAACTCATCCTATTTTGCCGGAGATGTCGATGATGTTGCCATCTGGAAACGGCCCCTATCTCCCAGCGAAATTCGACAGATCTTTCACGCGGGAACCCATGGCATTCCACTGGAAAGGCTCGTGATGACCCTCTGGATCACCAACATCTATATGAACCCGGAAACAACCAACTTGCAATTTGACGTCCGCGTTGAACACGGAAGCCTGACCAACCAAGCGCTTTGCCTCCGGGGTTCTACACAAGCGACCGGTTCTTATGCTAACCGATCTGTGATTGAAAGTGGACGTGGCCACCATGCCAGCTTCCATCTTCCCCCCCCTGGAAAACCCGGCAAAATCGGTCCAAATCCATTAAGTGAAGAAGAGGGCTCTGCCGTCTTTTTTCAGGTCGTCTGTCCCTAATCGCCACGTTGCTCATGCCCGTCGTTCCCCCTAATCCCCAATTTGTTCAGCAAGTTGCGAGTCACCGGGATGTCTTGGTTGGAATGAAATAACAACCGCAGTCGAGATCGTTGTTTTGCATAGGGATCGGCTCCGGAGGCCAGTTCATCCAAGGCAGATCGGACTCCGGCCATGTCTTTCACCATGGGTCCCGCCAGATAATCCTCCGTCCAGTCAAAAGTAAACCCTCGGCTGGCTCCATAGGCCGCCCGATCGGCAAATGTGTGAATCACAGGACGATCGAGCAAAAG
>CAYNHA010000127.1:0-2640 GCA_964397035.1 uncultured Verrucomicrobiota bacterium
CAACGTGTACAAATTGGTGTACGTCGGACCGTACCTGTATGCGTGCGGCATGTTCGATGCAGGGGCGGGGAAGGCCCGGGTAGCCAAGTGGGATGGCTCAAGCTGGACCGACGTGGGTGGTGGCGTGGGCGGCGATTCGTACTCGATGACGTATGACGGAACGAATCTGTACGTGGGCGGCAACTTCTCCTCTCCCGGCAGCCGCGTGGCGAAATGGAACGGGACGGCCTGGTCCGGATTGGGAAGCGGTTTGAACAGTTCGGCGTGGGCGTTGGCGCACGACGGCACGACCCTGTATGCGGGCGGATCATTCAATACCGCCGGGGGCGTATCGGTTTCCCGGATCGCGATGTGGACGCCGACGGTGGCGACGAATCCGGGCGTGGCGCCGCAGGCGGGCAGCTACACGGGCGGCTACGAAGTGGTGATCCAGGGCTACAACCTCGGCAACGGGACGGACATCACGAACGTGACGTTGTGCGGGGTGGCGGCATCGATCCAGAGCCAGGATGCCACGCAGGTGGTGGTGCGGGCCGGGGCGGCGGCTCCGGGCATTGGCGACGTGAGCGTGTTCTCGACGAGCCAGGGCGAGACGGTCAAGAGCAACGGATTCACCTACACGGTCGCGGGCATCGCCGTTTCAGGTCCGGCGTTCGGGCCGTTGCCGGTCGGGGCGGTGGCGACAAACGTGTATACCGTGACCAATTCGGGAACGGAGGCGTTGGTGATTTCGGCGACGACGAACACGGGTGCGGGCGCGGGGATGTTCAACGTTTCAGCGATTCCGGCAACGGTTGCGGCCGGGACGGCGAGCAACTTCCCTGTGGTGTTCACGGCTTCGGCGGTCGGCACGTTTGAGCCGGCGGTGCATGTGGCGAACAACAGCCAGGCGGCGGACTATGTCTTCGTCGCGACGGGCTATGTGTACCAGGCGTCGACGAACGCGGGACCGTTTGCGGGTGGCAATGTAGTCACGATCACCAACGGCCACTTCGGGACGATTACGAACGTGCTGGTGGGGGGCGTGGCGGCGACAATCCTGAATTCCGGCGCGAACTGGGCCACGATTGCGATGCCGGCGCTGGGCGCGGCGGGCGCGGTGGACATCGTGGTGCAGACAAGCGACAACGGCGAGATCGAACTGCCGGGGGCGTACACATACAATCCGGCGGGCGCGATCACGGGCGTGTTGCCCGCGACGGGCTCGTGCACGGGCGGGTTTGAAGTGGTGATCGGCGGGACAAATCTGGGCAACGGGTTGGACATCACGAACGTGACGATCTGCGGTTCCACGGTCAGCTCCATCTTGATCCAAAGCGCGACACAAGTCGTGGTGGTGGCCGGAGCGGCCCCTGCGGGAACGGGCGACGTGGTGGTGGTTTCGACGAGCCATGGCCAGACGGTCGCGAGCAACGCCTTTGAATGCCTGCGGGCGGTTCAGTCCGCGCTCGCGTTCGCGCCGGCGAGCCCGCAGGTGGAGAACAGCACGAATGCGTTGAGCCTCACCGGTGGCTCGGGCACGGGCGTGGTGAGCTTTGCCGTGACGGCGGGGCCTGGCCTGATCGTCGATGAAACGAACCTGCTTGCGACGGCGGGAACGGGAACGATCACGGTGGTGGCGACGAAGGCCGGAGACGATCTGTACTACGAGGCTTCGGCGACGGCGACGGTGGCGGCGGTCTACGCGGCGGACGTCTATCTGCTGGACCTGCGGCAGATCTATGACGGGGCGGCCAAGGCGGCGAGCGCCACGACGATGCCGGCGGGGCTGACGGTGCAGTTCACCTACAACGGTTCCGCGACCGCGCCGACGGCGACGGGGACCTATGCGGTGGTGGGCACGGTGAACGACGGCCAATACTGGGCGACGGCCACGGGGACGCTGCAGGTGCTGGCGCCGTGGGACTACCAGCATGTGACCTTCAGCAACGGCTGGTGCTGGGTGGAATGGTTTGGATTCTACGCGCCGATGGGCAATGGGTGGATCTGGCACGAGAAGCACGGTTTCTTCTATCTGGCCCCGGGGCAGTTGCTGGATGACGCGTGGATGTACGCGGAGGACATGGGATGGTTGTGGAGCGGCAAGGGAGTCTATCCATTCTTGTATCGGGAGGAAGACCTGTCGTGGCTGTGGTACGACGGGCGGACCCATCCTCGCTGGTTCTACAACTTCACGAACGAGGAGTGGGAAAGCATCAATCCCTAGGGCCTTGCGAAACAAAGAATGGATTATGGATGCGGTTCAGGCTACGATCCTGAACCGCGTCGGCTTTTGATGCTGGGTCCTTGGGTTCGGTCGGCGCATTCGAAAAGGGAAACATGAAATACGCAACAACGGGTTTTGAGTACGATTCAACGGCATTTGAAAAGCAGTTCCATTATGCGGGGAACGATCTCGGGGTGAGGTATTCGCCGAAGGCTTCCTCGTTCCGCGTTTGGGCGCCCACGGCGAAGGCGGTGGAGCTGCTGTTGTTCCAGTCGGGGCACCAGAAAGAGGATCCCCGGGTGGTTCCGATGGCGGCGGGTGCGAAAGGAACGTGGAGCGCGAAGGTGTCGGAGGATTTGCGGAACCAGTATTTCCAGTATCGCTTGGTTCAGCCGGGTTTTCCGGCGCCGGTGGTGGCGGTGGACCCGTATGCG
>CAYNHA010000128.1:0-3980 GCA_964397035.1 uncultured Verrucomicrobiota bacterium
CCTTCGCTGGACCTGGAACGAATCGAACCCTACACTTCCATCTGAGTATGGCAGCCCCTCCTGTAAATCCTGTAATCCTGTCTAAAATGGACTTCTCCCCCTACGCCCCCTGCCGCCTCTGCCCGCGCCAATGCGGCACCGACCGCCTCGCCGGCGCGGCCGGCATCTGCGGCGAAACCGCCGAACTGCGCATCGCCTCCTCCGGCCCGCACCGGGGCGAAGAACCCTGCTTCACCGGCCAACGCGGATCCGGTACGATCTTCTTCTCCGGCTGCTCCTGCCACTGTTTCTTCTGCCAGAACTGGCAAATCTCCAACCCCCGCGGCAAAGGCCACGCCACCTCCCCCGACGACTTCCACCGCCTCGCCCACGGCCTGATCGAACTCGGCGTCCACAACCTGAACTTCGTCACCCCCGACCATTTCTGGCCGCACATCGAAGCCCTCTGCACGCGCCTCCGTGCCGAAGGCGTCACCCTCCCCTTCCTCTTCAACTCCTCCGGCTATCAGCTCCCCGCCATGATCTCGCGCTATGCCGCGCTCATGGACATCTTCCTCCCCGACTTCAAGTTCGCCGACCCCTCCCTTGCGCACCTCGTCCTGCGCGACGAACACTACCCCCAAACCGCCCTCGAAGCCCTCCGCCTCATGGTTGCCGAAAAAGGATTCCTCGACCCCTTCGATCCCACCGGCGCCACCGTGGCGGAACGCGGCGTCCTCGTCCGCCACCTCGTCCTGCCCGGCCACGTCGAAAACTCCTTGCGCGTCCTCGACCTGCTCCGCAAGGAATTCGGTCGCTTTCTTCCCCTCTCGCTCATGAGCCAGTACACCCCTGTTCCCGCCGCCCACACCCGCCCCCCCTTCGACAGGCCCCTTTTCTCGGCGGAATATCAAACCGTCCTGGACCGCGCTCAGGACCTCGGCTTCGAAAACCTCCTCATCCAGCCCCTCGCCGCCAGCGACGATTTCCTCCCCGACTTCGAAAAGGAAAAGCCGTTCCGAGGAAACCCCTGAGAATAGGGATCCGTCCTCGCATTGCAGCATTTTCCACACAATGGAAAAATGTTTGCCGGTTTTTCCACACAATGGAAAGAATGTTTCCACACTGTGGAAAAATCGGTGTCCCCTACCACCAGCTTTCCATCTGGATGCCGTAGACGAAGCCATCGTTTTTGTCGGCATAGTCGAGGCCGCCGATCTGGCCGACGAAGTCGTCGCCCCAGCGGGCATAGGTGGCGTAGAGGCGAAGGGCGGGGCGGCTGGCGAACCCGCGGCCAACGGCGACCTGCGGGGCCAGAGTGAATTTCACGAGGCTGTCGCTGGTCCCCGCGCCTTCGTCCTTGACCCAGTCCACTCCCGCTTCCGCCGCCAGGCTCAGGTGCCGGGCGAAGTACCAGACGGGGCGCACGCCGGCCGAGGCCCAATGCACTTTTCCGCTCTCGTCGTCGTAGTCGGTCAGCTCGTACACCAGGGCAGGCGCGATGGAAAAGGCATCGCCGAGGTTGGCGACGAAATGCTCCGTGGCCCGGAACCGCCACGAACCGGGTTGGTCGGGCCGGATGTAGGAGGCGCCGTCCAGCACCTGGTATTCAAAACCGGAGGAGAATGTCTTGGCCGCGCCGGTGCCGAACTGCAGGGAGAACTTGTTGGCGCCATCGGGCGAAACCAAGTGGTCGCGCACATGCAGGAACGTGACGGCCACGCCATCGGAATCCGGCGCGGATTGGCCGATCGCATCCACGCCGCCATCGGCCCGCGAATAGGCCAAGCCGAATTCCCCCTTGCCCAGCGGCACCGCCACGTCGTAGAGGCGCAGATCCCAGCTCATTTTGCTAAAGCCCGCCTTGTTTTCAGGATCCGGCTCCGGCGCAGAGCTGATGCCACTGCTGGAGCCCGCGCCAATCCATGCCAGCGCCAGCTTGCCGAACCCCAGCTCCACGTCTTCCACGCCGCCGCCGGTTCCGCTCATGTTGTAGTAATAGTAGTCGTTGATGTCGATGGCCTGGCGGCGGTAGAAGCGGCTGCCCGCCCACACCGCCATGCCGGGCTGCGCGGACATCACGTTGGCGATGGACGCCCACGCCTCCGGCAGCCCGAAACTGGTTTCGTCGGAATTGAGCTGATCCTGATAGGGATTGTTGACGGACAGGCGCAGTTGCGTGCGGACCACCGGTCCCTGGCGGTTTCCGGACAGGTCCACATCCTTGCCCAGGATGAGTTCGCCGTAGGTTTCCGCTTCGTTGCCGAGGCGGTACTTGGCGCCCGCGCCCGGCGCCTTGAATCCGGTTTGCGCGCTTCCCCGGTCGTTCTGGCCGTACCCCGCGCGGATGTATCCGTGGATGTCCACGAAGTTGTCCACCACGTCCGTCACGGCCTTGGATTCCGCAGGCGCGGGCTCCGCCGCGGCCGCAGGGGCCGGGGCGGCGGCAACGGCTGCAGGCGCCTCCAGCCGCTCCAGGCGCTCCTCCATCTGCCGGATGCGTTGCTCATACTCGGCCTTCATCGCGCGCAATTCCTCGCGCAACGCCTCCGCCTCGCCCGGCACGGCTGTTTGCGCAATCCCCGGAATCGCCCCGGCCAGCGCCACGAAGGCAACCACCACCACCCACCCGAACCGCACCACTCCGCCCAGCCTGCTGTTTTTCATGTGCACCCTCACTTCGCCTCATAGGATAGCCGTCCACCCGCACCCCGTCAACGGCGCAGGAAAGGGCGGATTTCCCCTTCTTGACACCGCAGGCCCGCTTGGCGCACCATCCGCACCACTATGAGCAAAAATCTCGATATGGAAACGTTGGCTTCCCTCTGCAAGCGCCGGGGCTTCATCTTTCAATCTTCCGAACTGTATGGCGGCATCAATGGCTTCTGGGACTACGGCCCGCTGGGCTGCGAACTGAAGCGGAACATCAAGGACGCGTGGTGGAAATCCATGGTCCGCAACCGCGAAGACATCGTGGGCCTCGAAGCCTCCATCATCATGCATCCGGCCATTTGGAAAGCCTCCGGCCACGCCGATGGATTTGCCGATCCCATGGTGGATTGCAAGGACTGCCGCAAGCGCTTCCGCGCCGACCAGCTCTGCGAGGAGCAAGGGGCCGAATTGATCAAGAACGGCTCCACCTTCGCCCTGCCCACAGGCATGAAATGCCCCGCCTGCGAATCCAAGAATCTCACCGAGCCGCGCAGCTTCAACCTGATGTTCAAGACGTTCGTCGGTCCCGTGGAGGATGAATCCAACGTGGCCTGGCTCCGCCCCGAAACTGCACAGGCCATTTTTGCGCAGTTCAACAACATCTTCGCCACGGCCCGCCAGAAGGTGCCCTTCGGCGTCGCCCAGATGGGCAAAAGTTTTCGCAACGAAATCAATCCGCGCAACTACACCTTCCGCTCGCGCGAATTCGAGCAGATGGAATTGGAATTCTTCATCCGCCCCGACGAAGCCATCGAGCTGCTCTGCGGTCGCGTGACCACGCTGGCCGACAACCCCGATCTGAATGGCGAGCCCCAAGAGGCGTGGGGCTGGGAAGTCTGGCACCGCTATTGGGTCCAGCAACGCCTGAACTGGTACCGGGCCATCGGCCTGCCCGATGCCTCCCTCGAACAGTATTGGCAGACCGGCGACGAGCTGGCCCACTATGCCCGCGCCTGCGTCGACATCGAATACGCCTTCCCCTTCGGCGTGCAGGAGCTCGAAGGCATTGCCGCGCGCTCCGACTTCGACCTGAGCCAGCACCAGAAGCATTCCGGCAAGCAAATGGATGTCTTCGACGAGGCCCTCAAGATCGCCGCCTCCAAGCTGGACGACGACGCCAAGGCCGCCTTCACCCAGAAGGTCGTGGCCGACTGGACGTCCCGCGGCAAATCCGGCGAAGACGCCGCCGACTTCGTCACCAAGCTGTTCGATGGAAAGTATGTCCCGCACGTGATCGAGCCCTCCGCCGGCACCGACCGCCTCGCGCTGGCCTTGCTCTGCAACGCCTA
>CAYNHA010000129.1:0-4381 GCA_964397035.1 uncultured Verrucomicrobiota bacterium
TGGATCAGCGAAAGCGCGGATGATCAAGGTGGATTTGCCTACTCTCCCGGTGCCGGAGCCTCGACCACCAATGCCGAAGGCAAAGTCAGCCTCCGCTCCTACGGCAGCATGACCTATGCCGGGTTGCTCGCCCTGATCTATGCCCAGGTGGATGCGCAAGACACCCGGGTCCAGTCCGCGAAGGATTGGGCCAGCCGCCACTGGTCGCTGGATGAAAACCCCGGAATGGGCCAGGAAGGGCTCTACTACTTTTTCAATGTGCTCACCAAAACCCTTGCGGCGGCGGGCGATGAAACCCTGGAGCTTCCCGATGGCCGCACCGTTTCCTGGCGCGAAGAAGTGGTGCGCAAGATCCTCTCTTTGCAGAAACCGGACGGGTTCTGGGTCAACGAAAACAATCGCTGGTGGGAAGCGGACCCCAATCTGGTGACGGCCTATACGTTGCTGGCCCTGTCTGCGGCGCTCCAATAAGGAATCGCCCCGCTGGCTGGCTGGCGGCTCTGCGCCGCCACCGTGGTTTTCCATGGTGTGGAGCGCGCGTTTCGCGCACGGATTGCCAAAGGCAAGTTCCGTTCCGGAACGAGGGCCAAACGTGGCCCGAAGCCCAACATTTCTTCCATTGTGTGGAAAAATCGCGAAAAAATCTTCCATACCGTGGAAAACTTTCCCCAACGGCGACTATCACAGTGAATGACCTGTGATAGTCGTCCGAGCCTAGCGGCCGAATTGATCCAGAAAGGCTTCGAGTTCCGCGTTGCCGGCGCCGCCGGGATTCAGCCACGAGCTGTCTTCATGCCCGCCCGACAAGAGGGCAAATGTTTTGGGAGAGGCGGCGGCGGCGTGTAAAATGCGACCACTTTGAAATGGAACCACGGTATCGTCCGTGCTGTGACCGAAGAGCTTGGGCAATCCTTCCAGCGTGGCTACCTTGGCGGCCGAATCGTATGAAACGGAAATCAGGCGGTCGAGGGGAAGGGAAGGGTACCACCGCCGAGCCATGTCCGCAGCGGAGGCAAACCCGGCCTCCACAATCAAGGCCGCCGCCGGACGATCCTTGGCCAATTGAACCGCCACGGCCGAGCCCAGGGAAAGGCCGTAAACCACAATGGGAAGCTTTCCGCTCATGGCGGCGGCGGCATCGTACGCCGCACGGGCATCGTCGTACAAACCAGCCTCGGAGGGACGGCCTCCGCTTCGTCCAAAGCCCCGGTAGTCCCAAAACAGCACATTGAACCGCCGCTTGAAAAACTGGGGACCCAGATAGGCAATATCGCCGATATTTCCGGAATTCCCGTGGCAATAGACAATGGTTCCCCGCGGACGGTTGGCGGGAACCCACCAGCCATTCAGGGGGGTGCCGTCGGACGCAACGAATTGAACATCCTGATAGCGAAGCTGAAACTGGGCCGGCGTGGTCGCAATCTCCGCCGTGGGGTGGTAGAGCGCGGCAAATTCGAACCGGCGCAAATAGACCCAGCCGGAGGCCAAGGCCAGCACCAGCAAAAACACGATGGAAAGGAATATTTTTTTCATCAGGGTCCAGTTTCCAGTGTTTTGGGGAAGGTGGCGAGTATTTTGTATCCCGTGCGCGTCACGACCACGGTGTCTTCGATGCGGACCCCGCCGAGCCCCGGAATGTACAGGCCCGGTTCCACGGTGAGAACATTGCCTTCGCAAATGCAGCCAGGCTCGTTGCGCAGGCCGGGCGATTCATGAATGTCGAGCCCGACGCCGTGGCCCACGCTGTGAATGAATCCGCATTCCTGGCCGGGCGGTGACAGGCGCGTCTCGTGCCCGGCGGCACAGAAATAGTTTTCCACGGCGCGCTGGACGGCGCAAGATTCCACGCCGGGACGCACCATGGACAACGCGAGCTTTTGCGCGGCGAGAACATCGCGATGCAGCCGGCGAACCGCTTCGGAAGCGCGTCCATGGACAACGGTGCGGGTAATGTCTCCCCAATAGCCGGTTTCCTTGTCGCGAGGAAATATATCCAGGACGATCGGCATGCCCGTCCGGAGAGGACCGGAACCCACATCGTGCGGCCGCGCTCCCTGAGGCCCCACGGCCACAATGGTTCCCTCGGCGGAACAATGGCGATCCAGAAGGGTGCGCTCAATGAGATCCTTCACCATTTCCGAAGTGAGCGTTTTTCTGTCCATTTTGAGCACACCGGACGGGGAAACCGTCGCCTCGCGAATGCAGTCCGTGGCCGCCCGCATGGCGGCAACGGCCGCCCTCTGCGATTTGGCGATGCAAGCCACTTCCTGCTTGGTTTTCACCGCGCGTTGCGGAAAGGCCGGGGAATCGGCCAACCGCACGGTCACGCCTTTGCCTTCCAGGGCGCGGACAAGGCCGACCGGGAAGAACGGGCCCACTTTCACGGTGGAAAACCCGAGTTTTTCCAGAAGAGCAGCCACCTGGTCGCTCATGGAACGCCGCCGGGGAATCGAGTCGCCAAAAAGCTGGGCAGGGGTATGGAGAACGGCCGCGGGGCAGGTTTTTTGGGCGCGGGAGGCTTCCAGTGCGGAAACCAGCAAATGGAGGCGGAAATCGTCCACCAAAAGGCAAAAAGGATCGGTTGCCACAAGTCCTGTTGCATACCGGACATCGTTTTCTTCAAGCCCAGAGGCCATCAAAAGGCGGGGGACTGTTGATTTCTTCATATTTTTTGCCAAATTCTTATCCTTGAGACTTGTTAGTGGGCCGATTCTCAAGGGGTTAAGGGCTCTTTTCAACCACAAAATTCCTTGTCAAGGGGGGGGCGAAAAGAAATTTCCAAAATCAATGAATACACAACATATAGGATATAAAACCGTTTTAATGTATACATATGGTGGCAATTAAGATCACGGAAGGAAAATAAACAGATGAATCTTGTCCACCGGGAAGTGGAATCCTATAGTCGCAGACGTTTTAGGGGCCGAGGACAAGAAGATGGCTGTGAATAAGCTGTGAATAAGTGGTCCAAAGGCCTGTCCTGCCGAATCCAAAATGGGATGCGGAGAGGACGGAACATGCGTCAATTTTTGAATTGTGAAGGCCGGTTGGAAGTGAGAAACTGTCCGACCGAGTCAGGAAGAGGAATTTTGTGGAAACGACCCAGGCAAAACAAATTTGGACAAAGGCATGCGAATTCCTTTCGTCTGCAATTTCCGTGGACATCTACAACCGATGGATCGGCGTAATCGAAGCCATTGGCGATGAGATGCCCGGACAGTTGACCCTCACGGTGCCGAACGGATTCTATCAGGACTGGCTGGAAGAACATTACCTGCCCATGATCCGCAAAGCGCTCGAAGCCTCGGGCGCGGAAAACGTGATGATCACGTTCGTGGTGGATGGAGCACGCCCTCCTGTCGAATCCTCCGCCCTTTCAACCCCGCCCAGCGAAGAAAAGGAAGCCGGACAAAAACGCCGCGTGGTGAAGTCCTACAATGTGGGAGGGGCGCTCAATCCCCGCCACACCTTCGACAACTTCGTGGTGGGCCCCTCGAACAGCTTTGCCCATGCCGCTGCATTGGCGGTGGTGGAAGCCCCCGGACGCGCCTACAACCCCCTGTTCATCCACGGTGGAACCGGACTCGGCAAAACCCATCTGATCCAGGCCATGGGCCAGGCCGTGCTGAAGCGCGGCAAGGGAACCGTGTGCTACGTCACCTGCGAATCCTTCACGAACGAGTACATCCAGGCCCTGCAGCAAAACGAAATTTCGGCCTTTCGGAAAAAATACCGCCACATTGATCTGTTGCTGATCGACGACATCCATTTCCTCGCGGGAAAAGACAGCACGCAGGAGGAATTTTTCCACACCTTCAACACCCTGTACGAAAATCAGAAGCAGATTGTGCTGACCAGCGACCGTCCGGTCAGCGAGATCGGCAATCTCCAAAAGCGATTGGTTTCGCGCTTCGAATGGGGTTTGGGCACCGAGATGGAAATGGCGGATCTTGAAACCCGGGTCGCCATCTTGCGCAAACAGCGTGAAACATTGAATCTGCATCTTCCTGATGAAACCTTGTTTTTCATTGCGGAACACGTTCGTTCAAACATCCGGAAGCTGGAGGGTTCGCTCCTGCGGGCCGCTTCGTATGCCTCCCTGACCCGAAAACCTCTGACGAACGAAGCATTGGAATACCTGTTGCGCGACACGATCGAGCAGGAGAAACAAACCGCCTTGACCATCGAGGGGATCCAGCGGACGGTTGCCGAATACTACGACATCCGGCTCGGCGACATGACCAGCAAGCAGCGACCGCAAAACATCGCGTTCCCTCGCCAAGTGGCCATGTATCTGTGCCGCGAAATGACCGAGCAGTCCTTGCCAGCCATTGGAAATGGTTTCGGGCGAAACCACGCCACGGTTCTTCATGCCCATCGC
>CAYNHA010000130.1:0-18861 GCA_964397035.1 uncultured Verrucomicrobiota bacterium
CCAGAGTTGGATGACCGACCGCTCTCCCATGCCATCCAGCGTTGTTGATTCTTTTCCGTGGAGAGACTTCAAGACCACGGGGCGACTGAGGAGGAGCGTCTCGGGGATTTGAAATACACCATCGTCCAGCCAAACGGTGGCACCGTCCATAGCCAGATCGAACGCGGCTTGGATATTGGTGGCGGCAGTGGCCCAATCGTTGAAAGGAGGAACATGCCGGCCGGTCTGGGACACATACAGTTCCGCAGGACTGGCCGAGACCATGTTGCTGAACACCATGCGGTAGGAAGTCGACGCATTGCTGACCGTTAGGGCCGCGTCGTAGGTGCCCTCGAGATCATATTTAATCGGGGCGACAGCCAAACCCCAGCCGCTGACATCCACATGGCCATCGTTGTCGAAATCCCAGGCGAAAAACAGCGAATTCGGATTGGCATTGTGGACAGAGGCCACATACGTGGGCAGCATGGGTGCCGTGCCCCAGCGGGGGGAGGCTTGCACCGAAACGAACAATCCGGTGGACTGGAATTCATATGCGCCCATGTCGGGCTGCGGCCCGACGAGCCGGGGGAGCCCCGCCAAATCCGTTGCGGCACCCGTCCACTCGTTGGTTCTTCCCCCGTCGATGCACAAGGAATCCGCCCGCAACCGGAAATCGCCGTTGTTGGGATCTGCAAATCGCGGGGAATCGGGGATGTTTCCCGGGCCGATAGGCATCGGGAACGTGCACGAATTCGACATCAAATCATTTCCACCCCGGCGGTGGAACCAATTCCCGCCAAGCGGAGCGTTGTTGTGGTACACGATGGAGTTTTCAACGGTTCCTCCAACGAACAGAAAAATCCCGCCGCCGGCCTCGCCTGCCGAATTGAAGGCAATGGTGGAATTGCGAATTCGCGGATTGTTACCAAATGAAAATACGCCGCCACCGTCTCGGATGGTTTGGTTGTACGCCACGAGACAGTTTCTCATTTCGACTTCCGTTCCGAGACTGATGCCGCCCCCATCTCCTGATTGATCGGTGTGGATGGCGTTCGACACGATGACGCACGAATCAACCAGCCCACTGTCCATGATCTGAATTCCGCCGCCTTGATACATGGCCCTGTTGTTGAGGACCGCACAGGCACGCACCACTCCGCCGGCTTGCAGTCGAATGCCGCCACCATCTCCATTATCCCTTGACTCTCCGAAGTGGTTTGTCGCATATCCCCTTTGAATCGTAAGCCCCTCGATCAGCGTATCCGGATGAGAACTGTCGATACAACGCACTTCGTTGTTTCCATCCAGAATCGTTGCCGCGGCGCCATTCACGCCGATGAGCGAAAGGGCGGTGCTGACGACGAGGCTGTTGGTGAGCCGATACGTTCCCGGATGAATCCGGACGACGGCGCCCTCGGGTGCGCCTGCGACGGCTTCATGGATGTTGGTGGAGGCCGTTGCCAGAGAATCAAAGGGGTAGACGTTCCCGCCGGTTGGCGAGACGTGAATCTCCTGGGCGAAAGCGCCATGGAAGGATATGGCCAGCAGGCAGAGCCCAAACAACGGTCGAATGTCCAATTTCTCCATGATGAAGACGGCCTTGACCGCGCGACACACTCCACATCCGATGTTCAAACTCTTCCAGAACCGCTTCATATCCAGCCTCCTAATCCATTCCCGGCGCGAAGGATACTCCTCTGCCCGTGCGATGAGGATGAGGGAGTCCAAATCGGTATAGCAAGGAGAAAGACATGACATTTTTTGACAAAAACATGACATTTTTTGATCGGCTTGGACAACGGGCCACGCCTGAAGATCCGGGAGCCTCTACCATCCGATCCGGCGGATGCGGATATTGCGAGAAGGCCCCGACAGGCCGCCTGGGTTGGCCTCATCGGGCCGTTCCGACCTCGGGAAATGCAAACATGCGCTACAGCAAGGGCGAGAGCAGGCCGCAGGCGTTTTCGAGGTAGCGGTGCAGGACCGGGCGGTTCTTGAAGCTCGCGAGCTCCACTTCCCGGCTCGAATGCAGATCCTCGCTCATCATCAGTTTCAGGTGCATGACGAATTGGGTGTCATACACGGCCATGCTGGTTTCGTAGTTCGAATACAAGCTCCGGATGTCCCAGTTCGAGGAACCCACAATGGCCATGCGGTCATCCACCGTCATCGCCTTGGCGTGGATGAACGGCGGGGCCCGCTCGAAAATCCGGACGCCCGACTCCAGCAGATCCTCATACATCGCGCGTCCCGCCCAGGTGGTGTACCAGTGGTTGCTCTTCTCCGGCACCACCAGGTACACCCGAACGCCCCGCAGCGCCGCCATCCGCAGCGCGCGCAGCAAATCCTCCGAGGGCAGGAAATACGGCGTGATGATGAACACCTGCTTGCGCGCCGCGTTCACGGCATTGAAAAACACATCCACCGCCACGCGCAAATCCGAGGACGGCCCGCTGTTGACCAGCCGCGCCAACGCCCCGCCCTCCGGCGCCAGCCGCCGGAAATGATCGGCACTGAGCAACTGGACGGGATCTTCTTCCGTCATCACGTGCCAGTCGCGGAGGAACGAATATTGCAGCTCCTGCACGATGGGCCCGTTCAACTGGAAGTGGTAGTCCTGAATGGCGGGAAGGCCCGCGTGGCTGCGCGAATATCCGTTGAGATTCACCCCGCCCATGAATCCCACCCGGCCATCCACAACCAGCGCCTTGCGATGGTTGCGCAGGTTCAGGTGCATTTGCTTGCGGAAGACGTTGGACTGGGTCCATCCCGCGATCGACAGGTTCGGCACCCGGTGGTATTTCCGGAACAGTCCTCCCCACAGGGCATGCGACGAGCCGAAGCGGTCGTAGAGCACGCGTACGCGCACTCCCGCGCGGGCCCGCTCCGCCAGCGCTTCCATGAACTCGCGTCCCACATCGTCGTTTCCGATGATGAAGGATTGCAGATGGATGTGGTGCCGGGCCGACCGGATCTCGTTCAGCATGCAGGGAAAGGCATCGTCTCCGGTCAGGAGCGGCACAATCCGGTTTCCTCCCAGCAGGGGGAAGGTTTCCGACAGCGCCGCCAGCGGGCGGTCCAATTCCCGCTCCCACTCGTCGCGGGGCATGGTGGGGGCGCCGCCGACCGAGCGCCAGTAGGCTTCCGGCAAGACATCCTCCGCGAGCGACTGCCGGGCCCCCTCCAGGCGGACATGCCGCTGCACGCTCCGGTGCCAGCGCTCCTTGGGAACGCGGTCCACGCCGAACATGGCATAGAGCAGCGCGCCCGCCAGCGGCACGGACCAGGTGATGAAGAGCCACAGCAGGGTCGAATCGGCACGCCGCCGGTGGCGCAGCACGTGCAGCACCACCGCCGCAAAGAGGAAGACGTGGAGGGCGGCACCCCAAGACAGCCAGGGCGCGCCCCGGAAATAATCCATCCACGCCGTTCCGCTCATCAATCCTTCCCGTCCCTACGGCAGCATGCGACGGAATTCGAGCGCCCGCGCATCCAGCTCGGCGCGCGTGATCTGGCGCAGGCGGTCCACGCTGAACGCCTCGCAGGTGTAGGCCGCCGTCACCGTCGCGTTCACCAGCGCCTGGTGCAGGTTCTTGCGGTTCACTTCGCCCAGGCCCGCCAGTGTTCCAATCAGACCGCCGGCAAAGGTGTCGCCCGCCCCGGTCGGATCCACCACCTCGATCAGCGGCCAGGCCGGAATGATCAAAATATCGTCCTTCGACATCAGGAACGCCCCGTGCTCGCCCTTCTTGATCAGGGCATACTTCGGCCCCATGTCGAGGATCTTCTTGGCCGCCTTCAGCAGGGAACCTTTTCCCGTCAGATGCCGCGCCTCGTGTTCGTTCACCGTCAGCAGGTCGACGCGCGCGATGACCTTCATCAGGTCTTCGCGGGTCGTGTTGATCCACAGATCCATCGTGTCCAGAACCGTGAACCGGGGCTTCTCCATCTGGTCCAGCACATGGTTTTGGAGCGCCGGGGCGATGTTCTCCAGGCACAGGAACGGACTGGTGCGATACGCCTCGGGAATCACCGGATTGAAATTGGCAAAGACATTCAGGTCCGTGCAGTTCGTCCGGCGGTTGTTCATGTTGTCTTCGTAGACGCCGCTCCAATGGAAGGTCTTGCCCTTCTCGCGCTGGAGGCCCTGCGTATCCACCCCCGCCGTCTCGAAAATATCGAAGTATTCCTTGGGAAAGTCCTCGCCCACCACGCCCACGATGCCGGTCTTGGCAAACAGCGCCGAGGCCACGCTCGTATAGCTCGCGGAGCCACCCAGCAGTTTTTCGTGCGCCGCCTTGGGCGTCTGCACGCTGTCAAAAGCCACCGAACCGACCACCACCACATCTGGAGTTTTCATTTTGCTCATGGATATTCCTGATTGTTTTGAAATGCTTTGCCCCACCGTCCTCCGCCGCCCCCGCCACCGGCACCTATTCCGCCATCTTTTCCTCGATGATCTGGCACAGGGCATGGATGACCATGATGTGGCCCTCCTGAATGCGAGCCGTCACGCCCGAACTCGCCACGCACAGCACCTCGTCCGCCAGCTTCGCCAGCGCGCCGCCCTTGCCGCCGCACAGCGCCACGGTCCACAGCCCGGCCGCCTTCGCCGATTCCACGGCGCGGCACACATTCGCCGCGTTGCCGCTGGTGGAAACCGCCAGCAGCACATCGCCCTTGCGCCCCAGCGCCTCCACCTGCTTGGAGAACACCTGCGCGAAATCGTAGTCGTTCCCGATCGAGGTCAGCACCGAGCTATCCGTCGTCAGCGCCAATCCCGCATAGGGCCGCCGCTCCCGCATGAAGCGGTTGACCAGCTCCGCCGCGAAATGCTGCGCATCGCCCGCGCTTCCGCCGTTGCCGCACACCATGATCTTGCCCCCCTGGCGGATCCGCTCCGCCATTCCCACCGCCACCGCCTCGATCAGCGGCCGCATGGAGGTCAACACTTCGTGCGCCACATCCAGGTGCCCTTCGGCAAACACATCCCAGTCCATAACCGTTCTCCCGCCTTATGCCGCTTCTTCGCCCGGCGCGGCCTTGCGCGACCGGATCTCGTTGACTTCCACCGAAACCCCGCCGAGGTCGCAGGTGCCCAGGTGCTCCTCCAGCAATTC
Organism: uncultured Verrucomicrobiota bacterium; assembly: GCA_964397035.1. Taxonomy (GTDB): domain Bacteria; phylum Verrucomicrobiota; class Kiritimatiellia; order CAIQIC01; family Lenti-01; genus Lenti-01. Next base: position 5,103 of record CAYNHA010000130.1, read on the forward strand.
CCGCACGCGCGTCTGCATCAGCTTGCACAGCTCCGGAATCTGCGTGCCATCCTTGACCCCCACCACCAGCCCGACCTCCAACGCGCCGCGCACCACCTGCAACTGCGTTTTCAGGGCCACCACCGCCGCAAACTCGCCCTTCAGGCCGTTCAGATAGGACTGCACCGCCGACGCGCTTACGCTCACCGTGCCGTTGTCGTTTTCAAACGTGATGAAGGCTCCTTTTTTCTTCCACGACAACCCCGTCAGGAGGTAGGCAAACAAATAGACCAGCACGCCCACGCCCGCCGCCACCCGCATCCAGGCCGGCAGCCCCCGCACCGCCCACTGCGCCATCTGGATGAAATCCGGATATTGCATCGAAACCACCAGGGCCAGCCCCACCGCCACGATGGCGGCATACAGCACCAAACCCAACAAAAAATGGATGATCTTCATTTGGTTCTCCTTGCTCCGCCCATTGTATACCCCACCCCGCGCCCCCTTGCACACAAAAAATCCGGTTTCTTCCCGCCCCAACGCCCAGACAAAACCAGTCTTGCACCCCCCGTTCCGCAGGACTACACTTTCGTTCAGGTTGGTGAGAAGTCCGGTTCCGGATCTGGCGTGGAAACCCCGCAAGGAGTCGCGAAGCAGATGAACGAGCACCGCAAAAAAGGATGGGCCGCGTTGACCCTCCTGATCGCCCTGGGCGCTTCCGGCGGGGTCCGCGCGGAATCGGTCATCCGGGTCGGGATCTATGACAACAAGCCCAAGGTCTCCCTGTCCGTCTCCGGAAAGCCCGAAGGGATTTTCGTCGACATCCTCGAAGACATCGCCGCCCGGGAAGGCTGGACGCTGGAATACGTCCCCGGAACGTGGGGGCAGGGGCTGGACCGCCTGTCGGCCGGAGAAATCGACCTGATGCCCGACGTGGCCTTCACCCCCGAGCGGGAAAACCTGTATGCGTTTCCCCGCGAGCCCGTGCTGTCCGACTGGTTCCAGATCTATGCCCGCCGAGGCAGCGACATTCATTCCGTCCTGGACCTCCACAACAAGCGGATTGCCCTGCTGGACCGCTCGATCCAGCAATCCAGCCTCGAAAAACTGGTCCGGGACTTCGACCTGCAATTCACCTTGCACCCCTTCCCGGACTACGCCCAGGCGTTTGCCGCCGCCGTCAGGGGCGAAGTCGACGCCGTCATCGCCAACCGCTTCTACAGCGCGGGAGACCTCCGCCAGGGGCCGCTGGAGGACACCGCCATCATCTTCAATCCCACCCGCCTCTACTTTGCCGCCCCCCTGCCCGGCAACGCCGTTCTCTTCGAGGCCATCGACCGGCACCTCAAGGAGATGAAGCAGGACCGCAACTCCGTCTACTACCAATCCCTGCAGCGGTGGACTTCCGAGGAGCTGCCCTTCCAACTGCCCGCCTGGCTCAAGGGGGCGGGCGCCGCCACCCTCGCGCTGGTCCTCCTCATTCTCGCCTGGAGCGCCACGCTGAAGCACCAGGTCTCCCTCCGCACCCGGGAGCTCAAGCTGCGCAACCACGAAATCGACCTCCTCTACAAGGAAGTGCAGCTTCGCGCCGACGAGCTGGAAAAGCGGGTGGAGGAGCGGACCAACGAGCTCATCGTGGCCAACGGCGCCCTTCTGGAGGCCAAGGAGGCGGCCGAATCCGCCGACCGCCTGAAATCCTCCTTCCTGGCCACCATGTCGCACGAACTGCGCACGCCGCTCAATTCCATCATCGGCTTCACCGGCATCCTGCTGCAGAAGCTGGCCGGCCCCCTCACGGAGGAGCAGGAGAAGCAGCTCCACATCGTGCGCGACAGCTCCCGGCACCTGCTCGCGCTGATCAACGACGTGCTCGACATCTCCAAGATCGAGGCCGGCCAGGTGACGGTATCCTGCACGCCGTTCAGCCTGCGGGGCTCGATCAAAAAAATCACCAACATCGTGAGGCCCCTGGCCGAGAAGAAGAACCTGGCCCTGCTGGTGGAGGTGGCGCCCGGCATCGCTTCCTGCACAAGCGACGAGCGCCGCGTGGAGCAGATCCTGATGAACCTCCTCAACAACGCCATCAAGTTCACGGAGCAGGGCCGCGTGACGCTCACCGCCCGGACCGAGGAAAACCGGATTCTCCTGTCGGTGGCCGACACCGGCATCGGCATCCGCCCGGAAGACATGGGCCAGTTGTTCAAGCCGTTCCGCCAAATCGATTCCGGCCTCTCCCGCCAGCACGAAGGCACCGGCCTGGGACTGGCCATTTGCCAGCGGCTGGCCGAACTGCTTGGAGGAAAGATCTCCGTGGAAAGCACCGCCGGAAAAGGCAGCGTCTTTATGTTCCAGGTCCCCACCGAAAGAGCGCACGCGTCATGAAAAAAACCATCCTGATGATCGAAGACAACGAGCAAAACCGCTATCTCGCCACCTTTCTGCTGGAAAAACGCGGCTATGCCGTGGTGTCCGCCGCCGATGGACTGCAAGGCATCGAACTGGCCGAAAAAATCGTCCCTGCCATGATCCTGCTCGACATCCAGCTCCCCGGCATGGATGGCTATTCCGTCGCCCGGACCCTGCGGAAAAACCCCGCGCTCCGCCACATCCCCATCGTGGCCGTCACCTCCTACGCCATGGAGGGCGACCGGGAAAAAACCATCGCCGCCGGCTGCACGGGCTACATCGAAAAGCCCATCGACCCGGACACCTTCGTCACCGAGATCGAGCGCCACATGAAACCACCGGAAGGGATGGAAACCCCATGAAACGCCACCGGATCCTGATCACGGACGACAACGAGGAAAACCGCTACTTCCTGCGCGCCCTGTTGCAGGGAAGCGGCTACGAGGTGGCTCTGGCCACCCACGGGGCGGACGCCCTCAGCCAGGCCCGCCAGCGCAAGCCCGACCTCATCGTGGCCGACATCTTCATGCCCGTCATGGATGGCTTCACCCTCTGCCGCGAATGGAAAAAGGACGAGTCCCTCCGCTCCGTCCCCTTCCTTTTCTACACCGCCACCTACACGGATGACCGCGACCTCGATTTCGCCCTCTCCCTGGGCGCCGACGCCTTCATCGCCAAGCCCGCCGAGCCCGACGTGCTCCTGGCCAAGATCAAGACCATCCTGCAAAACGGCCACGAACAGAAACCCGCCGACATCCCCGACCCGCAGGAGGAAGCCTTCCTCCGGCAATACAACGAAACCCTCGTCCGCAAGCTGGAAACCAAGATGGCCGAACTGGAGGAGGCCAACCGCCGACTCGAAAAGGACAACGCCGAACGCCGCCGGGCCGAGGAAGAACTGCGGCGGACCAACGCCTTCCTGGATTCCATCATCGACAACATCCCCAACATGCTGTTCCTCAAGGAGGCCGAACACCTGCGCTTCGTGCGCTGCAACCGGGCCTGCGAAGAGCTGATGGGCATTCCCAAGGAGGAACTCCTTGGCAAGAGCGACCACGATTTTTTCCCTGCGGAACAGGCGGATTTCTTCCTGCAGAAAGACCGCGAGGTTCTCCAGGGGAAGGAACTCCTGGACATTCCCGAGGAACACCTCCTGACCCGCCACAAAGGAACGCGCATCCTGCACACGTGGAAGGTTCCGGTGCTGAATGCCGACGGCCGGGCCGAATACCTGCTGGGGATTTCCGAAGACATCACGGACCGCAAACTGGCCGAAAGCGAACGGGAGCGCCTGCAGGCGCAGTTGACGCAGGCCCAGAAAATGGACTCCGTGGGAAGGCTCGCCGGCGGCGTCGCGCACGATTTCAACAACATGCTCGGCGCCATCCTCGGCCATGCGGAAATGGCCCTGGAAGACATGCCCCAGGACCATCCCCTCCACGAAGACCTCGACGAAATCCGGAAAGCCACCCAGCGCTCGGCCGACCTCACCCGGCAGCTCCTCGCCTTCGCCCGCAAGCAAACCATCGCCCCCCAGGTGCTGAACCTGAACCATTCCATCGAAGGCATGTTTCAGATGCTGCGCCGCCTGATCGGCGAAGACATCCACATCGAATGGAAGCCGGGCCGCAATCTGGGCACCACCCGGGTGGACCCCTCCCAGGTCGACCAGATCCTCGCCAACCTGTGCGTCAACGCCCGGGATGCCATCACCGGCGTCGGCACCATCACCATCGAGACCGGCAACGCCACGCTGGACGAAGCCTATTGCGCCAACCGGCCGGGCGCCACCCCCGGCGACTATGTCTTCCTCGCCGTCAGCGACACCGGCTGCGGCATGGGTCCGGACATCCAGCGCCAGATCTTCGAGCCGTTTTTCACCACCAAGGGCGTCGGACGCGGAACCGGCCTGGGCCTGGCCACGGTGTACGGCATCGTGAAGCAGAACAACGGCTTCATCAGCCTGTACAGCGAAGTGGGACACGGCTCGCTCTTCACCATCTACCTTCCCCGGCACCGGGGTCCGGAAGAATCCTCCGCCCCGCGGGATACCGCCGCGCCCGCCCCGCACGGCCAGGAAACCATCCTGCTGGTGGAGGACGAACTCTCCATCCTGCGAAGCACCCAGACCATGCTGGAGAAGCTGGGCTACCGCGTGTTCGGCGCCTCCACGCCCCAGGAGGCCCTCCACCTTGCGGCCCAGAATCCCGGACGGATCGACCTGCTCCTCACCGACGTCATCCTGCCGGCCATGAACGGGCGCGACCTCGCCCGGAAACTGCTCGACGGCCATTCCACGATGCGCTGCCTCTTCATGTCCGGCTACACGGCCGACGTCATCGCCCACCACGGCGTGCTGAACGACGGCGTCTCCTTCATCCAGAAACCATTCACCCGGCAGGACCTTGCCCTCAAGCTGCGCAAGGTGCTCGAAAGCCCGCCTTCCCCCCTCGGCTCGCCCTGAATATCCCGTGACAATCTCCCGCGCCCTTGGCATCCTTCCCCCATGATTCCACAAGCTGTCATCCTGCTCGGCGGCAAGGGCACGCGCATCGCCGCGCGGTTCCCGGACCTGCCCAAGGCGCTCGTCCCCGTTCACGGCCGCCCCTTTCTCGAATGGCAATTCGACTGGCTGCGCCAGAACGGCATCGGCCAGATCCTCCTCGCCGCCGGCCACAAGGCCGACGTGCTGGAAGACTATCTCGCCGCCCGCCCCGCCGACGGTCTGCGCATCCGCCTCTCCCGCGAGCCCGAGCCACTCGGCACCGGCGGCGCCCTCCAATTCGTCGAGCCGCTTCTGGAGAGCGATCCGGTCCTGGTCTTCAACGGCGACTCCCTCACGCCCCACCTGAAGTTTTCCACGCAATGGAAAAATGTTTCCGAATTTTTCCACACAATGGAAAAAATGTTTCCACACTGTGGAAAACTGTTCGCCACGCCCATCGAGGACCCCGGCCGCTACGGCACCGTGGAGTTCGACGCCGCGGGCTTCGTGACCGCCTTCCGCGAAAAGGCCGAGCGCGAAAGCGGCCACGTCAACACGGGCATCTACCTGCTGCCGCGCGAACTCATCGCCTCCATTCCAGCCGGACGGGCCGTTTCCATCGAAACCGAGATCTTTCCGGCGCTCGTCGCGCAGAAGAAACTCGCGGTTCTCCCCGCTCCGCCCCCGCTGCTCGACATGGGTACGCCCGACGGGCTGGAGGCCATGGAGAAATTTTTGCGCGGATGAAAACGACCGCTCTCCTCTTTCTTGCCGGGATGCTTGTCGCCGCGCCGGGCCTGGCCCTGCCGACGGCGGTGGACCTGAGTTCCGGCCAGACGCCCGTGAGGAACCAGGGGCAGCGCGGCAACTGCTTCATCCACGCCACCGTGGCGGCCATGGAGGCGGCCTACAAGCGGGCGGGATACGGCGATCTGGATTTGTCCGAACTGTTCTCCGACTACATGGGGCAGGTGTTCTTCCTGGAAACCGTCGAGATGAACGGTCCGTGGTACACCTCCACCCTGCGCGTGCCGACGGCGACGGAGCGCGAAACCAGCATCCAGTCCGACCACGCCATGTCCGTCGAAGCCGCCGAGCCCTGCCTGCGGATGGGCATTCCCGAGGAACTCTACATGCCCTATCGGCCCCTGCCCGCGCACCTGGGCAAGCACGCCGACAAGAACGATCCGTTCTGGGACAACCAGTTCACCGTCAGCCGCTTCAACCTGGATCCCGTGAACCTGCCGCCCTTCGCGCTCCTGGCCCCGCGCTATTACCAAATCCGTTCCGTGAAATGGCTCCCCAAGGAGGCCGCCCAAGACCCGGCGGCCATCGAAGCGGTGCTGGCCCGCGGGCGCGAAGTGATCTGGGACTTCCGGCTGGCGGGCGATTATTCCGGACGCGTATGGAGATACAACGGGCCCGCGGGGGATGCGGCGCCGCACCGCATGCTGCTCATCGGCTACAACCGGACCGATCCCGAAAACCCGTATTTTCTCGTGAAAAACAGTTGGGGCGACGTGGGTGTGTATGACACCAACGACTGCCTCACGCGCATCCGCTACGACTATCTCCAGTACGGAGAATGGGCGTCCTACATCGAAAAGGTCGCCCCGCCCAGGCCGTGGCCCGAATTGAAATTCATCGGCCGCTGGCACCTGGACGCCGAGGAACTGGACGGCATCCTGGACGTCTACCACCTGCCCGGCATGATGCAAAAGGATTTCGACCACAACGGATTCCAGGACGAGGCCGGCCGCCCCCTGCCCGACCGGCGCCTCGGCACGTTCTATGCCAAGGGCGACCCCATGTCCGCCTATCGCGTGAACGGAACCGTCCGGGGACGCACCCTCGACCTGTGGATCGATTTCGAAAATCCCTCCGCGCGCTGGGATCTCCTGCACGGCTGGAAAATCAGCCTGGAAATGGACCCGCGCCTGCCCCATGAGCTGGCCGGACGCTGGGTGGCCCCGAACGGACGCCGGGGCACCGCCGCCGCGAAACGGAATCTGGAACCCATTTCACCGCTCCTGACGCCACCCGCCCCTCCCGCGCCGGAAGTTTCCACCAAGGCTGTTCCGCCAGCCAAACCGCCCAAACGCGAAGAGCCCAAGGAGAAAAAGCCGTCTCCTCCCCGCGCCAACCTGTCGGACATTCTCCAGAAATGGGAAGAGCTCGGCGGCGCCTCCGGCTTCCTCGGCGCGCCCCAAACCGACGAGCAATCCTGTCCGGATGGCCGGGGTCGCTATATCCATTTCGCCGGCGGCTCGATCTACTGGACCCCGGAAACCGGCGCGCACGTCATCTATGGCTACATCCGCGAAAAGTGGTCTTCGCTCGGCTGGGAAACCTGCGAATTCCTGGGATATCCCACCACCGATGAAACGGGAACCCCCGACGGGATCGGACGCTTCAACCATTTTGAAAAAGGCGGCTCGATCTATTGGACGCCCGAACGGGGCGCCTTCGAAATCCACGGCCCCATCCGCGACGAGTGGGCGCGGCAGGGATGGGAAACCGGCCCCCTGGGCTATCCCGTTTCCGATGTGGAGCTGGCCAAGGACAAGGACGAATTGTACTCCCGCTTCCAGGGGGGAACCATCCATTGGAACCTCGCGCAACACGTGCGGACCGTGCTGGACAAGAAATGAAAGCCATCGGATTCCACCTCCGTCCTGCCGCCCTGCGCGGGCCATGTGGATTGTGCCGCCCGCGAACCCATCTGCCACACCCATGGAATGAATGAACCCCTGAACCCCGCCTTTTGCCATGCCCTTCAACGCGAAGAGTAAACTGTTGTTTATCCACATCCCCAAAACGGCCGGCACCTCGCTGGCGACGTATTTCGGAATGGACACACCGGAAAGCTTCATGTTTTCCAGGTGGGACAGGGACCGCTTCGCCTTCATGGAAGCCTATCGCCACCGCACTTCGTCGCCCCGCCTCCGCTTCGAGCCGCAGCACTACACGCCCGACCTGCTGCAAGAACTGATTCCGGACTATGCGTCGTATTTCAAATTCACCTTCGTGCGCCATCCCGGCACGCGGTTGCTGTCCGAATATTTCTGGCTCCGCCATCGGCATCTGGAATCGTACGCCCAGTTCGAACCGGACGACTTCCACCGCTGGTGCATCGCCTTCCTGGAAACGGCAACCGGCTCCCACCGCGAACCCCAATGCCACTATGTGGACAGCTCCGTCGACTTTGTCGGAAAATACGAGAATTTCCCCGCCGAACTGGCAAGGCTCCTTCGACAATTGAAAAACCGTTCGCCCGCGTTTGTTCCCGGTCCGCAGAACCAGGAGCCCCGTCTCAATTCCACCGGACTGCCGAAGGAGCCACTGCTCGGCCGGATCCGGCCCGAGACAAGGGAACGGATTGCGGCCGCCTACGCCGAAGATTTCGAAAGGTTTGGATATGCTCCTCAATGAAACCCGGCGGTTCCTTTTCATCCACATCCATAAAACGGCCGGCACCAGCATCACCCGCGCCCTGCAAGCCATTCCCGGCACCCGGACGATCTTCCATCCCCACTCGCTAATGAAGCACGTTGCGCTCACGGAAGAGCAAAACACCCTGTTCAAATTTGCGTTTGTCCGCAATCCGTGGGACCGCCTCCTGTCGTGGTACAACATGATCCGGAACAAAGGCCCGACGAACCGGTTCATGTCCTACGTGCTGGAGAATTCGCGCTCGTTTTCCGAATTCCTCGATTGCGTTGATGAGATCGCCGAGACCGACGACCCGACAGATTCGGCCATTCCCTATTGGAAATCCATCGCCTACAACCAGCTGGACTACATCAGCACTCCCGATGGCCGGCTCAACATCGACTTCGTCGGACGTTTCGAAACCCTGAACCATGATTTCGCCGCGGTGTGCAGGCGGCTGGATCTGGGCGCGATCACGCTGGAGCACACCAACCGGTATGAACACGCCCCCTATCGGTCCTATTACACCGACTGCGACATCGAGAAAGTCCGCCGCCTCTACGCGCGCGACATCCGCCATTTCGGCTACGAATTCTAGGCCGGACTTGTCCCGAACTCGGTTCCATGGAAACGGAAGCATCATTCCGATGAACCACGGGAAGCCCCAAAACCAGTGAAGAGCTTTTGACTAGTTATTATAATAACTAGTCGATTTGATGTGGAGGGGGGGGCGTCCTCGTTTCATGGGCGGCCCATAGGGCATGTCACCCATTTTCGAGCAGGATGAGATGGCCACCGAGAAGGAATAGCAGGTCGGTGAAACGAGGATGCGCCCGCTCAGTTCTTCACCTGGAATGTGATCTTGTCGGGATGGTCCGGGTCGAAGTCGGCCTCCACGACCGACCCATCCGGAATTTCTCCCGCCAGAACCTGGGTCGCCAGTTCGTCGAGAACCAGACGCTGGATCACACGCTTCAGGGGGCGCGCACCAAAGGCGGGATCATAGCCCTCCCCCGCCAATTTTTCGGCGGCGGCATCGGTCACCTCGAGGCGGATGTTCTTCTCGGCAAGGAATCCGCGCACCCGGTCGATCTGGATGCCGACAATCTTCCGCAACTGATCAAGGCCCAGGCTGCGGAAAAGGATCACCTCGTCCACGCGGTTCAGAAACTCCGGACGGAAGTTCTGGCGCAGCGCAGCAAGCACGCCCTTCTCCATTTCGGCATAGGCCGTCTGTCCGCGCTTCATTTTCGGATGCTTCTCCAGCGCCTCCTGGATCAGAGCACTGCCGATGTTCGAGGTCAGGATCAGGACCGTGTTCTTGAAGTCCACCGTCCGACCTTGCCCGTCGGTCAGGCGTCCGTCATCGAGGATCTGGAGCATGTCGTTGAACACATCCGGATGGGCCTTTTCGATTTCATCGAAGAGCACCACCGAATACGGCTTGCGCCGAACGCTCTCCGTGAGGGCGCCGCCCTCTTCATAGCCCACGTAGCCGGGGGGCGCGCCGATCAGACGGCTGACGGAGTGCTTCTCCATGTATTCGCTCATGTCGATCCGCGTCATCGACTGGTCGTCGTCGAACAGGAACTCGGCCAGCGCACGCGCCAGCTCCGTCTTGCCGACGCCCGTGGGCCCCAGGAAAATGAACGAACCGATGGGCCGGTTGGGATCCTGCAATCCCGCGCGCGAACGGCGCACGGCGCGGGAAACCGCCTCCACCGCCTCGTCCTGGCCAATCACTCGCCGCCGCAGGCGCTCTTCCATGCCCAGAAGCTTTTCCTTTTCTCCTTCGAGCAGGCGGCTCACCGGGATGTGCGTCCACGCCGCCACCACTTCCGCAATGTTTTCGGCCGTGACCTCCTCCTGCAGCATGCGCTGGGTTTTCTGCAAATCGGCCAGCGAGTCCTGCGCCTGCTGAATCTTCTTGTCGATGGCAGGCAGGCGCGAATACTTGATTTCAGCGGCCTTTTCGTATTCCCCCCGCCGCTGGGCCTGCTCCTCCTCGGTGCGCAGGGAATCGCGTTCCGCCGTAGCCGACCGGATCCCGGAAATGATTTCCTTTTCATGCTCCCAATGGACCTTGAGCGAGGCGTTTTCCTCGCGCAGTTCGGCCAGGTCCTTCTCCAAGGCGGCCAGCCGTTCCTTCGACGCGTTGTCCTTCTCCTTCCTGAGGGCCTCGCGCTCGATTTCGAGCTGCATGATGCGCCGTTCGAGTTCGTCGATCTCGACGGGCATGCTGTCGATCTCCATGCGCAGGCGGCTGGCGGCCTCGTCCACAAGATCGATGGCCTTGTCGGGCAGGAACCGGTCCGCGATATAGCGGTGGGAAAGCTTGGCCGCCTCCACCAGCGCGCCATCCTGGATGCGCACCCCGTGGTGGGCTTCATAGCGCTCCTTGAGGCCGCGCAGAATGGCCACGGTATCCTCCACGCTGGGCTCCTCCACCAACACGGGCTGGAACCGGCGCGCCAGGGCGGGATCCTTCTCGATGTGCTTGCGGTATTCGTCCAGCGTGGTGGCCCCCACGCAGCGCAATTCGCCGCGGGCCAGGGCAGGCTTGATCATGTTGGAGGCATCCACCGCGCCTTCCGCCGCGCCAGCTCCCACCAGCGTGTGGAGCTCGTCGATGAACAGGACGATCTCGCCCTCGCTCCCGATGACTTCCTTCAGGAACGCCTTGAAACGGTCCTCGAATTCGCCGCGGTATTTCGCCCCCGCCAGCATCGAGCCCAGATCCAGGGAAACCACCCGCTTGTCCTTGAGTCCTTCCGGCACGTCGCCCGCCACGATGCGGCGCGCCAGCCCTTCGGCAATGGCGGTTTTGCCCACGCCGGGCTCGCCGATCAGGATGGGATTGTTCTTGGTGCGGCGCGACAGCACCTGCACCACGCGGCGGATCTCGGCATCGCGCCCGATCACGGGATCCAGCTTGCCCTTGCGGGCCTCCTCCGTCAGGTCGCGCCCGTACTTCTTGAGGGCTTCGTATTTGTCTTCGGGCGACTCGTCCGTCACCCGGCGGTTGCCGCGCACACTTTGGAGCGCCTTCAGGACGGAATCAACGGTGATGCCCAAATGGGAAGCGGCCTGCGCCGCCTCGCCGTTTTTGCGGCCGAGGGCCGCCAGAAACAGGTGCTCGGCGCTGACATATTCGTCCTTCATCTGGGTCGCCAGCTTGGCGGCGGCCTCCATCGTGGTCTGCAAGTCGCGGGAGAGGCCGCGGTGCAGGCTCTCGCCCTCCACCTGGGGCCGGGCGCGCAAGACGCGGTCCAGCACCTCGCCATAGAGGTCGGCCTTGACCCCGATCTTCTCCAGAATGGACGGAACCACGCCCCCCTCCTGCCGGACCAGCGCCAGCACCAGGTGAAGCGTATCCACCTCGCCATGGCGATAGGTCTCGGCCAGTTGCTGGGCCTCCCGGATGGCTTCCTGGGCTTTCGTTGTCAGTTTGTCGATGTTCATGAAGTTCAAGCGTCCTTTCCAAGCGCCTAGAATAGCGCAGGCGGCTTCAAACTTCAAATCGGTCCCGCATCCGCCAAAATTGTTGCATTGCGGGCCAGCGCCGAAACAGGCATGATGAGGGTGCGTTCTCTTTCGAGCGATCGATCCGGGAGCAGAGGAGCCGTCGTGAGCATAAGACCCAAGTTGTTTTCGGCCAGCTATTGGCACCGATTGCGGTTCGGTGCCGTCCTGCTGGGCGTCGTCCTGCTGGGGGGACTGTTCGCGGTCTGGTCCATCCGGAGGGAAGACCGCCAGATGCGCGAAGCGCTGATTCAGCAGACCTCCCTTGTGGCCCAAGGCATCCAATTGGACCAACTGAAAGCCCTTTCCGGCACGAAAGACGACGAACCGAAGCCGGAATATCGACGCCTCAAGAAACAGCTGATGGCGGCGCAGCAGATCAATCCGTTCTGGAAATGGATCTATCTGATGAACCGCACCCCGGACAGAACCGTTGTTTTCCAAGCGGATTCGGAGAGTCCCGATGCGCCCGACCCCTCTCTCCCCGGCCAAACCTACGAGGAGGCCTCTCCCCTGCTCCAGTCCGTTTTCGACACCCGGAAAATCGCCACCGAGGGGCCGATTTCGGACCGCTGGGGGGTCTGGGTCAGTTCGTTTGTCCCGGTGAGCGATCCCCAGACCGGAAATCTGCTCACCGTGGTGGGAATCGACATCGAAGCCTCCGCCTGGAAGGCGCGAACCCTCCGGGCGGGAACGGTCCCCCTGCTGCTAACCATTTCCTTGGTCGTGATTTTGCTGATCGCGCATCTGCTCCGGCGCCACAAGGATGGCCGGAGGGACCGCCTTCAAAAACGCTGGCGCTATCTGGAAGCGGCCCTCACTTCGGCCACCGGCTTGACCCTGACCCTGACCGTGGTCTGGCTCGCGCGCTCCATTGAAACCCAATACACCCAGCAGGCGTTTGAGTCCCTTGCCCACCTGAAATCCGGCTATGTACTCAATACGCTGGCCTCCCTCCGGAACTCGGAAATCGAAAGCCTCTCCCGCTTCATCGAAAACAGCGAATGGGTGACCCGCGATGAATTCCGGCACTTTTCCGAATATCTCGGCCAGATGCCCGAAGTGATGAACTGGGCCTGGGTGCCCGCGGTAAACGCCGAGGACAAGGAACCCTTTGAGCAACTGGTCCGTCAGCAAGTCGACAAGGACTACCGGATCTGGCAGGAGGACTCCGCAGGCCAACCCGTTCCCGCGCTTCCCCGGAACGTCTATTATCCCATTCTCCACATCGAGTCTTCCCAATCCTCGCTGGAAAACAAACTCGCGCCGGGATTCGACCTGGGTTCCGTGGAATCCATCCGCGCCGCCCTCAACGAAGCCGCCCAACAGAACCTGATCACCGCCACCGAGTTTCCATCCCGCCGCGCGAACCGGAACACCGAAACCGACATCCTGGTCTTGCGCGCTGTTCGCTATACCGATCCTCCCCGCGCCCTCAAGGGTTTTGCCGTGGCGGCCCTGAGTCCGGACACCTTGATCCGGACGTTGGTGAGGGCCAAGCCCGAGGACGACCCCCTTCTTTCCATCGACTTTCTCCAGTTGCAGACCGAGGCCCCGCCCAAACATCTGGTTTCCTCGCGCGATTCCCAAGACTCCCCGGAGTGGACGAAACCATTGACGGGCCCCATGACGTTTTCGCGCCCCATTCTCGCCTTTGGGCAGGCGTTTGCCGTTGTCGCGCACCCCACCCGGGAACTGGTCGCCATGAACACCACCTTCCTGAGCTGGATCGTGCTGCTGGCCGGTCTTTCCATCACGCTGGCCAGCACCCTGGTGATCAGCACGCTCTCCCATCGCCACGAAGACATGGAACGGCTCGTCAGCGAGCGGACCTATGAACTGGCCTCCAGTCTCCGCCGCTTCGACCAATTGGCCAAGCAAAGCCGCACCTTCACCTGGGAAATGGACTCCACCGGACGCTACACCGACCTCAGC
>CAYNHA010000131.1:0-10063 GCA_964397035.1 uncultured Verrucomicrobiota bacterium
GACCTGTTCGCGGGCTTCGAGTACGTGGCGGGTTCCACGGTGTTCAGCAATGTGCTGGATTTGAGCGGGACACCGGTGCCGGCGTTCGATCCGGCCATTTCCGGAAACCGCCTGACCTGGGATTTGGGCGATTTGCGGACGAATGAAAACATGTCGATCCGGTACCGCTTGCGTTCGGCGTGTTCATCGGACACGAACGGGCAGACCCGTGCCGAATTGCTGTACAACACCCGTTGCGGGGACGGGACGGCAGATCCGCCCTCGGAAAGCCGGATCTCGAGAACGAATGGCGCTCCCCTGTTCGCCAGTGCCAGCCTGATGAACAACCTGCAGCCGGAACTGCAATTTCTGGTGGATACCCAGATCGTGACGCAAGTCCGGGTCATCAACACGGCCTATGCGCCGGCCTACAACCTGCGCGTGGAAATGGTGCTGCCTCCGAACGTGGCATATGGCGGTTCCGAGTTCGCGCCGGCAACCGTGACGGCCACCAACGTGGTGTGGGAATTCCAGGGACTGCCGGGGCCGCGTGCGCCGCTTTACGACTTCGATGGCGATGGCGAATTCGACGACCTCTATTTCGGGCAGCCCTTTGAGTTCGGGGTGACCAACTACATGACCTCCTGCGGCGGCGGCGATCAGATTGTGCTGCGTTCGTCGTTCGGCTGCGGCGGAGACGACTGCCACGTGACGGCCGATTCAACAGCCCGGTTCGTTTCGATTTCGGGATCGCTGGTGACGCGGGCGACGTTCCCGGTGGAGAACGCGCTGTGTTCGAGCAATCCGGTCTACTACAGCGTGCGCAACAGCGGATTGACGATGGATTACGACGTGAAGGCGTTCCAGACGCTGCCGACGGGCATTGCCTATTATCCGGGCAGCTCGGAAGTCAGCATCAACGGCGGCGCCTTTGTGCCGATCGCCGACCCGCCGGGAACGGGGTTGCCGGGCGATCCTTTGACGTGGACGTCGGCGCAGATTCCGGAAATGGCAGCGATGCAACCCAATGACGAAGTGACGATCCACTACAACGTGCTGTTGGGCTGCGATGGCGGAGCCGGGGGCGGGCAATTCGTTTCGGAAGGCAGTTTCACCGACCTGTGCGGCACAATCGTCAGCAACCGGGAAGTGGTGTCGGTGCTGAGTCCCGACCAGCCGTTGCTGGAACTGGACAAATCGTCGCTGCTGAGCACGGCGGACCTGGGCGAGACCAACGTCTACACGATCACGATCCGGCACGCGGCGGCATCGGAGGCGAATGTGCCCTACATGACGCTGACGGACGTGCTGCCGGCGGCGGTCACCTTCGCGGGCGCTTCGGTGGCACCGGATGCGGTGTCGGGGCAGACGCTGATCTGGAGCAACGACACGCTGAACGCGCAGACGGGCGATTTTGCGGCGCCCTTTGCCTTGGGCGAGCCGACCATCACGATCCTGGTGACGGGTATCGTGAACAACTGCGCGGCGTCGGTGATCAATACGGCCTCGTTGACGTACGGCTGTTCGGAAAGCAATGCCTGCCTGAGCGCGTCGGACAACGTCTCGATCATCACGACCCCGCGGCTGACGCCGCCGGGATTGGTGGGGGCGATGACGCTGAACACGTGCGGCGGGACGAAGACCGTGACGGTGACCAATTCAGGAGCCTCGACGGATTCGGATATTCAGTACACGGAATGGGCGCCGCCGGGATATGTGTTCACGGGCGCTTCGGTGGCGGGCGAATTCACGGCAGCCAATCTGACCGTGACGTATGGCGGAACGCCGCATGGTTCCGTGGCGACGGTGGATTTCAGCACGGCGGCGGCCTGCGGGGCGGTGGATGCCAAGGATGACATTCTGGATGGACTGGACAATCTGGAATTGGGCAAGAGCAGCGCCTTCACGGTGACGTGGACGCTGGCGAGCGCGGGCGAGAATCTCGATTGCCTGGCCGATCCGACGGATTTGGATTTCGAGGACCCGGAGCAGGGCGAGCCGTCTTCGCTGACGTCGAGCAATCGCCTTGATTATACCGATCTGTGCGGAGAGAGCGGTGTTGCGACAGGGATCAATTCCACCTATCCGGGCATTCCCAATCTGGACATTGATTTGCAGCCCAACAGCCAAATTGTGACAAATGGCGAGGTGGTGAGTTTTGTCGTCACCGTCCTGAACAATTCCGAAACGGCGGATGCCGATGGCGTTTTCGTGCGCGTGAAGATGGGCGAGGGATGGGACAACGTCACGTACGTGTCGAGCAACATTGTGTCGTCGGGCGCGACGGCGATGGATTTCGAGCAGCAAGGGAACACGAACCTGTTGTTCAATTTCCCGGGCGTGATTTTGGATCCCGTCAATGACCGGATCGAATTGTTCTTCTCGGCGGAAGTCACCCAAAACGGCGGACCGCTGACGGCGGTGGCCGAAGTGGTGGGCGACTGCGACAGCGGAGAGATTACGCCGTCGTGCGTGTTCACGAATACGCTGGGATGGAGCCCGCTGGCCGACACGATGCAGGGCAGCGTGCTGAATGCCGTCAACGGGCAGTATTATTCGTTCGACCAGGATCGGTTCGTGGCGGCGGGGCATACGTTGATCAAGACGGTGCGCTACGACGAAGAGGGCATCGGGGCGGCGGGAACCAACCGGAACGTGCGGGTGGGAGAAGATCTGATCTACCGCATCGAGGCGCTGTATTTCGGCGGCAATTTCAGCGGCGCCGTCATTGCCGACACGCTGCCCGAACAGTTGGCGTTCGGCACGCCCGAAAATTATGCATTCTCGGGCGGCGTCACGGGCGCGGTCTGGGATGCCGGAACGGGCGTGTTCACGCTGCAGCCCGCGACGTTCACGACCAACCCCTCCACGTTTGCGGTGGACATTCCGGTGGTGGTGTCGAACCGCATGGACGTGCAGGATGGCGCGGTGATCACCAATGCGGCCTCGGCCGATTTTGTGCTGGAAGGGTTCACCAACGCGCCTCTGGTGCGCACGACGGAGGTGACGCTTTTCGAGCCCGTGCTGCAGATCACCAAGAGCGTGAACTCGAATCTGGTGCAGGCCGGTGACATCCTCATCTACACGAATCGCTTGGTGCACACGGCGGCAAGCCGCACGAGCGCCTACAGCATCGTGTTTACGGACACGCTGCCGCATGGCGTGATTTTCAACTCGTTCATTTCGCCGGCCTCGGGCGACGTCAGCGGGCAGACGATCAGCTTTAACACGAACCACCTAGCGGCGCTGGGAGAGTTCAAGACAAACGACGCGCCGATCGATTTCGTGTTCTCGGTCATGGTGACCAACCAGCTGGTGGGGGCCACGATCACGAACCGTTCGAGCGCGACCTACGTTTCGCTGGACAACGATTCCGTCAACGGCAACGAGCGCGACGGCGAAGATGGAACGGGTGGGCTGAACAACTACTATACGGAGTCGGAGACAACGTTCACGTCGGCGACGCTGAAAGGAATCAGCAAGACGTACGTGTCCTCTTCGCAGACGAACACGCTGACGGCTGGCGGCACGAACGATTGGACGATTGGCGAACGGTTTGTCTATCAGATCCGGGTGGACATGCCGCAGGGCGTGGTGAGCAATCTGGTGCTGACGGACACGGTGCCCTCGGGTATCGACTGGGTGGGAGCCAATACCAACGTCGGCCTCAGCTATCCGGGGCGTGGCTACGAATTTGAAATTCCGGTCGGCGGGCCGCAATTCCCGACGAACATCGTGGATGGATTGGCGATTGCCGACACGGATCCGACGCCGGCATCCTCGACAACGACGGATGGGTCGGGATTGCCGGTGGTCTTCACTTTCGGGGCCATCACGAATACGCCGGACGGCGACCTGGGCAACGACTATTTCCTGCTGCGGCTGGAATTCGTGGCGCTGGACCAGGCCGTGAACGTGGGGACGAACAATGCGCCGCGGCGCGGAAGCAACGTGGTGAGCATGGCGGATGGTTTCACCACATTGGGCGCGACGGGACCCGTGTACCGGATTGTTCAGCACGACATCCAGGCGCTCAAACAGCGCACGCCGGGCACGAACGATGCCGGCGACGTGGTGACGTTCACACTGGTGGTGTCCAACCACGTCAATGCGCTGGCGAATGCCTACGACGTGCTGGTCACCGACGTGCTGTCGAGCAATGTCTACGACTTCAGCGCGTTCAACGTGCTGGGGACCACGCCGGGGTGGAATACGGAATTGGTGGGGACTTCGGGCGGGCGGATCTTCCGCCTCTTCTCGGTTGGCGACACGGCGCTGCCGCGGACGTCCATCGCCACCAGTCGTTTTGAAGTGGCGCTGGCGCAGACGGTGCGTCCCGGGCAGATCTACACAAACCGGATGATCGTGGAGGAGAGCACGACGCTTTACGGCCCGCCGCCAGGTAGCATTGCCGAACGCAACGATTCGGCAACCAATACCGTCACGTTCCTGGTGCCGGGGCTTTCGGTCGCCAAGTCGCTGGATTCCACCAGCGAGACCGAGAATCCGCCCGATTCGACGGGCTCCAACGTGCAGATTGGCGAAGTGTTGACGTATCGGGTGTCGGTCACCTTGCCGGAATCGACCGTGACCAACCTGACGGTGGTGGACCGCATGTCGACCAACGGACTGGCCTATGTCTTCGGGTCTGCGCGCGTGGATACGAATGGGTTTGAAGGAAACGTCGGCAACTTCACGGAGAGTCCGGCGGCCGGAGCCAACCCCACTTCCGCCATGGCCCAGGTGATGACCTTTTCATTCACCAACGTGGTGGCGACGGGAGGGGCGGGAACCACCAGCAACACCTTCCATCTGCTGCTGGATTACCTTGTTCTGAACAGCCCGACCAATCGCGGGCTTTCGGGTGGACAGACGGTGCAAACCAACCGGGCCACGCTGACCTACACCGGGATTCCCGGCGGAGTGGTGGTGACATCCGCGCCCGTGACCTCGACGGTGGTCGAGCCCCGGCTGCAGATCTTCAAATCGTTTTCCACGAACGTGCTGGACGCCGGAGACGTCGTCACCGTTATGCTGGCCGTGACCAACTCGGGGTTGGCAACCGCCTACGACGTGCAGATTGCCGACGTGCTCGACCCGGTGGTGTTTGATTATTCGTCGCTGGCCAATTTGACGGCGCCCACCGGATTCGTGTTCGACACGGGTGCGCCCACCACGCTGGCCATCCGGTCGGATACGAATGCCCCGACGGGCACGAACACCATCGAAGCAGGCGAATCGCTGAACTTCAGCTTTGACGTTGCCGTCGCGGGTACGGTGAGGGCCAACCAGGTTTACACCAATGCGGCCACGGTGGCGGGCGACTCGCTGGCTTCCACCAACGTGTTTGGCGTTCAGCGCTTCACGGGCGACACCAACAGCGCGACCTTCACCGTGCCGGGATTGGCGTTGGCCAAGACGCTGCATGCGACGAGCGAAACGAACCTTCCGCCGGACTCTACGGGCGCGAACGTGCAGATCGGCGAGGTGGTGACCTATCGGCTGACGATGACCCTGCCCGAAACCACCCTCACGAACCTGACGCTGGTGGATACGCTTTCCACGAACGGACTGGCGTATGTCTTTGGCTCGGCGCGGCTCGATACGGCGGGGTTTGGCGGCAATGCCGGAGACGTGGCCGAAAGTCCGGGCGGCGCGCCGGGCAGCCTTTCGGCAATGGGGCAGCAAATGACCTTCACGTTCACGAACGTGGTGGTGACGGGCGACAACGACACGAACAACAACTCTTTCGTTCTGCTGGCGGATTACCTTGTACGGAGCAATGCGGCCAATCGCGGGGTGGGCGGAAGCCAGACGGTGCACACCAACCGCGCCACGCTGACCTATGGCGGAAATCCCGGCGGTGCGGTGACCTCGGCGGTGGTGAACACCACCGTGATCGAACCGCGCCTGCAGATTATCAAGACTCTGACCCCGACGAACCACGTGGATGCGGGCGACGTGATTTTTGTGACGTTGACCGCGACCAATTCCGGAACGGCGACGGCCTATGACGTGGCGATCGAGGATGTGCTGGCGTTGCCGTTCTTTGATATGTCGACGCTGGCCAACGTGGTGATGCCGACCGGATTTGTCTACGAAGTGGCAGGTGACGTGCTCCGGATTCTATCGGACACGAATGCACCAACCGGCACCAACACGATCGAGGTTGGGGAGTCGCTGGTATTCACCTTCGACGTCCATACGGCCGGCTCGCTGCCGCCCAACACGACCGTGACGAATCAGGCAACGGTGTTGGGCGATTCGCTGGCCTCCACCAACGTGTGGCAAGAGCAGCGGTTCACGGGCGATACGAACCGCGCCACATTCGTTTCTTCCGACTTCTCGCCGAGCAAGATTCTGTTTGC
Organism: uncultured Verrucomicrobiota bacterium; assembly: GCA_964397035.1. Taxonomy (GTDB): domain Bacteria; phylum Verrucomicrobiota; class Kiritimatiellia; order CAIQIC01; family Lenti-01; genus Lenti-01. The sequence continues at coordinate 6,348 of CAYNHA010000131.1, forward strand.
CACAAGCGAAACAGGGCCGGCGGATTCCACGGGAGCAAGCTTGCAGGTTGGTGAAATCGCCACGTACGAGATTTCCGTTGGATTGCCCGAGGGAACGATTGCCGACTTGCAGATCACCGACTTCATGCCGACGGGCATGGCGTACGTGGTGGGTTCGCTGGTGGTCATCACCAACGATCTTTCGGGAACGCTGGCGCCGGTCACCAACATCACCCCCAATGCGGGGCTGCTGGGGGCCAGCGGACAAAACGTGGTGGTGGTGTGGGAAGGCAACTCGGTGTTGTCGGCCACGACAAACGCCTCCAGCCAGATTTTGCGTTTGCGGTTGGATGCCGTGGTGCTGAACGTGCCTGCGAATACGGGCCTGGTTCCCCAGAAAGTGATGACGAACAGCGCCAGCGTGACATTTGCGGGGAACCCCAATCCGCCGGTGGTTGTGGTGGGGCCTCCCGTCACCCTGATCGAACCCCAGATTGGAATTTCCAAGGGGGTGTCGCCGGATCGCGGCGATGCGGGCGACGAGATTACCATCACGCTGGTGGCGACGAACAGCGGGTTGGCCACGGCCTACGACCTGCTCGTGGAGGATGCGCTGGATGGAGCCGTTTTCAATGTGGCTTCCATCACGAACGTGTCGATGCCGGAAGGTTTTGTTTTCAGCACGATTCCGGGACCGGCGGACGTGACGGTGCGGTATGCAAGCGACGTTGGTTCCGGTCAGGCAACCAATACGCTGGAAGCAGGCGAGTCCCTGCAATTTGTTTTCACGGCGCATTTGGCGCAGGATGTGGAACCGGGAGCGTTCTACACCAATGCCGTTGCGTTCCAGGCGGACACGATCTACGAGACCAATTCCGTGGGCATTCAGCGCGGCTATACGAATTCGGCGCAGGACACGCTGACGATTTCCAACATGGTGATCGCCAAGGCGCTGGCACGGACTTCGGCAACGGGGCCGGCGGATACGACCGGTTCCAACGTGACGATCGGCGAACGGGCGACCTATCGGTTGACGGTGACGTTGCCGGAATCGACCATGACCAACCTGACCGTGGCGGATGCGGTTCCGGCAGGAATGCGTTTTGTCACGAACAGCACGGTTGTAGACGTGGCTGGATTTGGCGGAAGCCTGCCGGGTGCGCCCGTCGTGGCTACAACCGGGGGATCGGGCGACGACGTCACCTTCACGTTCAATGGCTTGACGGTTGTGACGAACAACAACAATGGAGCGGACAATTCGTTTGCGATCGAATTCGACTTGCTGACTCTGGACGTGGGTTCCAACACAGGGACGGTGTCCGGCAGCCAGACGGTGCTGCCCAACTCGGCCTCGGTGGCGTATGGCGGGTATCCGCCGGTACACACCAGTGGCGTGGTGAACGTGAGCGTGGCGGAGCCGTTGTTGGCGATCACGAAAATCATGAGCCCGGCTTCGAACAGCGTGGTGGTGATGGATCTGGTGGTGACCAACCGCGGTCTGTCCACGGCATTTGACGTGGAGATCGAAGACGTGTTGCCGACCACATGGTGGGATACGGACACGATAGCGCCGGTGACGGTGCCGGACGGGTTTACCTTCGGATTCACCGGAAATCCCGGCCATGCGACGATTACGATTTTGAGCGATTCGGCCAGCGGTCAACCGACCAATTCCATAGAAGTGGGAGAGTCGGTTTTGTTCCAGTTCCGGGCCACGCTGATCGATGGCGCGTCCAGTCCGGTGACGAACCGGGCGGTGGTGACGGAGCACAGCACCTTGGATGGGGATGATCCAGAGGAGCGCGACGAGCCCGACGTTGAAGACGAGGACGTGCTGAGCATTCCGAGCTATGCCATTTCGAAGGTGTTGACGAGCCCGCTGGGCCGTCCGGCGGAAGTGGGCGAGGTTGTGACGTTCCAAATCGCCGTGACCAACACGGGTTCGGTGGGGCTCGACCCGGTGTTGCTGGAAGACCGCTATGACACCACCTATTTGACCTATGGATCGGCTGTGCCCGCGTCGATCGACAACGGCAACGATGGAACAATCCACTGGACCAACGTGGGCCCCCTTGCGGTGGGCGGTTCGGTGACGGTGGCTGTGCAATTCGTGGCGCATGCCAGCACGCAGCCGGGGGACACGACCAACCGGGCCGTGGCCAGTCCCTACACGACGAATGGATTGCCACTGCTGCCGAAGACCAACGCGGCTCCGGTGGAGATCGTGACGGTGGGTTATACCCTGGAGAAGGACCGGACGAGTCCGTCCAACCGCGCGGCGCAGGTGGGTGAGCCGGTTGTGTTCACTCTTTCCGTGGTGAACACGGGCGAGGTGGACTTGGTGACGTTGCCGGTGGAAGACGTCTACGATACGAATGATCTCACGTATGTGTCGTCCGTGCCGGCTTCAGACGACAACGTTAGCGACGGATCGATCCACTGGACCGACATCGGGCCTTTGCCGGTGGGCGCGAGCACCCAAATCGTGGCGACCTTCACGGCGGCAAGGAGCACGCTGGGCTTGTCGAGAACCAACGTTGTGGTGGCGAGTCCGACCACGACCAATGCGCCGCCGGTGTTCCCGAAGACGAACGATGCTCCCTACGAAATCCTTTCGGCGGGGTATACGCTGGAGAAGGATCGGACGAGCCCGCTGGGACGACCGGCCATCCTTGGCGAAGCGGTTGCCTTCGAAATCCTGGTCACCAACACAGGCGAAGTGGACTTGGTGACGGTGCCGGTGGTGGATGCGTATGAAACCAATTACCTGGTTTATGTCTCTTCCGTGCCGGCGTCCGACGACAACGCGAACGATGGCCAAATCAACTGGACCAATATCGGTCCGTTGCCTGTGGGCTCCTCGACAACGATCGTGGCAACCTTCACGGCCGCCGCCGATACCTTGGGAGCGGACCGTACGAATGTCGTGGTGACGATGCCCACGACGCCCACCAATGCGCCCCCAGTGCCGACGAAGACAAACGATGCACCCTATGCGGTGGATGTGCCCGCTACGCTGGGCGATTTCGTGTGGCTGGACGCGAACGGCAACGGCATTCAGGACGGCGGCGAGGTTGGCGTTTCGAATGTGGTGGTGACGTTATACAACTTCGACGATGTCGCGATCATGACGACGACGACGGACGTATCGGGCGCGTATGCGTTCACGAACCTGGTGCCGAACGACTACTATGTGAGAATGACCTTGCCGCCGGGTTATGTGTTCACTCCGCAAGATCAGGGTGCTGACGACTCGCTGGACAGCAACGCGGATCCGACGACAGGCCGAACGTCAATGACGACGCTGATCTCGGGCGAGAACGATCCGACGTGGGACGCGGGGCTGTACGTTCCTGCATCGATCGGAAACTACGTGTGGAACGATCTGAATGCCAACGGCGTGCAGGACGGCGGCGAGACGGGCATCGTGGGCGTGGCGGTGACGTTGTACGACGCGACGAACGGCGTGATGGGCGTGGCGACGACGGACGTGGCGGGCGCGTATGCGTTCACGAACCTGATTCCGGCGGACTACCACGTGGGCGTGGCGGTGCCGAACGGCTGGTACGTGAGTCCGTTGAATCAGGGCGGCGACGCGGCGCTCGACAGCGACGCCGACGTGGCGACGGGCCAGATGGCGGCGACGACGCTGGTGTCGGGCGAGAATGACCTGACATGGGATGCGGGATTGTACCTGCCGGCTTCGCTGGGCGACGTTGTGTGGCTGGATGCAAACG
>CAYNHA010000132.1:0-6441 GCA_964397035.1 uncultured Verrucomicrobiota bacterium
GGTGACGTGCCCGACCATCCGCGCCAGGGCCAGGCCGGCATGCGGCGGAATCCGCCCGTAGTAGCCGCCACGGTCCCAGTTGGCATCCGCGTAAATCGCCTGCCGCGCCAGCTCGTTCAGCGCAATGGATTGAGCCGAACCACGCGCCGTCGCCGCCAGCACGATCGCGCTGCGGACGCGCGCGGGATGCACCACGCTCCACTGCAGAGCCTGCATCCCGCCCAGACTGCCGCCCGCCACGGCCAGCAATCGCCCAATGCCCAGCGAATCCAGCAGCAACCGCTGCGCCTCGACCATGTCGGCCACCGTCACCACCGGGAACGAAAGCCCGTATGGATGCCCCGTCATCGGATGAATGGAGCTGGGCCCCGTGCTGCCGTAGCAACTGCCGATCACGTTGGAACAAACCACAAAGAAGCGGTCCGTATCGAATGCCTTGCCCGGTCCCACGGCCTCCTCCCACCAGCCGGGCCGGTCCCCCGCCACGCCGGAATGGGAGGCCACATGCGCATCGCCGGACAGGGCATGGCAAATCAGAATCGCGTTGTCTTTTTTCTCGTTCAGCCTCCCGTAGGTCTCGTAGGCCAACGCAACGGGACCCAGCACGGCGCCGCCCTGGAGCCGAAGTCCGTCCGTGACGATTCGGGTCTCGACGGCACTCAACGGGACCCCCTTCGGCTCTTCTTGTGCCGGAACGGCCGCGACAACGCGGCTTGCAAATCCTCTTCCAAATCCTTCAGATGTTCAATGCCGACCGACAGCCGTACGAGATTGTCGCGGATGCCGCGCCGCTGGCGCTCTTCCGGCGGCAAGGAGGCGTGCGTCATGCGCGGTGGATAGCACACCAGTGATTCCACGCCGCCCAGGCTTTCGCCCAGCGTGAAGACCTTCAACCGCGCCACGAACCGCTCCACCGCCCTGTACCCGCCCTTCAGTTCCAGGCTCAGCATCCCGCCGAATCCGGTCATCTGGCGCTTGGCCAGTTCGTGCTGCGGATGACGGACCAGCCCCGGATAATGAACCCTCTCCACGTCCGGGTGATCTTCGAGAACCTGCGCCAGATGCCGCGCGTTGCGCTCGTGCTCGCGCATGCGCACGGCCAGGGTTTTCAGACCCCGCAGCACAAGCCAACTGTCCCACGGCCCCGGGATCGCACCCGCCGCGTTCTGGTAGAACTGGAGGCGGAAATCCAATTCCGCCTGGCGGGTCACCACGGCCCCGCCCACCACGTCGCTGTGGCCGCCCAGATACTTCGTCGTGCTATGCACCACCACGTCCGCTCCCCATTCCAGAGGCCGCTGGAAATACGGGCTCGCAAAGGTATTGTCCACCGCCAGCAGTGCCCCGGCCTGCCTTGCGAGGGCTGCCACCTCCTTGAGGTTCACGATCTTCAGGAGCGGATTCGTCGGCGTCTCCACCCAGACCAGCCGCGTATTCTTTCGGATCGCCCCGGCAAATGCCGCCGGCGACGAGGCGTTCGCGTAGTCCACCTGCAATCCCCACGGACGAAAGACTTTTTCCAGCAGCCGGTAGGTTCCGCCATAGAGATCGTCCCCCGCCAGCACGTGATCCCCCGGGCCCAGCAGTTGGAGCACCGCCGTGGTCGCCGCCACGCCGGAGGCAAAAGCCCGGCCATGCGTGCCTCCCTCCAGCGACGCCAGCGCCTCCTCCAGCGCATGCCGCGTCGGATTGCCCGTCCGCGAATATTCGTAGCCGCGCGGCCGGCCAATTCCGTCCTGCTGATACGTTGACGTCTGGAACACCGGCACCGCCACCGATCCCGTGACCGCCTCCGATGCCTGCCCGTCGTGAATTGCTCTTGTTTCAAATTCCATGGACCACCTCCTCGACGTTTTCCCGCTGAACTTCCCGCCGGCCCCATTGCGAAATCAAATCGGAACGCGTGACCACCCCGATCCCTTTCTTTTCCGGACCGGACGTCACGAGAATGCCCGGCGCCCCGGCCAGCAGCAGCCGATACGCCTCGGCGGAATCCGTCCCCACATCCAGCGACGGCAGCGGCTTGCCCATCACCGCGCCCACCTCCTGGTTCGCCACGTCCAGTCCGTCGTGCAGCGCCTTCATGATCGACGACTCGTTGAGGCTGCCCGCCACCCGCTCTCCCTCCACCACCGGCAATTGCGAAATCTGGTGCACCTCCATCAGGGCAATCGCCCGCCCCAGCTTGTCGTGCGGGGAAACCGAAATCAGCGTCGGCCTCTGGCCCTTGCCCGACAGGATTTCGCCCACCACCTGCCGGGGACGCGAACGATCCTCCCAAAACCCGTTTTCCTGCATCCAGCGATCCGAAAAAATCTTGCTCAGGTAGTTCCGCCCCGTGTCCGGCAGCAACACCACGATCGTCCGCGGCTGCGGCAGCCGCCGCGCGTATTTCAGCGCCGCCGCCAGCGCCGTCCCCGACGACCCGCCCGCGAGAATGCCTTCCTCCCGCGCCAGCCGCCGTGCCGTATTGAACGACTCCTTGTCGCCCACCCGCACCATCTCGTCCACGATCTGCCGGTTGAACGTCTTCGGAATGAAATCCTCGCCAATGCCTTCCACTTTGTAGGATTTCGGCACGTCCCCGGAGAGAATAGATCCCTCCGGATCCGCCCCCACGATGGTGATGCCGGGGTTTTTCCCTTTCAGGTAGTTGGCCACTCCGGAAATGGTTCCCCCCGTCCCCATCCCGGCCACGAACACCTCCACACGCCCCCCGCTGTCCTCCCAGATTTCCGGACCGGTCGTGCTCGCATGCGCCAGAGGATTGTGCCGGTTTTCAAATTGGTTGGGTCGCCATGCGCCCGGAATTTCGCGGGCCAGTCGGTCCGCCACGCCGTTATAGCTCTCCGGCGAATCCGGCGGGACGTTGGTTGCCGTAATCACAACCTCCGCTCCATACGCCTTCAGCAGGCTGACCTTGTCCTCGCTCATCTTGTCGGGCATCACCGCAATCATCCGGTAGCCCTTCACCGCCGCCGCCATCGCCAACCCCACGCCCGTATTGCCCGCCGTGGCTTCGACAATGGTCCCGCCGGGCTGGAGAAGCCCGTCCCTCTCCGCCGCCTCGATCATGGCCCTCCCCACGCGGTCCTTCACGCTTCCCCCTGGATTCAAGGATTCCACTTTCACGTAAATTGGAGAGGCAACGTCCTCCACCATCCGGTTCAACCGGACAAGCGGAGTGCGTCCAACCGCCTCCAAGATGTTTGCATACGGAGCCATACTATTCTTTCATTTGGCGACGAGGATGCGAAAACGGTGTTTACGCGCATCCCCGCCGCCGTGTCTTCTGTGTGTTAGGTTGTTGCTTTCTTCAGTGCCTGGTCGATGTCCTCCTGGATGTCTTCGATGTCTTCCAATCCAACCGAAAGGCGGATGTAGTCCGCCGTCACGCCGGTCGCCGCCTGTTCCTCGGGCGTCAGCTGCTGGTGCGTCGTCGAGGCCGGATGGATCACCAGCGTCTTCGAATCGCCGATGTTCGCCAGATGCGACAGCAGCTTCACGTTGTCGATGAACTTCCTGCCCGCCTCCAGCCCGCCCCGGATGCCAAAGCCCACCAGCCCGCCGAACCCCTTCTTCAGGTATTTCGCCGCCACCGCGTGGCCGGGATCCTCCTCCAATCCGGGATAGACCACCAAGCTCACCAGCGGATGCTTCTTCAGCCAGCGCGCCAGCGCCAAGGCGTTTTCGGAATGCCGCGCCTGCCGCAGCGGAAGCGTCTCCAGCCCCAGCAGAAACTCGTGTGCGTTGAACGGGCTCAGCGCCGCGCCGATGTCGCGCAGCAGCGTCACCCGGATCTTCAGGATGAACGCCACGTTGCCCAAGCCCGGCACGTTGCCCAACGCCTCCCAATACTTCAGCCCGTGGTAGCTCGGATCCGGCTCTGTGAACTCCGGAAACTTACCGTTGTCCCAACGGAATTTTCCCGAATCCACGATCACGCCGCCCACCGACGTGCCATGCCCGCCGATGTATTTCGTGGCCGAAGTCGCCAGAATGTCCGCCCCGTGGTCGAACGGACGCACCAGGCCCACGCCCACCGTGTTGTCCGCCACCACCGGAATCCCGTTGTCGTGCGCGATCTTCGCGATGGCCTCGAAATCCGGCACGTCCAGTTTCGGATTGCCGATCGTTTCGACATACACCGCGCGAGTCTTGTCGTTGATCGCCTTCCGAAACGCCTCCGGATTGCGCGAATCCACAAACTTCACCTTGCGCCCCAGCTTCGGGAACGTGTGGTGGAACAACTGGTACGTGCCGCCATACAGGTTGTTGCCCGCCACGATCTCGTCGCCCACGCGGGTGATCGCCAGCAAGGCGTAGGTGATCGCCGCCTGCCCCGAGGCCACGCCCAGCGCGCCCGTGCCGCCTTCGAGTGCGGCCACCCGCTGCTCGAAGACGTCCGTCGTCGGGTTCATCAGACGCGTATAGATGTTGCCAAATTCCTTCAGCGCGAAAAGATTCGCCGCGTGCTGGCTGTCCCGGAAGACGTAGGACGTCGTCTGGTAGATCGGCACCGCGCGCGATCCCGTGGTCGGGTCCGGCTTCTGGCCGGCGTGAAGAGACAAGGTATGGATTCCGGGTGTACTCATTTTCTTTGCTCCTTTTGGATGGGGTTATGATGAAATGTTCTCGGTTCAAAACGCATATTGCGCGCTCAGCACCACGCCGTCGCCCAATCCGACCTTGCTCGTGGAGGTCTCGTCGCCCGCGTTCACGTAGGCCCCGATCAGCGTCAGATTCGCATTCGCGAACCACGCCGCATGCAGATCGTAATAGTTTTCGTTCTTGAAATTGGAATACTCGGCGCCCTGCTTGAATTCCGCGCCCAGCGCCAGGAACGACGTCGGCAGCACGTCGATGTTCGCAAAGAACGTCGTGTCGCTGTCGTCGTTGTACCCGAACACGCCCGTCACCTGCTCCTTCGTGTTCAGCACGCCCGCCGACAGCAGCACCGGCCGCGGCAACTGCGTGATCAGCTTCGTCGCCACCAGGTAGAAATCCAGCGCGCTGTCGTCCGACCCTTCCGCCACCTCCGATGTGCTTTTCCAGATCGCCCCCGCCGAAACCGCCGGCACAAAGTTCTTTCCTCCCCAGTTTTCCGGAACCAGGTTCAGTTTCGCGCCGATGTTCGACTTCCGGATGTTCTCGCCGTTGGGAGCCACCAGCTCATAGCCATAGGAAAGCTCGAGGCGGTTGAACACCGAAATGGCGGCCCCGATCGCCGTCCAATCCACGTCCACGTCCCCCAGATTCACGTACCACGCCCCGAACTGCGGCTTGCTGACCGGCGACGTCTCCCCCTCCGCCGCGTTCTGCCCCGCCGGATAGGCCAGCGGATTGAACGCCGCCCCTCCCGCTCCCTGAAGATTGTTGAACGGAACTCCCGCCAGCGCGCCCTGAAGGAGAACCAGCAAGGCCCACAAGGAGGCCAAGACCGATTTCACCCGATAATTTGATGTATGCTGCTTTTTCATTTTTCATATTCCTGTTTTGATTTTGTTTTCTTTGTTTGTGCTGAATCAACCGATGTAACCATAAAAAAATCCACCAACCGTCCTCCGGTGGTGGCTTGCCTACTGAATCTCCTGTGCGAACAGATCAACAGTACCGCATAGCCCCTCCTTCCGGACGAGCAAACGCACAACAACACATGCGCATCGCGGGGACACCGCGGCGGATATGGCCTGCTCTCTTGTTCGACTTCTTGTTCATGATTTTTAGTTCAATTTTTATTATCTAGTTTCACTATCGAATATGTAGACAATCTCATAATCCAACGCCCCTGTCAATGGATTTTCAAAAAAAATTTGTCACGGTAAGGTATAGGTCGCCATGACCTCGGCAGCCCTTGACTTTCGGATCATAGGGCACTAGGTCTCGGTGTCGACGCACTGCCACCATCGGGGCAGGCCCCATTGGCAACCATCCGGTTGGAATTGCACCCGTTTCCACGGCTGTGACACGTGCTGATCTCCCAGCCGGATGAGTCGTCCACGCGGCGTTGCGACCAGATAGTTTGCCCCCTGTGCGCGCATCTGCGAGAGCAGGTCTTCCGTTGGGATACCCCGGTCCATGATCCAAAGGCGATTGGCCTTGCCGTACTGACGTCCAATCTTGGCAAGGAAATCTGGCAGCGTGGTTTTAAACGTGTTGACCGGCGTCATAGCAAAGCCCTCGACCGAACGCCACTGCGCCCGCTGGAACTCATTGTTCTCCCCAAAGTACAAAACCGGTCACTTGATCCCCCACCACACCCCCGGCGGGAGCGGACTCTGCGGTTTTCCATGTCGAAAAGAACCGGAATGTCACATTTTCTGCTAAATAGTTTGACCACATCCGCTCCATTCGGACAGTCTGAAAAGATGTTCATACGTAAAATCATTTACTCTCACATCCGCTCGATCGAGTGCATCAGCAAAGTCTCCTTTCCGTTGT
>CAYNHA010000133.1:0-38585 GCA_964397035.1 uncultured Verrucomicrobiota bacterium
CTGGAACGAGGCGTCGGATCGCGCCATGCAGCCCTGCACGTACGACGGATGCATCGAGAAGCTCGCGAGCGACTGCATCAGCATGGGCCGCAGCGCATCCAGCTCGCCCTTGGGCGCGGTGATGCCCGTCAGCATGTAGCCATAGGCCGTTCCGCCGCCGGGCCCGCCCATCGACGGCATGAACGGGGCGGTCGTCAGCGAGAACAACCCCTGCGCCACCCGACCGTTTTCCACGAACAGCCCGCGCACCAGGGAACTCATCGCCCCCGGCGCATTCAGGAAGCACCGCTGGGGCGTGGAGGAAATCACCTGGAATCCATCCAGCCGCGGCAACCCCGGCATGAACTGCTGCGCCAGGCGGCCGGAGGCCACCTGCGAAAACTTCGAAAGCAGATTCTCCGGCGTGAGCGGATCCACCACCGGCATGTCGAACCACTGGATCGGCATGGCCCCCATCTGCATGCACTGGTAATCAATCTGCCGCTGCATCTGCGATTGATAGACCGGCCCCACCAGACCGAAATACAGGATCTTCCGAAGCGGCTCCCGCGGATCCTGGAGAACAAAGGCCAGCGATGTGCAGTCGCCCGCCACCGCCAGGTTCCACCCCGCCGGAATCTGCATCGAGAAAGCCCCGTTGTCGAACGGCTGCAACGGCGGAACCCTCCCCTGCGGCGCCGCACTCCCCGGCCCGCAACCCGCCACCCCCAGCCACAAGAAAAACCCAAGGAACCGCAAGGCCATCCGCTTTTCCATTGTCGCCACCTCCTCGGGCCAGCATTCCAATTTTCCACCCCCATCTCAATCCCAATCGCACCCAAAACCTTCCCTCGCTATTTTGCGGAAAGTGGGATACGGTGCGAAAATGAAATCAAAAATTCCGATGATCATACAGGGCGGCATGGGTGCCGCCGTTTCAAACTGGCGCCTGGCCCGCGCGGTCTCCTGGCTCGGGCAACTGGGCGTCGTCGCAGGGACGGCCCTGGATGAAATCATGTCCCGCCGCCTTCAGGATGGCGATGTGGAAGGTCATGTACGCCGCGCATTGAGCCATTTCCCCTTTCCCAAGATTGCCCAGCGCATTCTCGATGCCTATTTCATTCCCGGCGGCCGCGATGCCTCCACCCCCTACAAAACCTCCCGCCTCCACACCGTGCCCGCCAGTCTGCCGGCGCAGGAGCTGTGCATCGCCGCCAACTTCGTCGAAGTGTTCCTCGCCCGCGAAGGCCATTCCGGCCCCGTCGGAATCAATTTCCTCGAAAAAATCCAAATGCCCCACCTGCCCTCGCTCTATGGCGCCATGCTGGCGGGTGCCGCCGTCGTGATTGTCGGCGCGGGCATCCCCATGGAATTCCCGGCGGCCATCGCCGCCTTGGCCGAACACCAACCGGCCTCCTACTCCCTCTATGTTTCCGGCGCCAAGTCGTCGGAACCCGTCCGGATGACGCTGGACCCGGCGGCTTTCATGGAACCCGGCCAGCCTCTCCCTTCCTTGGCCAAACCGGCTTTCCTCCCCATCGTTTCCTCCGGCACACTCGCCACCATGCTTGTCCGGCGCATCAAAGGCGACATGGCCGGATTCATCGTCGAGGGTCCCCTCGCCGGCGGGCACAACGCCCCCCCGCGCGGCCAAATGCAGCTCACCGCCGATGGACAACCCGTCTATGGAGAGCGGGATGCCATCGACCTCGAAATCTTTCGTCAGTTGGGCCTGCCCTTCTGGCTGGCCGGTGCCTATGGCGCACCGGACAAACTGAAGGAAGCCCTCTCCCTGGGCGCCTCCGGCATTCAGGTGGGCACCCCCTTCGCCCTTTGCATGGAATCGGGCCTCGATCCCCGCTACAGGCAACGACTCGTGGCGAAGGCGCTGGCCGGAACCGCCAAGGTGTTCACCGATCCCAAGGCTTCTCCCACCGGCTTCCCCTTCAAGGTGGCCGAGCTCGAAGGCACCCTCTCCGACGAGCAGGTCTATCTCCAGCGGCGGCGCATCTGCGACCTAGGCTTCCTGCGCGAAGTCTACCGGAAACCCGACGGCACCGTAGGCTATCGCTGCGCCGCCGAACCGGAAAAAGCCTATCTCGCCAAGGGCGGGAACCCCGAGGACCTCCCCGGCCGGAAGTGCCTTTGCAATGCCCTGGTGGCCAATATCGGCATGCCCCAGCGCCTGGCCGATGGCTCCACCGAGCTTCCTCTGGTCACGCTAGGCGACGACTTTGAAAACGTGGGGCGCTTCTGCCCTGCCGGCCAAACGGATTTCTCCGCGGCCGACGTCGTCCGCCACATTCTCGGCTAGTCTTTCCCGTCCGGGGATTTTTCCTTCTTGGCCTTTTCCTTTTCGACACCCTTCAGGTCCTGTTGGCGGTCGCGGGAAAGGTCCACCGTGGCGAAGTCCTCTGTGCGGGGCAGCTGCATCACGAACCGGTCCAGGACATCCACCCTGGCCGTCCCCGTCACCAGTTCAAAGGCCAGGATATGCCCTCCGCGGGAGCGGTCCTGGCTGATGAAATGCAGGTGGTATCCCGGCACGTTCACACCCGCCACGAACGGCGGACAGCGAAAACCCAGCACCGTGCCCGCCACGTTTTCCATGTCGAACACCGGCTGGGTGGCGGCCACCTCCTTCAACGGCGGGAACGGCCGCTTCTGCGCCGGAACGCTCCGCGTCCGCATCGTCTTGAACTGCCCGTCGATCCGGATGGCCAGAAATGAGTTTTGGTTGGGGACCTCCCGATCCATCAACGCCTCCACGGCCGCCACATCGCTGCCCGACGAAAGCGCAAAGCTTTTTTCAGGCTGGAACCAGCATACCGCCGCAAACGGCGTCTCGTGGTCAAGCGGGGGAGAATGTACTTTCCCGTCGGCCTTCACCTGGCAGAATTCTCCATCCAGCAACACCATCTCCCCATCCAGGTTGTCATAGGTTCCGATTCCAAAGTCCCCGTGCTGTTGCAGCTCGCGCAGCGTCAAATCGCCATCGTAGACTCCCGCCAGCAAGGCATCGATCGTCGACGTCTGATACACCGTGTTCCGGGAAGGCCCCGCACATCCCGCCATCCAGACGCACACCAGCAATCCCGCCATGTTCAAACTGTTTCTCATGATCATCTCCTTCATAATTCCACCCTCATCCATGTCCCAATCCTAGCCGTTTCGCCCGGAAAGAAAAGCCTGCGCCTTTCAAGCCCGCATGGGCGCATCTCTGATTGGCTGACCTTCGCTGGCTTTGTACCACCATCGGCGCAATGGGAACGGAAGAATCGTGACGATGACCACGGATGAACATCGATGAACACAGATATGGGGAATTGGAAACAGACGTTCCCATTGATCATCCAGAGAAAAACCCTTATCCAGTTTTTATAAAAACTGGATACTCTTGCAAAATGAATCCGGATAATGCGGAGGTCATTCCTCCAAAGGCAGAAATCAAGCCTCTTCTGTAGCCGGGGGCGTTCCAACCCTCCGGACCCACCGTGCCCGGCGACAACAGGCGCATCCCCGTTTCGAGGGCCGGGTGCCACCCTGACCGTTTTGAACGGCGTGTAGTTCTTTTGCGCCCTCTCAAAACTTGGATAATTGGATATTGATAATTGGATATTGGTTATTCCTCTCATTTTTGACTAGTGGGGCAACAGATGCGTTGGGTCAACGAATCGGGGATTCTCCCATCCCGCGTGGAACTCCTCGTCCTGCCTTGCCTTCCTCCTGCCAATACCTTACTTTGAGTCAGCATGTCCTCCCCCAAAAAAGAATTCGATTTCTGGTACGCCGTCAACAACACCGAGGTGCTGGTGCTGCCACGCGGCCGTCTGGAGACTTTTGGATCCACGCTGATCAACTACCGGCTGGTCACCGAATTGATGGACACCATCGGACAAGTGCGCATCCGGGAAGGTCGCATTCAGGCTTTCCGCCCCGAAATCCTCACCCCCCAATCCTTCACCGAATCGCCCCTCGAAGGCTTTCAAACCGGACAGGCCAACGACTTTGTCCGCTGGCTGCGCGAGCACGAGTCCGACATGGTTCTCCTGAAATATGGATTCAAGATCCGCCACGAAACCGTCACCGAATCCATTGTCCACGACACGGTCGAAACGGTGCTGGACCGCGTCAAAGAAGAAATGAAAACCCGCGAAGATCCCCTTTCCGCCCTGGTGCGGGGCGTGGACGAACCGTGGGAAGTCTGCCTGCTCAAATTGCTCTTCGAAGTGGTCCGCCTCTCCGCCCCCGGCAATGCGCGCGATCTCCGCGCCGACCCCGATGGCTCGCACCACCAGATCGACCGCGCCTTTCGGCTGGCGGCCAACGACAAGTCAAAACTGCCTCCCCTGGCCGAACTGCTCAACCGCCTTGGCAAGTTCAAGGACTACGAAGATCGCTTTTTTGCCCTTGTCCGCGCACTCTCCCGATAGGCGGGAAACGTCAGCGCGACGCAATCCACGGAATCGCCACGAAGGTTCCGATGCTGCTGCCCACGTTCGTCAGCACCACCACCAGCAGAATCCGGATCACGGGATTGCGGATGAAGTTCCGGAAGGTTTCCAGCGCCTCCGGCAGGGTCTCGAAATCCCCTACCGAGGGAGGACGGATCCACGCCTGCACCAGTCCCGACACCCAGCCGGCGGCAATGGCCGGATGCAAGGTCGTAATGGGTGCCGCCAAAAAGGCGGACAAGATGGTCAGGGGATGCGCCAACGCCGCCAGCGCTCCCAGCGCCGCCAGCGTACCGGTCACCCCGATCCAAATGAGAATGGAGTCGATTCCCCGCTCCGTTCCACCATAGAAAAAACCGGCGACGATCAACGCCACCACAAGGGCCGGAATCAGCCAAGGCCACACCTTGGACCACTTCGACGGCGGCGGCAGGCTCTCCAGCTCGTCGAGCGGCGCGGTTGCTTGTATCGACTTCAGCATGCCGGGCACATGCCCCGCCCCCACGACCGCCACAATGCGCTCCCCCTTCGCCAACCGCAGTTTCTGGGCCAGATAGACATCCCGCTCATCGATCAGGCGTTTCTTGATTTCCGGGAACGCCTTTCCCATCTCGCCCATCAGGGATTCAAGCTGGTCTTGCTTCTTCATGGCTTCAATGTCGGCCCCGGCGATTTCCTCCGAGCCAAACATGGCCTCCACCATCACGCCAACCAGTTTCACCCGGTGCCAAAAGCTCAAATGCCTCCACACGCGCTTGAGCGTGATGTCAATTCGCCGGTCAATCAGCTCCAGCTTGGCGCCGGATTCTTCCGCGCAGGCCGCGCCCGCCAGCATTTCCGCCCCGGGCTCCACCTCCAACTGCTTGCCGAGGCGGCGGTAAAAGGACTGCAACGCCAGTTGCGCCAGCAGGAACATCGACTTCCCCTGGCGAACCACCTGAAAAATATTGGTGTGCCGCCAGGCTTCCTTCTTCACAAGGCCCTGGTAGCGGGGCTCGCACAGCTCGATGGCCATGGTGTCGGGGTGGACGGCCGCAACCACGTCGCGAACATCCTGCACGCTCTGCGCCGACACGTGCGCCGTGCCGACAATATAAATGGTTTTGCCCTCCAGCGTCACCACGGTGGCACTGGAGGGCAAGGAAACGGCTTCTTCCTGCATGGAAAAGCTTACTGCGCGCCGCCCTTCTTGATGTAGATGTCCGTGCGGCGGTTGTGCTGCATGTTCTCCTCGGTGGTGTTCGGCTTCACCGGACGGTCAAACCCGTATCCCACCGCCGTCATGCGTTCCGGGCTCACGCCGCTGTTTTGCAGCAGGTAATCCGCCACGGCCCGGGCACGGCGCTCGCTCAGTTTCTGGTTGTATTCGCGGGTGGATTTCGGACGCTTGTCGGCATGCCCTTCCACACGAACCGTGGCGCCGGGATCGCGACGCAACACCTTCAAGACGGGCTCGATGTCCTTGTAGTACTGCGGACGGATGAAGGACTTGTCGTAATCGAATTCGATCAGCAACGTGAACTTCTGCAGGTCGTCCGCGGGATCCAGCGGATTGGTGCTGTCCTCGATGACTTCGTGTCCATCGCTCACGCCGCCCTTGTCGGTGTCGATGTCCAGCGGATTGGTCTTGTAGGTCAGCACTTCGGCGCCATCCTTCAAGCCATCGAAATCGCTATCTGGATTGAGGGGGTCGGTCTTGATCTTGAAGACCTCGTCGCCATCGGAAAGCCCGTCGCCATCCGTGTCGGGATTGTAGGGATCGGTGCCGATCACGGCCTCGTCCTTGTCGAACAGGCCATCGCCATCGCTATCCACATCGCCGGGACCCGCTCCCACCAGGAATTCGGGAGCCACGACCTTTTCGGCACCAAAACGGTAGGTCACACCGAATTCCGCCAGGCTAACGAATTCGGTATTCTTGCCTTGAGGACCGGCGGCGAAATCAGCGCGCAAGGCCCACGAATCATTGAAATGGTAAAACAGTCCCGCACCCAGGAAAAATCCAAGCTGAGTCTTGCCATTCACCACATCGTCCCCCATAAAGGTGACCGCCGGGCCCGCACGCAGGAACGGATCGATGCGGCGGTTTTCCACCGCACGAAGATGCAACAGGGCATCCAGTCCCAGGCGAAGGGCGGTGGTGCTGCCATCCAAGGGCGGAATGTTGTCGTTCAGGTCCGCCGCGTCACGCGCGTCGAGCGAGGGCATGTAGTAGAGGCTGCCTTCCACATCCCACCACGAATTGAAGCTGTAGCCCAGCTTGCCGAAACCACCGAAGCCCGCCTCGGCTTCCGTATCGCCCTCCGGGTGGTAGTAATCCAGACCCAGCGTCATAAACCACGGGGCACGGTCAAACAAATCCTCGTCCGCCGCAAAAGCCGATCCCGCCCAGCACGACACGGCCAGTGCCACAGCCAAAATACATTTCGTCATTTTCATGTTTCTTGTCATCTCCCTGTTCAAAGATTGGCGGAACGATACTGGCCCTCCCCTTCCCGTGCAACCAAAAACGACAACCATCTGGCCCGCACATCCCTTGACCCCGATGGGCCTCGGGAGTAGCCTCTCCCTCTCCCACATTTGGAGATTGTACAATGACCCGCACATATGTCCACGGCTACGATCCAAAAGAAAATTCTCGCCTGCAGGATCAGGCATCCACGCTCGTGGAGTTGCTGCACTCCGACACCACCTACGCCCCGGGATCCCGCGTCCTCGAAGCCGGTTGCGGAGTGGGCGCACAAACCGTCATCCTGGCTTCGCACAGCCCTCTGGCCAACATCACGTCCATCGACATCTCCGCCTCCTCCGTGGCCGAAGCCCGAGCCGCCGCTGAGGCCGCCGGCATCCGCAACGTTACGTTTCAGCAGGCCAATATCTTCGATCTTCCGTTTGCGGACGAATCCTTCGACCACGTATTCCTCTGCTTTGTTCTGGAACACCTGGCCCGCCCTGTTGAAGCGCTTCTCAAGCTGAAACAGATGCTGAAGCCCGGCGGCACTCTCACGGCCATCGAGGGAGATCACGGATCCGCGTATTTTCATCCGGATAGCAGATCCGCACACAACGCCATCCGCTGCCAAATCGAATTGCAGGCCCGGGCGGGGGGCAACGCGCTGATCGGCCGGCAACTCTACCCTCTGCTGCACGAAGCCGGTTTTGCGCAAGTCCGCGTCTCCCCCCGCATGGTCTATGTGGACTCCAGCAAACCCTCCCTCGTGGACGGCTTCACCAAAAAAACGTTCACCGCCATGATCGAAGGCGTCCGCCAGCCTGCGCTGGCCGCCGGACTCGCAACCGCCGCCGATTTCGACAACGGCGTGGC
Source organism: uncultured Verrucomicrobiota bacterium (assembly GCA_964397035.1). Classification (GTDB taxonomy): domain Bacteria; phylum Verrucomicrobiota; class Kiritimatiellia; order CAIQIC01; family Lenti-01; genus Lenti-01. Next base: position 7,759 of record CAYNHA010000133.1, read on the forward strand.
CGACCTCTACCGCACGGCGGAACCCGGCGGCGTTTTCTGCTACACCTTTTTCAAGGCCCGGGCCGTCAAGGCATAACGCACTTCATCGTATCCCCCCACAAGAAAAACCAGAAAGAAGAAACATGACGAATTCATCCGTGGACGAAGCCAAGCGCGAGGTGTGGGAAACCCTCCGGAAGTTGAACGATTGCTGGACCCAAGGCGATGGCCGGGATCTCGTTCATTACTTCCACGAAAACATGGTGGCCATCACTCCCACCGACCGCCTGCGGCGGGAAGGCCGCAAGGCTTGCGTGGAGGGCTGGGTGGGATTTGCCGCCCACGCCAGGATTCACTATTGGAAAGAACTCGATCCCCAAATCCAGGTTTTCGGTTCCGCCGCCATCGTGACCTATTACTTCGACATGGCCTTCGACATGGGCGGCCAAACCATCCAACTGGGCGGACGCGACATGTTCACGTTCATCAAGGAAAACGGCAAATGGTGGGCCGTGGCCGATCAATTCTCCCCCTATCCGCAATGAAGCCATGAGCAGGCCCTTTCGCCCCTCTTGACCCAGACTCCGCATCGGGATAGCCTTCCTCCCATGATTCGGGCGCGCTTTTTCTCGGCGGGCGATTGGCGAACAGCGGTCATCGCTGTTCTATTGACGTTGACGGTGTTCACCCTCACCTTGGCCCCCACCGTCACAATGGAATATTCCGGCGCTCTGGTTGTCGCAGCCGATCATCTCGGCGTGGCCAGACCTCCCGGCTATCCCATATGGACTTTGATGGCCAAGGGGTTCATCTGTCTTTTTCCCCATTCTTCCTACCATGGCCATCCCAACCCGGCATGGGCGGTCAACTTCATGTCCGCCGTACTGGGCGCACTCTCCTGCGGACTCCTTGCACTGCTGGTTTCCCGCTTGTCACGCGAACTTGCCCCCCTGCATCCACCCTCCCCTCTGCTTTCAGCGGTTGCCGGCATTGTTTCCGCCCTCCTCTTTGCCTTCTCACCCGTCATGTGGACCCAATCGGTCATCGCGGAAACCCACACGCTGACCACGTGCTACTTCCTTCTTCTCCTGACCGTGTCATTGTACTGGATGTCCTCCGGTCATGCTCAAACCGCCTATCTCTCCACCTTTCTGTTCGGATTGGGCCTTTCGATCTCCCCCATGCTTCTGACCTACGCACCTCTCCTTCTCCTCTCCGCCGCCTTTGTCTCCCGCAAAACCCTCGCCCGCATGGCCACCGCTGTCCTGATTTTCCTCGGATTTCTCGTTGCCGAATTCCGCTGGGGGCGGTTAAAACCTTCCCATGCCACGCTGATTCTCGGGTGCACCCTCTTCATCGCCCTCCTGTTCGCCGCGTTTCGACCCACAAGATCCGTGGCTGTCCAGTTGACGATCCTTCTCGCCGGACTCGTTCCCTACCTGTACCTTCCTCTCGCCTCCGCGCACAACCCGCCCGTGAACATGGGACAGGCGTGTACGTGGGCAGGATTCTGGCACGTCGTTTGCCGAGGGCAATACGAGACCATGAACCTCGCAAACCCGCTTCTAGAGCCTCTTCCCTTTGTCCGCCAAGTCCTCTGGTACCTTCGCCTGGCCACGGCCCAATTCACCATCCCCCTCGCCGCACTTGCTTTGATCCCGGCATTGGGCCTGCCATGGATGCCGCGCCACGCCCGCAAACCCATCGGGTTCATCCTCGCCGCCCTCTTCTGCTTCTCCATCGTGGTGCTGGTCGGCGCCAATCCTCAGCTGGACATTCAAAACACCTTCATCACCCGCGTGCTTTTCATGCCCTCCTTCGCCCTTCTGGCCCTGCTCTGCGGTCTCGGCCTGGGCATGCTTCTTCACGCGTTTTCATCGAATCGGCCCTGCCATCCGCCGCCCGAATCGGCAGAAACCAAAAGCCAAGGGCCAGCTATCACAATTAATTAACTGTGATAGTCCTCCTCCTCTTCACCCCGCCGGAAACCGAGACCTGAAAAATTCCGCTCGCAAAACCACCCAAGCCGCATGACACTGTCCGAAATCCATCCGGAGCGTTCCCCATGAAACAAGCCTTGTTGCTGATTGACATCCAAAACGACTATTTTCCCGGCGGCGCAATGGAATTGACCGGCAGCGTGGCGGCTGCCGAAAAGGCGGGTCTTCTGCTTAACGCCTTTCGGGAAAAGGGACTCCCCGTTCTTCACATCCAGCACATCTCCACACGCCCCGGGGCCACGTTTTTTCTCCCCGGCACGGCAGGAGTGCAAATCCACGAAAGCGTGGCTCCCCGCCCGGGCGAACCCGTTTTCCAGAAGCAGGTTCCCAACAGTTTCCGGGACACCCCGCTTCTCGGCTATCTACAGGAACACCGCATCCCGCAGTTGTTCATCGCCGGCATGATGACCCACATGTGCATCGACACAACCACCCGGGCGGCGGTCGACCTTGGCTTCTCTTGCAGGCTGGCTGCCGATGCGTGCGCCACCCGCCCGTTGTCCTTTGGCGGCGTCACCGTATCGGCGGAAAATGTCCAAACCGCATTCCTCGCGGCACTCAACGGCCTGTTTGCGACAGTTCAATCCGTTCATGAAATGGTCCGGACCCTGGCCTAAAGGAGAAACGCCATGCTCGGTGCCATCGCCGGCGACATCATCGGTTCCCTCTACGAGGGGCTTCGGACGAAGAAGAAAGACTTCCGCCTTTTCACCCCTCTTTCGACCTATACCGACGACACCGTTCTCACCGTCGCCGTGGCCGACGCCATCCTGGGCGGAAAGGACTACGGCCCCGCCATCAAATCCTACGCGAGGCATTTCCCTTTTCGCGGCTACGGCCCCAAATTCACGCGCTGGTTTCTGCTCCCCTTCACGAAGCCCTACAACAGTCTCGGCAACGGATCGGCCATGCGTGTCAGCCCCATCGCCCACGCCTTCCCCACGGAACAGGAAGTCCTCGACCATGCCCGCCTCAGCGCCGCCTGCACACACAACCATCCCGAAGGAATCAAGGGCGCCCAGGCCGTTGCCCTGGCCGTGTTCATGGCACGGCATCGCGCCCCCAAAGAGGAGATCCGGTCCGCCATCACCCATCGCTTCGGCTACGACCTGTCCCGTCACATCGACGACATCCGACCGCTCTACCGCATCAGCCTGACATGCCCGGGATCCGTCCCGGAGGCCATTGTGGCGTTTCTGGATTCGGAAAATTTTGAAGAGGCCATCCGCAACGCCGTATCGCTCGGAGGGGACGCGGATACCCAGGCCGCCATGGCCGGGGCCATGGCCGAAGCCTTTTACGGCCACATCCCCGCCTCCATCCTCCAGGGCGTCTCCACGCGCCTCAACCGCGGGTTCAAGGAGACGCTGCTCCGGTTCTATCAAAAATTCGGAACCCCTCTGATGGTCGAACAGGCCCGCCAGGTCGCACACGGAATCCCGGATTAATCCCTTCTCAAGCCTCCGCGAACCTGCACATGTTTTCCACCGGTGGAAAACGGGCGCCGTTTTTTTTCCACACTGTGGAAAACTTTTTTCCACACTGTGGAAAAACCAGCCTCCCCGGCTTTCGCCGCCGGTGTCGCTATTGGGTTGACTCCATCCTCCGGCCTATCCACACTTGCTCCATGAATACGATACATTCTTGCCTGGTTTTCTCTGCCGTGCTGGCGCTGGGATTGACAAGCCCGGCCACCGCCAAACCCATCCGCCTCCAAAACCGCATACTGGATCCCGATGCACCTGCCGCGCGGAAAAGCAGCCCGGCCGGTGCCGGGGCCAACCTCTCCGGCCTGCAGAATGTGAACACCGCCGCGAAGGATGGGCGTGCTCCGTTTTGGGTTCAGTTTTCGGAACCCATTTCCGACGAGACCCGCGCCCGGCTTTCCTCCATCGGCGCCGTGGCCGCCGGCTATGTCCCGGAGGATGCCCTCCTGGTGCTGGTGAACCCGGATCAGCTCGCCAGCCTCTCCCAGTGGGCGGAAGTCCGCTGGGTGGGAGAGGTTCAGGCAGGAGACAAACTATCGGCCGCCTTGGTCCAACCGGCCACATCCAAAAAGGCTTCCGCCGAAGCGTCCGTCGTCATTAGCGTGCTTCGCCCGGACTACGTGCCGGCCGTGGCCGATGCCGTGGCGCAAGCGGGAGGAACCGTGGAATCCCAAGGCACTGGCAAGCGCTGGGGCACCGTCCGTGCGCGGGTGCCCTCCTCCGCGTTGTCCGGACTGGCGGCCCTGGCCGAAGTGGAATGGATCGAGCCCTATGTGCAGCCCGAGCTGAACAACAACGTGGCCGTGAACGACGAGTTCATGAACGTCCGCAGCGTCTGGACAAACCGCAACCTGCGCGGCGATGGCCAAATCATCGCCGTGGGCGACTCCGGTCTCGACACCGGCGATGCCGACACCATTCACCCCGACTTCAGCAACCGCATCCATGCCGCGTTTGGGCTCGTGAGCGACGTGGACTGGAGCGACCATTCCGGACACGGCACCCACGTTGCAGGGTCCGTCCTCGGAAGCGGTGCAGCCTATAGCAACGGCCTGTTTTCAGGCGTGGCACCGGAAGCCCGGCTGGTGTTCCAAGCCATTGGCGGTTTAACCGCCGGCAGCAGCTATGTCTACCCGCCCGAACCGCTGAACTCGCTCTTTGAGCAGGCCCGCACCAACGGCGCGAGAATCCACACCGACAGCTGGGGGAGCTCCGTCGATGGAGCCTACACGTCCAATTCCCGCGAGCTCGATGAGTTCATGTGGGATTTCGACGACATGCTGGTGCTGTTTTCCGCAGGCAACAGCGGACGCGACCTCGATCCCACCAATGGCGTCATCGATGCCGGCTCCATGGGCGCGCCCGGCACGGCCAAGAACTGCCTCACCGTCGGTGCGGCAGAATCCTCCCGACCGGTCGGTTCAGGCGGCTACTCCTCCAGTTCCTGGGGCACGGGCTCCTGGCTCGCGCGATATCCCACCAATCCCATCCGCACGGACCTGATTTCCACCTCCGCAGACGGGATCCATCAAGGCATGGCGGCATTCTCCAGCCGTGGCCCCTGCGCCGATGGCCGCATCAAGCCGGACATCGTGGCGCCGGGCACCGACATCGTCTCCTGCCGTTCGAGGGTGCCAGGCGCCAGCACGCTGTGGGGCACCGGCAGCGGCGTGCTCGGCAATAGCGCCAGCAATCTGTACACCTTCTCCGGCGGCACCAGCATGTCCACTCCCCTCACGGCCGGCGCGGCGGGCCTGGCCCGGCAGTATTTCACCGATGTCCGCGGCATGACCAACCCCAGCGCCGCCTTGCTCAAGGCAGTCCTCGTCAACGGAGCCCGCACCCTCGGCCCCGGTCAATACGGCGTGGGAGACTATCGCGAAATCCCCGATGCACCGCGCCCCAACAACGTCGAGGGATGGGGCCATGTGAACCTGGACAACTCCCTTTTCCCCGCCGGCGGACGCACGAATCTCTTCTGGGACCGGCAGTCCCTGACCACCGGCCGGACCAACCGCTACCCCGTGGTCGTCACCGGAACCCAGCCCCTGAACATCACCTTGGCTTGGAGCGATTATCCTGCCACCCTTTCGGCGGCGCAGCAGTTGGTTAATGTGTTGGACCTCCGTCTGGTGGGCCCCTCCGGCACGATCCTGCATCCCTACGGCGCCTCCGGGCCCGACCGCACCAACAATTTGCTCGGCATCGATGTGGCCACACCGGAAACCGGCACCAACTGGATCGAAGTGGTCGGACACAACGTGCCCATGGGCCCCCAGAAATTTGCTCTGATGGCCCAGGGCGAAGGCCATGCCGACCCGATTGTCCAGGTCTATGGGGCCTGGCACGAACCGGCCGCCCCCCTCAACGCCCAAACCGTCACCGTGTATGCCACGGTTTCCACCGGAGCCGGCGAACCGGTGGCCGTCGTGGCGGCCTACCGCGTCAACAGCAATGCGTGGAACTACGTCACGCTTTCCTTCCAACTCCTGAACGGCGAAACCAAGACCTATCGCGGCGAACTCCCTCCCTTCCAATCCCGAGACCGCGTGGAATACTACGTCTATGCCATGGATCCCGATCTCGGCGCGATCTCCTCGGGGATCCAGACGTTCTCCGTGGGAAGCGATACCCTTTATGTGAGCCGGTTTGGCTCGTCCACGTGGCCCTATGACAGTTGGGACCGCGCCTTCACCAATCTCGCCCAGGCCGTCGACTACGCCCGGAACGGATACACCATCCTCGTGACCAACGGAACCTACAAAGGCACAACGCTGGGGGTGAACCACGCCATCACGCTGACCAGCATGAACGGACCTTCCGTCACGTTTGTCGATGGCGAAAACATTCGTCTGTGCGCCTCCATCACGGCCAACGCCCAGATCAGCGGATTCACTTTCCAGAGCGGATACAACGCCAACAACGGCGGTGCCCTCACCATGACGGCCGGAACCCTCTCCAACTGCGTGATCCGCAACTCGGAATCCGGCAACCATGGCGGCGGCCTCTATCTGGAAAACGGAACCGTGACCCGCAGCCGCATTGAATACAATTTTGCCCGGAACTACGGCGGCGGCGTCTTTCAAAAAGGCGGTGTGGTGTCCCATTCCGTCGTGTTCAACAATCTCTCCCGAAGCGATGGCGGCGGCATCGAATTCTGGGGCGGCGAAGCCGTCAACTGCACATTCGCCAACAATCACGCAGGCGGCTCGGGCGGTGGATTCGACGTGGGAGATTCCGGCCTCGTCCTGAACAATATCATCTATTCCAACACCGCGCAGGGCGACGGACCCAACTGGTACAAATGGGTCGACGAGGGAATCTTCTACAGTTGCACGTCGCCCGATCCCGGGGACGAGGGCAGCTTCGACGCCGATCCATTGTTCGCCAATGCTTCCACGCGCGACTACCACCTGAAAAGCGCGGCGGGAAGGTATGTTGCAGAAAATGCGTGGACAAATGACGCCACCTCCAGTCCCTGCATCGACCGAGGCTTCCCGGGCAGCGACTATTCCGCCGAGCCCTCCCCCAACGGCCAGCGCATCAATGTCGGCGCCTATGGCGGCACCGAACAAGCCTCCAAGACGCCTTGGCTGACGCTCGATCCCGCCGCCACCAACCTTCCGGCTTCCTCATCGAGCCAACTCCAGATTTCCGTATCGGCCAACGTGGCCTTCTGGACGGCAACCGCCAGCAACGCGGCATGGATTCAGATCAGCGGCGGCACCGGCAGCAGCAACGGCACCGTGACCTTTGCCGTGGCCGAAAACAGCGCCACCGCCGCCCGGACCGGAACCATCCAGGTCGCAGGCGGCGGTCTCACGGCCACCTGCACCGTGGTCCAGGCCGGCATCGCCGTCCTGTCCGTCGCGCCCACGAATCAATCCGTCGGCTCCACGACCGGCTCCACTTCCTTTGCCATCTCCAATGAAGGCGATGGAACCATGCCCTTCTCCGCCAGCGAGTCCGAACCCTGGTTGAGCCTTTCCAGCGGTGCCAGCGGAACCAACACGGGAACGCTCACGGTGGATTACGAGGCGAATCCCGGCACCGCCGCCCGCACGGGCACGGTCACCGTGACGGCCGCCGGAGCCAGCAACAGCCCCGTATCCGTCACGATTGTACAAGCCGGCCAGGACGCCTGGGATGCCGGCTATCAGGACCTCGGCGGCGGCTGGCGGCGGCTGGCGTGGTTTGGCGACTATATCCCCATGGGCAACGAGGGCTGGATCTGGCACAACAAACACGGATTCTTCTACATCCCGGCCGATGCCACCGCCGAAAGCCTCTGGCTCTACGCCGCGGACATGCAATGGCTCTGGACCTCCAGCACCACATACCCCTTCCTCTACCGCGCCAACGATCTCGCTTGGCTGTGGTACAACGGACAAACCAATCCCCGCTGGTTCATGAACCTGGCCACCCACCAATGGGAACAATGGCCCTAGCGCCATGAACATTCCCTTTTGGAAAATGCACGGCGCAGGCAACGACTTCATCCTCGTGGATGATCGTTCCCTGCGCTTTCCGGCAGCGGACCCGTCGTTCGTCGTCCGCCTATGCGACCGGCGCCGCGGCATTGGCTCCGAGGGCCTTCTCCTCATCCAGCCTTCCGCCACGGCCGACTTCCGCATGCGTTTTTTCAATCCCGACGGCTCCGAGGCCGATCTCTGCGGCAACGGCGCGCGCTGCATTGCCCGCCTCGCCCATGAAATCGGGGCCGCGCCCGCCGACATGCGCATCGAAACCGCGGCCGGAGCCGTCCGCGCGGAGGTCCTTCATCCGCTCGTTCGTCTCCATCTGCCGCCGCCGAAGGATTGGCACCTGAATTTTTCCATCGTGTGGAAAAACCAGGAAATCCCCCTGCATTTCGTCAATAGCGGCGTCCCCCACGCCGTCTGCGTGGTCGGGGATCTGGCGACGGTCAACGTGCCGGAACTCGGAAGTTTCATCCGCCACCATCCCCTCTTCGCCCCCGCCGGAACCAATGCCGACTTCATTCAACTGACCGGGCCGCAGTCTTTGTCCATCCGCACCTACGAGCGGGGAGTCGAAGCCGAAACCCTGGCCTGTGGAACCGGCATCGCCGCGGCCGCGCTCGTTGCTGAAAAAACGGAACTGGTCAACGCCCCTGTCCGCGTCACCACCGCAGGCGGGGATGTGCTGGAGGTCGACACCTCCCCCCTCACCCTCACCGGGCCCGCCGAACATTCGTTCCGGGGCGAGATCGATTACCGATAGTAGAAACCGGACAATCCCTCCGGATCCCGCCATTCGATCTGCTCGTTCGAAATATACGGACCAAGCCGCGACACGCGGATGTTCAGCAAAAGCTGCTGCAAAATCCCTTCCGTGCCCTCGGCCACCAGCCGCACCGTGCCATCGTTGAGATTCTCCACACCGCCCGTCACACCCAAACGGTTGGCGAGCCCCTGCACCGTATAGCGAAACCCGACTCCCTGCACGTCCCCTTCGTAGCGGACCCGAACCTGCCGACGCACGGCAGTCATTTGAGAACCACCCGGACCATCTGCGCCCCGTTGTGCGCCTCGATCGCCAGCCTGCCCGCCGCCACCAGCGGAGCCAGGCGTTGTTCCACCGCGGAAACTCCGATTCCCGCCGACTCCGCCAACGCTTCCACGGTGATCGGATGGCGCGCCAGCAAATCCATCAGCGCCGCATCCGACATCGAGGTCGACGGCACCGCCTTTCCCGTGAACACCGGGATTTCCGCCCGGGGCGAGAACCATGGAGCCACCGTATAGAGCCATTCCTCCGGCACCCTCGGCACCTCCACGCCCGCCAGCGCCGGTCGCGTGGTCGTGTTCAAATGCACGGCATCCGCCTCCAGCGAACCCACTTGTTCGGCGATCGCCTTCACCTGCTCCGGCGCGTCGTTGAACCCCGGCATCAGCATCACTTCCACCCACAGTTGGCCGCTGAATTCCTTGCGCAGCGCGCGCTCCCCCGCCAGCAGCCGTTCAAACGTCACGCCTTCGGCCGGACGGTGGATCCGCCGAAAGGAATCCTCGTCCCACGCGCTCAACGTCACTTTCACCACGTCGGCCCATGCCGCATCCCGGCGCACCTCGGGCATCCACATCAGCGAGCCATTGCTCAGCAGGGCGGTCTTGAATTTTCCGGCCGCCTTCATGTGGCGCATCACCGCGCCGAATTTCGAATGCATCGTGGGCTCGCCCGAACCCGAAAGGGTCGCATAGTCGGCTCGGTTCCCCGCCGCCACCCACCGGTCGAATTCCGCCAGCACGTCCGCCGTGGGCACCCATTCCTTGCGCTCGCAGGTCAGCTCCGTCGTCCGCCCCACCTGGCAAAACACGCAATTCTCCGTGCAAACCTTCATGGGATTGAGGTCCACGCCCAGAGACAGCCCCAGCCGCCGCGAAGGCACCGGGCCAAACAAGTACCGATAGGAGGTGGCCTCGTTCATTTTCCTTGTCCTCAGCCCACCGGCAGCCCGTCGCGCAAGGCGATGTGCCGATGGCATCGGGTGGCCACGCCTTCATTGTGCGTCACAATCACGAGCGTGAGCCCCTGCTCGGCGGCCAGATCAAAGAGATATTGCAACACCTCTTCGCCGGTCTTGGAGTCCAGATTTCCGGTGGGCTCATCCGCAAGGAGAAGCTCAGGACCGTTCATCAGGGCCCGCGCCAGCGCCACGCGCTGCTGCTCGCCGCCCGACAATTCGTTGGGACGATGCGCCAGCCGCTCCACAAGCCCCACCCTCCCCAGCAAATCTTCCGCGCGTGCGCGCAACGCCTGGCCGCGCAAAAAAGCTCCGGGCTGGCTCAGGCCCGGCAGAAGAACATTCTCCAGCACCGTCAGCTCCGGCAACAGATGATAGGCTTGAAACACAAAACCGATCTTTTGGGCGCGGAGGGCCGAACGCTCGCGATCGCCTGCGGCATAGAGGTCGCGACCGCGGTACAGCACCCTCCCGGAAGTCGGCCGGTCCAGGCCCGCCAAAATATACAGCAACGTGCTTTTCCCCGCCCCGCTCATTCCCGTGATGGCGGTCGTTTCACCGGCATCGATGGAAAGGGAAACCCCGCGCAGCACCTCCAGTGTGCGCGCGCCCACGGCGTAGGACCGGCGAATCTCGATGGCTTCGATCAGGCTACTCATAGCGCAAGGCCCTCACCGGATCGAGCCGCGCCGCCTGCCAGGCCGGGATCACGGCCGCCAGCGTGCAGATCACCAGCACCGAGACCGCCACCAGGACCACATCGCGCGGCGTGGTGTGGGCCGGGATCTCGGCCAGGTGATACAGCTCCTTGGGAAGCAGCTCCATCCCGAAGCGGTCGTTCAGGAGATGCAGCAGGGCATTGCGGTATTTCAGCACCAGCAGTCCCGTGGCGATGCCCAGCGTGGTGCCCAGCACCCCTTCGATCCACCCCTGCCAGAAAAACACCCGCATGATCGAGCCCGAGGAAAACCCCAGCGACCGCAGCAGGCCGATCTCGCGCGTCTTCTGCACCGTCACCGTGATCAGCGTGTTGGTGATCCCGAAAGCCGCCACGATCGTGATGAATATCAGCAGGAAAAACATCATGTTCTTCTCCACGCGCAGCGCGGAGAAAAGCTGCTGGTTCTGCTCCATCCACGTGCTCACATACACGCCGGGGCCCAGCCGGGCGCGCAGTTCGTCCGCCACGGCATCGGCCCGGTAGGGATTCTCCGTCATGACCTGGATGGCTTCCATCCCGGTGCCGCCGCAGAAATCGCGCGCTTCCCACAGCGAGGCCACCACGAAGCCCATGTCGAATTCCCACATGCCGATTTCAAAAATGCCCGCCACATTCATTTCGGTGGGCAGGCGGATTTCGTCCTCCGCCAGAAACGTCGCCGGAGAATACACCGTCAGGGTGTCGCCCACCGTCACGTTCAGGCGCCGGGCCAGATCGCTGCCCAGCACCACCGATCCATCGGCCACCGAAAACTCGCCCTCCACCATGCTCTGCGGAATGCGGCTCACGTTCCGCTCGCGCACGGGATCGATTCCGCGGATCAGCGGCGTCTCGATCTGCCCGTTGGGCTTCTGGATGAAAATCAGGCTTTGCAGAAACGGCGCCGCACCCTTGACCCCCGGCACGGACGAAATGGTTTCGCACAGGCCATCTTCGTCCCCCGCCAGCCCCCCGGGCACCGAAACCGTGATGTGGGCGTTGAAGTCCAGGATCTTGTTGCGCCACATTTCGTCGAAGCCCGTCATCACCGAAAGCACGATGATCAGCACCGCCACGCCCAGCAGCACGCCCAGCACGGAGAGGACCGTCACCACCGAAAGGAACGTGCGCTTCGGGCGGAGGTACTTCAGCGCCAGGAACAATGAGAACGGAAACGTCATTCGGCGGGAGCCTGCACGTTTTCGGGCTTGGGTTCGCGCAGCTTCATTTGCGGGAAGAGCATGACATCGCGGATGCTTTCCTCGCCCGTCAGGATCATGATGAGCCGGTCGATTCCAATGCCCATGCCGCCCGCGGGGGGCATTCCGTGATCCAGCGCGCACAGGAAATCCTCGTCGATCTTGGAAGCGTCCCCGCCCGCCTGCTCCTCGAAACGCGCGCGCTGGTCAATGGGATCGTTCAGTTCCGTATAGCCCGGGCACAGCTCGCGGCCGCGCACCACCAGTTCGAACACATCCACCAGCGCAGGATCATCCTCGCAACGCTTGGCCAGCGGCACCAGTTCGGCAGGCAGACGCGTCACGAACGTCGGCTGCATCAGCGTCTTTTCGATCAGCTTGTCGTACACCTCGTGGGTGATCTGCGCATGGGTCATTTCGTTGGGAATGTCCAACTCTTGAGCCCTCGCCCATTCGCGCGCCGATTCGACGGAACGTCCGAACCAGTCCGCGCCCGCGCGCTCGAGAATCAAATCGCGGTAGGCCACCACGCGCCACGGCGGCGTCAGATCGATGGGCACCTGCCCTTCCTTGCCCACCTTCATGGTGCCGCAAACCGCCTGCGCGGCCCCGCTCACCAGCTCCTCCACCAGGCGCATCATCGTGCGCACATCGCCATAAGCCTGGTAGATTTCGATGGCCGTGAATTCCGGATTGTGGGAGCGGTCAAGGCCCTCGTTGCGGAAGTTCTTGCCCATCTCGAACACTTTGTCATAGCCGCCGACCAGCAGCCGCTTCAGGTACAGCTCGGGCGCGATGCGCATGTACATGGGCTGACCCAGCGCGTTGTAGAACGTCTCGAAGGGGTTGGCAATCGCGCCGCCGGCCATCGCCTGCAACACGGGGGTTTCCACCTCGAAGAAACCGCGCTCCACCAGGGAACGCCGCAAATACGTCAGGATGCGGCTGCGCGCATTGAACACCTTGCGCACCTCGGGATTGGCAATCAGGTCCAGATAGCGCTGGCGATAGCGCACCTCGGTGTCGGTCAGTCCATGCCACTTTTCCGGCAACGGATGCAGCGACTTCGAGAGCATTTCCCATGCCGTCACCTTGACGGACATCTCGCCCGTGCGCGTCGTGAACAGCTCGCCCTCCACGCCGATGAAGTCGCCCAGGTCCACCGCGCGGAACGTCGCAAACGACTCGTCGCCCAGCGTGTTCTTCTGCACATAGATCTGGAATTTGTCCGTCCCGTCCTGCAGATGCGCAAACGTGCTCTTGCCCATCTCGCGCACGGCCACCACGCGGCCCGCGATCCGGACCCCCTTGCCCTCCGCAAATGCCGCGCGGACGTCGGCCAGCGATCCGGTCCGCTCGAAGGCCCGGCCATAGGGACGGTGGCCCGCCGCCTTCAACGTCTCCAGATTGGCCAACCGCTGCTTGCGAAACTCGACTTCATGCGCACTTAATTCCATGGAAATTCCTCGGGTTAAAACGCGCCCACCCTACGCTCCCCCTCCTCCAAAATCCAGCGCATTTTCCCCCCGAAAACAGGGCGCCGCTCAAAGCCGCCCGTCGACCTGGTCGCGGGCCAGCAGGCCCTTGATGTCGAACAACGCGGTTTGGTTCCGGTCGAGGCGGGCAAAGTCCAGCGCCTTGAATTTATCATGAGCCACCGCCAGCACCACCGCGTTGTAGCCTGCGAAGGGCGCGGCCACATCCAGCCTCTCCACCAGCTCCAGCCCGTACTCGTGCCGTACATCCTCCGCATCGGCCCACGGATCATGGATCTCCACTTCGCAACCGAATTCCCGAAGCTCCTGAATCACGTCGACAACGTGGGAGTTGCGGATGTCCGGACAGTTTTCCTTGAACGTAAGCCCCAGAACCAGCACCCGCGCCCCCTGAACACGCTGCCCCTTCTGGATCAGCAGCTTGACCACCCGGTTCGCCACGTGCGCCCCCATGTTGTCATTGAGCCGCCGGCCCGCCAGGATGATTTCCGGATGGTACCCCAGCGACTCCGCCTTGTGCGTCAGATAATACGGATCCACCCCGATGCAATGCCCCCCCACCAGCCCCGGACGGAACGGAAGGAAATTCCATTTCGTACCCGCCGCCTCCAGCACCGCCTGCGTATCAATACCCATGCGCGCAAAAATCAGCGACAGCTCGTTCACAAACGCAATGTTGATGTCCCGCTGCGAGTTTTCGATCACCTTGGCCGCCTCGGCCACCTGGATGCTCGGCGCCAGGTGCGTGCCGGCCACGATGATCGAACGGTACAGCGCATCCACTGCCTGCCCCACCTCCGGCGTGGAGCCCGACGTGACCTTCTTGATTTTCGTGACCGTGTGGACCTTGTCGCCGGGATTGATGCGCTCGGGGCTGTAGCCGCAGAAGAAATCCACGTTGTATTTCAGCCCGCTGAATTTTTCGAGGATCGGAACGCAATCCTCTTCCGTGCAGCCCGGATACACCGTGCTCTCGTAGACCACCACGGCGCCCTTCTTCATCGCCCGGCCCACCGTTTCGCTGGCCTTGATCAACGGCGTCAGATCCGGACGCTTGTGGCGGTCGATCGGCGTGGGCACCGTCACGATGAACACATCCGTCGGACGCAAATCATCCAACTGGCTGGAAAACGCCAGACGCGTGGCCGCCCGCAATTCTTCAGGCGAAATCTCCAGCGTGCGGTCCTGCCCCGCCCGCAGCTCTTCCAACCGGCGCGCGCGGATGTCGAAGCCGACCACGTCGAAGTGCTTGCCAAACTCCACCGCCAGCGGCAGCCCCACGTAGCCGAGGCCGATGACGGCCAGCCGGGCCCCGCGCGATTCGATTTTGGAGACGAGATTCAGGTTGCTCATGAAGTTTTCCACACTGTGGAAAAAAGTTTTCCACACTGTGGAAAACTTTTTCCGCGTTCTTAATTGCCCATGGTTTGAATGAAGCGGTCCGCCTCGGCGATCGCCGCCGACAGGTCCTGGAGGAGGCGGTTCACATCCATCTCGATCTGGGCCGACTCGTTCTGAAGCGAAGCCAGCGCCCGGGCATTCAGGTTGTGCTTCAGATAAAGCACCTGGTCGCGGAACACGGAAAGAACCGGACCGATCTTGGCCTCCGCATTGCGCATCGCGCCGATCATGCGGGCATAGTTCTTCTGGGTTTCGCGCAGCTTGGATTCGCTGTCGCGCCGATACGTATCGTTTTCATACGTCCTGGCCTCGGCCGCCCACTCGCGGAACAGATCCTGCGCCACCTTGTCCACATCCTGAATGCGGGTTTTCACGTCCGCCGCGCGCGCCTCGCAGCGGGCCAGCTCCGCCGACATCTTGTCGTACTGCTTCTGCAAATCGCCGCCATCGAACTTCACCACCGCGCCGAATTGCTTCAGTGCATCCTGGAAGACCTCCTGCGTCTCCTGCTGGGAATCGCGGGCCTTGTCCACGCGCTTCACCAGGATATCGCGCTTTTCCTGCCCGAATTTTTCCATGGTGCTGTAGTACATCGTGGAGCATCCGCACAACGCCATCAGCAAGGCCAACCCGCACGCCATCTGAATTCCGGTTTTCATGGCGGCCATTGTACGTCATGCCGGACACCCCCCTCAACCGAAAAACAACGGGCCATTCCCCCTCGCTGGCTAGGTGACCAATAGCCCCTTTTTCCCCGCCACGGAAACGGTCGCCTGCGTTCCGGAATTGAATTGAAGGAAATCGGATTCCATTCCGTCGCTGAAGATGACGCCGTGTTCCGGCATCTGGGACACCAGCGCCAGGGGGGCATCCGGCGTGATCTTGCCGAACGTGATCGCGGCAGCCGAGGTCTTGCTGGGCCAGGGTTCCCGGACAGAAAAGTAAAGATAGTCGGCATCCCAGTTGAAGGACTTCGTGGCATCCACCTTGAGCGACCGCCCGGACAGAGAGGAGGCAATTCCCGCCGCGCCGGCCAGAATGCTGCGCAACCAACCCGTCGAGCCCAGTCCCGTCGACACGATGATCCCGCTCGACGACTGGATTTCCGAACGGCCGCCCATCCGGAGGGTGTACCGGGCGGAGGTGTGGCTGCGGGGCCCGATGAACAGATCATTCACGCCGCACAAGGTCTCCCCCGTGTTCAACGTGACCTGCGCCATCGTCACCCGGCGCACTTCGCGCTGGTTGGCAAACACGTCGGGCAACACATGGTCGAGTTGCCCCGGCGTGAACGGCAGGAGAACGCCTTCCCACCGGTCGGGATCCGGATTCACGCCGATCACCCGCTGCCCATCGAGGTATTTCAGCACGTTGGCCACGAGGCCATCCTGCCCCAGCACAACCACGGTGTCGCTTGCGCCGAAAATGAAGTTCGGAACAAACGAACGGTCGATGGTCTGGAGCCGGCCCAGACGCGACAACCGGAGCTCGACATCCCTCACCGCGCGCTTGTAGGTCTGGTCCTCCATCCGGTAGTCGGAGAAATCCGCTCCCAAGTGCTCGACATAGAACCGCGCCTGCTCCTCGGTGTTGAACCGCGCAATGAGTTCATCCAAACGGGTCCGGCGGACGACGAGGACAATCTTGTTTTCAGTCCGCCGGTCCATTACGGCGCGGTCTTCTTGGCCAGCAGCTCCCTCAGTAATTCGGGCGAGATGTTCAACTGGCCGATTTTGTCGGCACTCTCCGCCAATTCCTTGAAGGCCATGGCCACCATCTGCCCGGGTTCCATGCCCACGCTGAAAAGCGCCTGCAAGGTCTTGGCATCCGTCTGCGACAGCGCCTTCATGACGGCGGCAATCGCATACGCCTTCGAGTCGGCCTCCTCGCGCGCATTCGCCGTGGAAAGAACAACCAATTCCTTGTTCCGTTTCTCCAGTTCGATCTTGGCTGCCATCTCGGCTTCCCGGATTTCGTGTTTCTTCCGCTGAACCGATTTCTCCGCCTCCATTTTCGCCTCTTGGATCTGGCGCTTCTTGTTTTCGACGGCGATCTCTGTGTTCAGCTCGTTTTCCTTGATGGCGCGTTCCTGCTCGACCGCGGCGTTGCGGCGGGCATAGATGGCCTCGTCCGCTTCGCGGAGAATCCGTTCCCGAGCCTCGGCCTCCAGTGCGCGCGAGGTTTCCGGAGTGGGCCGGATGGCCAGAATGGAAAGGGCCAGCACCTCGACCCCCAGGGACGCGATGACGTCGGCGGCCTGCAATCCGTTCCGAAGCGAGACAACCAGATTTTCGGATTGCCCCAGTGCATCGCGGAGCGAAAGCGATTTCAGGCTTGCGCGCGTGAGGACCTGCGCGTGGTTGATCAGCCGCTGCGGAAGATTCTTCGGATCGTCCGAGGCATAGGACAACCCGCCCGGCGCAAGCGTGAAGTTCATGAGCTGGGCAACCTTTTTCGGGTCTGTCACGCGGTAGGTCAGTTGGCCCTGAACCGTGACCTGCTGGAAATCGGCCGTGACCTCTTCGAAAATGAACGGCACATCGACACTGCCGATGGGCACGCACACGAGGGAGGTGGTCGGCCCAAAACAGAAAAACGACAACCCGGCACCCTCGCGCACGATTTGGCCATTTTTGAACTGAAGGACAAAATCCGTAGGCCCCATCTTGATGAATCGGATACCCAGCATATCTCCTCCCTGTTTTCTTTGCGGAAACAAACGCAATCTCATCAAACTCGGACGGATCATAGCAGACCCTCCCCGCAACAACCAGCCAAATGAAACCCGGACACAATCTCTTCCCGCATTGTCCGACACATTGGCCGGAAAAGAAAATTCCACGCAACCTCAAGGATTTCCAAGAGATTGCGCGGAAACGGGGCTTGCGAAACTGGTGGAGGCGGCGGGAGTCGAACCCGCGTCCGCACAAGCGTCACATCAGCGTCTACACGCGTATTCCGTAATTAAGTTTCGCCATGCCACCTGCCCACGGACAAGCCAGTGACACCGCAATCGCCCTGTTGGTTCTCGCTCCCGAACCCGGTCGACCGGTTCGAGTGGCCAGCCTGCTAAATGACATTCGGGTCCGCCTCACAGGCGAAAGCGGTCGAACGTCGCGGTACTAAGCCGCGAGGGCCAAGTTATCGTTGGCTTTTGTGTTTTTTCCCGGAAGTTTAACGAGGCCAACCGGGGTCCTCGGCGCGCAACCGATGCTTCAACTGGCACGTCGAAACCGGTCGCCCCCGCAATTCAAATCCTACGCCGCCTGGGTTCTTTCTGCAACCGGAACTAATAGGCAGCCGCATTCATCGTCATCACTTGAATGACGATCACCCCGATCAGAACCAGCATCGAGACAATGGAGATCGATGCCCAGACCGCTCCCGGTCCCTCGTCTTCCTGAATGGTGAAGATCGGCTCCGAGGAAGCGGAAGAGGCTGGCGACACACTGCCCGAAACGGTTATGGAGGCCCCACCACCGGGGCGCTTCAGCTTAATGGTCGGCCTTCCGGCGGGCGCGGCTTCCGGTTCCGGCATGGGCTCTTCGGCGCGCCCCGGAGTGAATGTGGCCGGCGCGGTGCCGGTACTGGCCACGCGCACGGTCGGACGGTTTCCGATGCGAATCGTGCGCGGCTGGGCGGCGGGAGTGGTGCCCAGCGGAATCTTGCTGGTGTCCAGCAGGGCCGTGCGGCGCTTGTAGACGTCATCATCGACACTGGGCATCGCGCCAAGACCCACGCGCGATGTCTGCGCCTTCGCGGCGCCGGGAATGGCCGAGATATCGATGCGGGAGGTGGCCTTCTTCGGGTTTGTCCCTATGCGAATGCCTCCCGTGGCAGGAGATACGGGGATGGAGGCTTTCCGCAAATCAATGCGGGAGGTCGCCGATTTTCCGGCGCTGACGTCCAAGGGTTTCAGTTCATTTTCTCCGGCCATAGAAAACCTCCGTGTCTGCAAGACAGTTCGCTGGGGATAGTAGAACCCGTTCGTCCCCCCGTCAAAGCCTTTTTTATCGGCACAAAAAAGGGAGCCCGAAACGGGCTCCCGGCAACGTCACTTTCCGCTTCCCTACAGGGCCTTGAAGCAGAGGGTCGCGTTGTGTCCACCGAACCCGAGCGAATTGTTCAGGCAGGCACGGATCTTTCCGGGACGGGCCACATTGGGCACATAGTCCAGGTCGCAGGCCGGATCGGGCGTCGTATAGTTGATGGTCGGCGGCAAGACGCTGTCGCGAATGGCCAGCGCACAGACCACGGATTCCACGCCGCCAGCGGCGCCCAGCAAGTGGCCCGTCATGCTCTTGGTGGAGCTGATGGCCACGCGGCGGGCGTCGGCCTCGCCCAGCGCGAGCTTGATGGCCTTGGTTTCGCCCGCGTCGTTGAGCTCGGTGCTCGTGCCATGGGCGTTGATGTAGTCGATATCGGAGGGATTCAGGCCCGCATCCTGCATCGCCAGTTGCATGCCGCGGGAAGGTCCAGAGGCGCTCTCATCGGGCGCGGTGATGTGATAGGCATCGCCCGTGCAGCCAAAGCCGGCCAGTTCGCAGTAGATGCGCGCACCGCGGGCCTTGGCGTGCTCGTATTCTTCCACCACCAGCATGCCGGCTCCTTCGCCCATGACAAAGCCGTCGCGGTCCTTGTCAAACGGGCGGCTGGCGGTCTGGGGACTGTCGTTGCGGGTGCTGAGAGCGCGCATGGCGTTGAAACCGCCCACGCCCAGCTCGCAGATGGCGCCTTCCGCACCGCCCGCCACTATGACATCGGCGGCACCGCGGCGGATGAGGTTGAGGGCCTCGCCCAGGCAATGGGTTCCGGAGGCGCAGGCCGTGACCACGGCGAAATTGGGACCCTTCATGCCGTGGTTGATCGAAATCAGGCCCGGCAAAATGTTGACGATCATCTGGGGAATGATGAACGGCGAAAAACGCCCGGGCCCGCGGGAGCGCAAAATATCCATCTGCGCCTGCAGGATCTGCAAGCCGCCCACGCCGGAAGCCGCGACCACACCGACCCGCGTGGCATCTTCCTTCGACATGTCCAGGCCGGAATCGACCACCGCCATCTTGGCCGCCGCCACGCCATAGTGACAGAACGGATCCATGCGGCGCTGTTCCTTCTTGGGAATGAACTCATCGAGGACCAGGCCCTTGACCTGTCCCGCGAACTTCGTGTCAAACGCCGAGGTATCAAAATAGGTGATGGGCCCGATGCCATTCTGTCCAGCCAGAATCGCCGACCAGAAAGAATCCAGCGTGCTGCCCACGGGACTCACGACACCCAAACCTGTCACAACGATGCGTCTATTTTCCGCCATGGTTTGCCATCCAATCTCTTCGAAAATTAAAAAGACGGGCCGAGCCTTTGCCAAACTGGCAAGCGGATCCCGGCCCCGTTTGTCCACCCGGAAGGGCAGATTACTTGTCGAATCCCTTTTCCTTCAGGTAGTTGATGACCGCGCCGACCGTCGTCAGCTTCTCGGCATCCTCATCCGGGATCTCGGCTCCGAACTCCTCTTCGAAGGCCATGACCAATTCGACGGTGTCCAGGGAATCCGCGCCCAGATCCTCGATGAAGGAGGCTTCCGGAACGACCTGATCCTTGTTCACGCCCAACTGCTCGACGATGATGTCTTTGACTTTGTCTGCAAGCGCCATTTTGTTTCTCCGTTATTGCTGTTTGTTTTTTTAGATTACCACACCATGCCGCCGCAAACGGCCAGGGTCTGGCCATTCACATAGGCGGCGTTGTCACTGGCCAAGAACGCGACGGCCTTGGCCACATCCTCGGGTTCGCCGGGCCGTCCCAGTGGAACCATCCGGAGCATGGCGTCCTTGGCCTGCTCGGAAAGCTTTTCGGTCATCGCCGTGCGGATGAATCCAGGCGCCACCGCATTAACGCGGACATTGCGGCTGCCCAGCTCCTTGGCCGTGGTCTTGGTCAGGGCAATCAGGCCCGCCTTGGAGGCCGTGTAGTTGGCCTGTCCGGCGTTGCCCATGATGCCCACCACGCTGGCAATATTGACGATCGCGCCGGAGCGCTGCTTCATCATGAATTTCACCACGGCCTTCGTCACGAGGAAGGCCCCCTTCAAATTGATGTCCAGAACGGCATCCCAATCCTCTTCCGACATGCGGATCAGCAGGGTGTCGCGCGTGATGCCCGCATTGTTGACCAGTACGTCGATGCGAGAGAAGTCGGCGACGACCTTGTTCACGGCCTCTCCCACGGCGGCGCCGTCGGCGACGTTCATCGCATAGGTCTCCACGCGGCGCCCCAGCGCCTTGACCTTGTTCGCGGTCTCCTCCAGCCATTCCACCTTCACATCACACAAGGCCAGATCGGCCCCGTCGTTGGCCAATTGCAAGGCAATGGCCTGGCCGATCCCGCGCGCGGCACCGGTCACAAGAGCAATTTTGTTTTCCAATGGTTTCATTTCTCGGTTTCCTAGGGTCAAGGGGACAGTTTGGCGGCCTCTTGGGCCCCCGCCAAGTCAAAAATACTTTTCACGGAAGCTTCCGGGACAATGCGCTTGGACAAACCGGACAACACCGTGCCCGGTCCGCATTCAAATCCCGCCGTCATGCCGGCGGCGGCCATGTCGGCAAAACAATCCGTCCAACGGACGGAGGACACGACTTGCTCCACCATCTTCCGGCGGATTTCATCCGGCGTCGTATGGGGCTTTCCTGTCACGTTCGACCACACGGGAATACGGGGGGAATTGAATGGAACGTCTTTCAGGAACTCCGCAAGGCGGTCCGCCGCAGGCTGCATCAGCGAGGAGTGGAACGCCCCGGCCACCGTCAGGCGCAACGCCCGCTTGGCACCCGCGGCTTTGGCGGCGGCCTCGCCCGCCGCAATGCGGTCGGCATGCCCGGACAACACGGTCTGAACAGGGGAATTCAGGTTGGCCACTTCGAGCCCGGAGGCGGCGGCGACTTCCTGCACCTTGTCCAGCGTCAGGCCCATGACGGTCAGCATGCCCCCGGGTGTGGCCTCGCAGGCTTCCTGCATGAACTGCCCACGGGCTTTCAATACGCGAACCACGTCTTCGAAGGAAACCACGCCCGCCTCGTGCAGCGCCGCCCATTCGCCGCTGCTGAGTCCTGCCGCGCCCGCCACGGACAGCATACCGCCCATCGCCTGCGCCAGCGCCGTTCGCGCAGCCACGCTGACCACGAAAATCGCCGGCTGGGTGTTGCACGAGCGCGTCAACTCCTCGATCGGACCCTCGACGCATAATTTCAGCAAATCGAATCCGAGGATCCCGCTCGCCTTTGCAAAAAGCTCACGGCATTCGGGAAGCCCTTCGGCCAGTTCGCGGCCCATTCCAACGGCTTGGGCGCCTTGCCCGGGAAACAGGATCATTTGACTCATGGGAACTCCACCACGGCACCGCCCCAGGACAGTCCGCCACCAAAGGCAACCATCAGGACCTTGTCGCCGCTCTTGATCTTTCCAGCCGCAACGGCCTCGGACAGCGCGATGGGAATCGAGGCTGCCGACGTATTGCCATAACGGTCCAAATTCAGGAAAACGCGATCCACCACGCCCTCGCCCAGGCGCTTGGCCACCGCCTCGACAATGCGCATGTTGGCTTGGTGCGGAACGATGCACTGGATGTCGGCCACCGTCAACCCGGCCCGGGCAATCGCCTCCTCGGCGGCCGCCAGCATCGTGTTGACGGCAATCTTGAAGGTCTCGCGGCCGGACATGTGGATGCAATGCAAATGCTTTTCGATGGTTTCGGGCGTGGCCGGCATCTTGCAGCCGCCCGCCGGAATGGAAAGGAAATCCGCCAGGCTGCCATCCACCCCCAGCAGGCTGGACAGCAGGCCAGGCCGATCGGAGGCTTGCAGGACAACGGCACCGGCGCCATCGCCGAACAGGATGCACGTGTTGCGGCTGGTCCAATCGGTCACTCCGCTCAACTTTTCGGTGCCGATGACGAGGGCGGTTTGGATGCGCCCCGACTCGATGGCCGCCGAGGCCGTGTCCAGCGCCATCATGAACCCGGCGCAGGCTGAAGAGATGTCAAAGCCATAGGCTTTCTTGGCCCCCAGTGCCGCCTGGATCAGGCACGCCGTGCTGGGGAAAACCATATCGGGCGTGCAGGTGGCCACATAGATGGCGTCCACCGACTCCGGAGCCAGACCCGCCCGCTCCAGCGCCATCCGCGCGGCCCGGGTTCCCATCTCGGAAGTCGTCTCGCCGGGCGCCGCAATCCGGCGCTCGCGGATGCCGGTACGGGTTTGGATCCACTCGTCCGTGGTATCCACCAGCTTCTCGAGATCGGCGTTGGTCATCACCTTTTCGGGCGAATAGTGCCCCGTCCCGGTGAGGGAGGCATGGATTTTTTTGCTCATTTCGCGTCCTTCGCCTGGGCCGCGCATTTCTGCACGCCTTCCAGGATGGCTTCGTTCAGTCGCAACTTGACGGCTCGCGCAGCCTGCAAAATGCCGTTCTTGGCCGCAATGGCATCCGAGCTGCCGTGGCCAATGATGCAAATGCCGTTCACGCCCAGCAGCGGTGCCCCGCCATAGGTCTTGTTGCTGGTCTTTTTCTTGAGCGAACGCAAGCCCCCGCTCAGCAAAATCGATCCCAGAATGCGAATGGGATTCTTCGTCATCTCGCTCTTCAGCCATTTGCCGATCGCATGGGCGGCGCTTTCGCTGGTTTTGAGAATCACGTTGCCGGTGAATCCGTCGCAAACCACCACATCCACGACGCCTTCGAAAAGATCGTGGCCTTCCACATTTCCCATGAAATGGATGGGTGCGTTTTCCAACAGCTCGAAGGTTTCCTTGCTTAGCGCGTTGCCCTTGGCTTCCTCTGTGCCCACGCTCATGAGTCCCACCTTGGGCTCGGGACGGCCGATCACCTTCTGGGAATACACGGAACCCATGATGGCAAACTGCATCAGGATTTCCGGCGTGCAATCGGTCGTGGCGCCGCCGTCGATCACCACGACAGGCTTGTCGGCCGGCGTGGGCATGGCCACGGCAATGCCAGGACGGCGCACGCCTTCCAGCGTACGCAGTTTGAGGGTGGCCGCCGCCACCGCCGCGCCCGTGCTGCCGGCGGCAAACACCGCATCGGCCTCGCGGCTCTTGACCAGATCCATCGAGCGGTTGATGGAGGAATCCTTCTTGCGGCGAACCGCCGTGGCCGGCGATTCCCCCATCCCCACCACTTCGGAGGCATGGCGGATCTCCACGCGTCCCGGATTTCCACCGCAACGGTCGATTTCCGCCTGAATGGCTTTTTCATCGCCCACCAGGTACAGGCAACCAATATCGGCGCACTCCCGAACGGCGAGCAACGATCCTTCGACGATGGTTTGGGGGGCGAAGTCGCCTCCCATGGCGTCTACGGCGATTCGCATGGCTTCAGAGGGTTTCCCCAAGCGGGAAACCGGCCGAACTTATTCCTGCGTTTCTTTGATCACGACCTGACGGCCGTTGTACTTGCCGCACGAGGGACACACGCGATGGGGCTGGCGCGGTGCGCCGCATTCCCCGCACGACTGCGTGGTTTCCTGGGGAATCTTGCCCGCCCAGGCGGCTTTGCGCGTACGCAGACGGCTTTTCGACACTTTTCTTTTTGGGACTGCCATTTTCTTCCTCCTGAATCTTCACTTGCGCCCCGACCCCGGCTTGCCTTTCGGCGGCCGGGAATCCGGGGAGGTCTTCAATCCATCCAATGCAGACCACGGCGACGGCCCCTCTTGGGGAGGAACACAGCCGCAACGGCCCACGTTCAAATCCTGGCCACATTGGGCGCACAACCCTTTGCAACCTTCGTGACAGAGGGGAAACCCCGGAATTTCCAGGAGCAAATCCTCTCTCACATCGGCAGAAACATCCAAAAATTCCGGATGCTCCGCCGATTCATAAGTGTGCAAGAATGACGAAACCCGGGCCGTTGTCGAGAAAAAATGAGCGCAACGCGAACAGAGCAGCTCCAGGGACACTTCCACCTGTCCCTGAACGACCAGCTCCGTGCCCGCCGATTCCACCGTCAACTCATAGGAGATGGGTCCGGGGTTCCTCGCCACGGGATCATGAAGCAATTCCAGCAGATCGCCGGACTCCTCTCCCGAAACGGAATAACCGTCTTCGCCAATCTGCGTGGTTTCGATGCGTATCATGGGGAGCCCTCCTGTGCGGAACCGCCAGATCCCTATTTTGAAAACAGTTTTTTCTGGAGGGCGGAGGCCACGACCGCAGGCACGAACTTCTCGACCCCCCCGCCCAGCGAGGCGATTTCCCGCACCATGCTGGAACTGACATAGCTGAAGTCTTCGTTGGGCATCAAAAACAGTGTCTCGATGTCGGGCGCCAGCTTGCGGTTCGTCAGAGCCATCTGGAATTCATATTCGAAATCCGAAAAGGCCCGCAGCCCGCGGATGAGCGTGTGAATGCCATGCGCACGGGCCCAATTCACCAGCAGACCGGAAAAGGGCACCACCTCCACATTGCGAAGATCCGCCAGGCTTTCCCGCGCCAGCTCGATGCGCTCTTCCGTCCGGAACATCAGGGTCTTCCGGGGATCTTCGGCCACCGCCAGCGTCAGGTGGTCGAATACATGCGCCGCACGGGCGGCCACATCCATGTGCCCGAACGTGATGGGATCAAAGGTCCCGGCATAGACCGCACGGTTCACGAATCACCCTTGTCGCCATTCGCCTCCGGGACCGGCGCCAAAGGGTCCACGGGCGGCAAATGCGCCAGAAAGCGGCGGAAGAAAAAGGGCGAGATGAACGCAAACCAAACTCCATAGGCAAAAATCAGCATGGCGGAATAAATGGCAACGGGGGGAATGAACAACAGGACCAGCGCCACCATGAAGGGAATGAGGACACGCGGGTTCTTGGTCGGCTTGGAGTAGCGGATGTGCGAAACCTGCAACACCAGCATGGAAATCACCGCCACCCAGAAGCCAATCGCCAAAGGCCCCGTGGTCAGAGAAAACAGTTGTTCCGCCCCGCCCGGACTTTCCATGGCGATCAGATAGGCCGCCACGAATCCCGCCGCCGTCGTGATGGGCAATCCCAGGAAGCCCCGCTGTCCGCGATAGGGATCCACCACACGGAAACGGGACAGGCGGGCCGCGCCCGACATCACGAAAAGAAACGTGAGCGCAAGACCGCCGAACGGCACGTTTTGCAGGCCGCCGGGCTCGTAAAAGTAGAGCAATACGGCCGGGGCAATGCCAAAACTCGTGATATCCACAAACGTGTCCAATTCCGCCCCAAAACTGGTTTGCGCCCGCAGGAAACGGGCCAACGTGCCATCCAGCCCGTCCAGAATCAGCGAGACCAGGATCAGCTGAGCCGACAGCAGGTAATTCCCTTCCCCCGCCGCCAGAAGGCTTCCGATGCCTGCGCACAACGCCAAAAAGGTGCAGGCGCAGGGAATGATCCTTCTGACCGTCGGCGACATCATGCGACCGCCTTTTTCAGCCGGGCCATGACCGTCACCCCCGCCATCACCTTGTCGCCGCGCTTCACCACGGCTTCCACTTCGCTGGCCGGAAAGTACACATCCATCCGGGATCCAAACTTCATCATACCCAGCCGCGCCCCCTTCTCCACCTTCTGCCCCGGTTCCAGCCAATACACCACGCGGCGAACCACGGGCCCCACAATCTGCCGGGCCAGGCACCGGGTCTTCTCTCCTTCGATTAAAATCGAGCTGTGCTCGTTGTATTCCGAAGACCGTGCATCCATCGTGAACAAATGGCTCCCCGGAGTGTAGCCCGCTTCCTTCACCACGCCGCTCATGGGAATGCGGTTCACGTGGACGTTGAAGGGGTTGAGAAACACGCTGATCCGAACGGCCGGGCACTTCAAAAAACGCTTTTCCTCGATGAATTCGACCGAGCGGACCACACCCTCCGCGCCCGACACGAATTCATCGGCCGCGCAAACCGGCGTCCGCTCCGGATCCCGAAAGAAATACAGCATGAACAGGCACCCCACCAGTCCAAGGGCATAGAGGGACACGGAGGCCCCCGCGCTCCAGCGCTGCGCCACGACACCCAGCACGGCACAGACCACCGGGATGCCGATAATCAACGAATAGCCATCTTTAACAATTTTCATAGTTCAATCGTTTTATCCTACCCCGTACCCCACACGTCTGCAAACAATTTTAACCTTACACCAGGCGTTGATCCAACACCCTCCCCCCATTTACACCGACACAACACTCACTAATGAATCGTTTTTCGCAAATCCATTGCCCAGCACCTGTGAAAACTAACGGGAACCCGCCAACTGGCGAGCAACGACCTGATCCTCAGGAGAAAGTTTACTGATCGAGATTTGTACGGTTGTTCCATCGGGTTTGGAAAGAACGACCATACCTTGTTGAAGCTGTGAGAATCGGCCTTCAAGTGTTTTCCCCGAGACGCTGGTCCAAATTCTCATAGCGGGTGAATCAACGCTTCTCGTCCCAACAGACGCTGTTCCGGCTGCAGGTCCGAGTGCCTGTTGCCAAGCCGACAGGTTGACCCCGGCTCTTCGAAGCATCTCGGCATCCCTCTCTTTCAAGACAGCAAATGACTTCTCTGCTGCATCCAAGCTGGCCTGCAATTGATTCACCGCTTGCTGAGCCCGGCGAGTACTTTCCGAAGGAGGAGAAGGAGCGCCTGTTTTGCTAGGGCGCTTCCGATCCTGTGCTTCATACTTGGCTAATGACGCTTTGAATTCTGCCATCTTGACCTCTAGTTTACCCTTTGCAACCAGAGCAGCCTCCATCTCATCCATAAGTTTGAGGGTGGAAGCACAGAGGGCATCCACATCTCTGAGGCCTCCCTTCACCAGCACGTCCTTCATTCCGAGTGTGAGTGACCGAGAATCAATCCGTGTTTGAGTCAGAATCTGCGCCACTTTTCCATGCGCATCCACGATCACCACAAGGGGTGCGTTCGGTTCGGAGATATCAGGGTGGGTATCGCCAGACACTTTGGTAACGTCCAATCTCGTGGATTGAAAGAACCTCAACAGAATCCGCAGAGGAACCTCCTGAACATTGTCAAACACACGTTGATAAACGGCTAGTGAACACTTGGCTGCCGCCGTTAGCTCTTCCTTACTCAGTTTGGCTTGATCGGGATTGAATACAGCCCTAACCCCCAAATTCGGCTTCACCTTTGCCTCTGAAAAAACGAATAGGACCGAGGGCATTTTCTTGGCAACCGCATTTTGAACACATTCAAAACCATTCACGGCCATTTGAAGCCTCTCCGCCGGGCTTGCGCTCGGGATCGGCTTCTTCATCTCGCCTGGCTTGGAATCGCACCACTTGATGGTCAGGTAAGAGCTCACGGCTCTTTCAGCTGCATCCTTCCGAAGTTTTGTATCGGTGGGAGGACAGCTGATCAGGCCACCTCAAGCAAATCCGGACTGGGCTACAACAAAAAGGCCCATAAGCGAGGAAATCAGCATGGCCAACCAGAATTTATTCACGGCATCCATCTTAGCTGTTTTTCGTGATGTTTCAAGGAATCAAAACCGAAAAGAACGTAATCATCAGCGGCCGCGGTAAAGGACCTGCAATTGAACCTGGGGATAGGCTTTCAAAAATTGCTGCATCACGTGGCGGCAGCTGGCACAGGGAGGCAGGTCCGTGTAGAGGCGCACCCTCCCACGTGCGGTGGGATCGGGCAGGCGCGAGGCCATGTCTTCCAGGATCTTGTACTCGGTGTCGGAGTAGCGCGGAAAACAATCCTCCCCCTCCACCTCATCCCCGCGATTCACGCACAGAACCTCGAACCTCCCCTTTTTGGGACGCAGCGAGATGTTCTCGATTCCCCGAATGGCCACGGAGGACAGCTCGCTTTTCCGATCCACTCCGCTGTGGGCGAAATACTCCGTTTTGTCGAGGCCATCGATTTGGGCAACGGCCCAGGCGAAGTTATGGCGACGGCTGTATTTGGCGGGAAGCGCATGCCGCAACACTTCAATGCGGCGCCATGCCGGCCCGTCCCGGGTCTCGTCGATCCGGCGGATCGGGAAAGGGCTGTTGGAGAAATCATCCAGAGGCGCTTGCGCCCACGCCCCTCCCCAGCCCGCCGCGCAGGCAAACAGAAAACAGGCCGCCCAACCGCGCACGTGCCAAGCCCATCCAAGCCATCGGAAAGGAACCATTCTCGAACCTCCGGATCAGCACTTTACAATCACAACCGTCATGTCATCCTGATTCGGGCTATCCGGCACGCTGAACCGCCGAACTTCTTCCAGCAGGATCCGGATGATTTCCGCGGCAGGCTTGGCCCGCTCGCGGCGGACGATCTCCACGGCACGTTCCTCCCCGAACTCCTCGTCTGCGGGAGAGCGGGCCTCAGTCACGCCATCGGTCAGCAGGAGAAGCAGGTCCCCCTTGTTCAAAGCAATCCGTTTGGGAACCAGTTCCTCCTCATCCCGGTCGATTCCCAGCGCCGGCGTGCCGTACAACATTTCGGCCCGGATGGTTCCGGCGGAATCCATCACATATCCCGGCGGATGTCCGGCATTGATGAACGTCCACACACCTTCCTTGGGGTCCAGTTCTGCGAACAACAACGTAATGAAATGGTCGAAACCCAGATCTTCGATCAGCAACTGCCGGGCCCGGGCCAGCATCGCCTCGAAGCTTTGGTCTGTCAACACCAACGCCCGCAAGTAGGCCCTTGCCGCCGCCATCAGCAGGGCCGGCCCCAGCCCGTGGCCGGTCACATCCCCCACCACCACGAGCAACTTGCCCTTCGGCGTCGGAATAAAGTCGAAATAGTCGCCGCCCGTGGCAGCGGCCGGGCAGGAAGATCCCGCGATATCGTAGCCGGGCACCTGGGGAGGGCCCGCCGGAAAGAGTTGCTGCTGCACTTCGCGGGCCAGCCGGAACTCTTCCTTCTGGGCCAGCAGCGTGCATTCCGCCGCACGACGGCGCTGGCGTTCCTGGGCATCCTTGAGCTCTCGATCCACGGCGGCCACCAGACGGACCATGTTTCCCTTCATCAGGTAATCCTGCGCCCCCGCCCGCATCGCGGCCACCGCCGCCTCCTCCCCGATGGCCCCCGAAACGATCAGAAACGGAACATCCAGGGCGGACGACCTCACAATCTCCAAGGCTTCCGTGGAACTGAATCTCGGCATGTTGTGGTCGGAAAAAATAATGTCCCAGGTCTGGGTCTCCAGCGCATTTGCCAGATCCTCTGCATTGTCCACCCGCCGGGATTCCAGCGCGTACCCCCCCGCTTTCAACTGTTCCTCCAAAAGCAGGGCATCCATTTCGGAATCTTCGATGATCAAAGCCCGCAGCGGGGCATTTCCTGAAGAAGTATTGCTCATTCTACCGTCTTCCCTCTCCATTCCCGCGCACCGCCGACATCCTACGGGACCCGCATATGGATTTTCCTTTTTTCAACCGTCTCACATGCAGAGACATATCCCGTCCACGAAACGAAAACCAGTCTTTTCTCCCCGTGGTCCCTTCCGGCGGCCCCCAATCCACCACGCCCCCCGAAAACCCACCCAAAATAATCGACGCAGAGTTAATTAACTATGCGTCGATTTTCCATCCGCCCCCCCCGAAATACTCCCTCGCAAAACCCAAGCATCTCCCCCCACACAACCGACAAATACTCAAACCTTTCGCGCCCCCCAGCGAACCAGTTCCCTGGCCAACTGGCGACAGCTCAACTGCCCCGGTGCCGTTGCCGCCGCCAGCGAACCATAGGCCAGGCAAGATCCGGCGCACGGCAAGGCCACGCGGGCCACCGAGCCCAAGTCACCCATTCCCAGCACGCAAAACGGCCCCTTGGCATTCGCCGGCATCGCCAGCAACCGGGCCAGGTCGGCAGGGGTGTTCACCATCGCGGCCATTTTCACCACATCCGCCCCCAGGCGGCGCCCGCGCCGTTCAACCGACTTCCACTGCGCCAGCGTCGGGGTTCCCTTGAAATCGTGAAAGGAGCCCACCACCTGCACGCGCCGCCGATGCGCCGCCGTAGCCAACTCTTTCAGGATACTCGATCCGACCTCCACGTCCACCGCCGAGACCGCCCCGAGCCCTTCCACATACAATGCCAACCGCTC
>CAYNHA010000134.1:0-14940 GCA_964397035.1 uncultured Verrucomicrobiota bacterium
CCTGGGCGCCCACGTCGGCGGTAGGCGCCCACGCGCCCATGGCTTGGCGCATGAGCGATTCGCTTTGGCGGGCCTGCTGGAGCCGCTGTTGCAAGAGCGGGTTGGCGGCGATGGCCTGCGCTTGCAGGACATCCAGCGTGAGAGTCCCTTGGGCCGAAGGGGGGGGCGGTGACCGGACCGGTTCGGCGGTCGCGGACTGCGGATAGCTGGAGGAATCCCACAAGGCGGTGCTGCTGGCGGGTGCCGTGGGGAGCGACTGGCATCCCGATGCGAGGAGGCCCGCACCGGCTACGATGCAGAACCCAAAGGAAAGGATGGAGCGGATGGTTTTCTTCTTCATATCATTTGCCGCTTGGCCAGGCGTTGGAAGGGCCCGTGCTGCCGAATCAGGTCCTGGAAGGTTCCGGTCTGGACGACGCGCCCCGCTTCCAGCACATAGATGCGGTCGGCATGGAGAATGGTGGACAGGCGGTGGGCAATGACGATGCGCGTGGCGTTCAGGCGGTCGAGGCTGTCGGACACATGCGCCTGCGTTTCGTTGTCGAGGGCGCTGGTGGCCTCGTCGAAAATCACCACGCGCGGATGCCGGGCCAGGGCACGGGCGATGAGCAGGCGCTGGCGTTGCCCGCCGGAAACGGTGCCGTTGAAGACCAGCGTGTGCATGCCCATGGGCATGGCCCGGATGTCGGCATCGCATCCGGCCAGCTTCGCGGCTTCCCAGACATCCTCGTGGGACATGCCGGAGGCGCCTGCGATGTTGTCGTAGATGGATGCCTGGAGCAGGCCGCCGCCTTGCAGGACGGCGCCGATTTGCTTGCGCAGGTCGCGGCGGTTCACGGAGGCCATGTCGATGCCGCCATAATAGATGCCGCCGCTTTCGGGGGTGTCGAACCCCAGCAGCAGGCGGGCGAGGGTGGACTTGCCTGCGCCGGAGGGGCCGACAATGGCGACGAATTCGCCGGGTTTCGCGCGAAGCGTGACGTCGTGGAGAACGGGCGGCAGGTCGGGCCGGTAACGATAGGTCACGTTCCGGATTTCCACGTTGCCGTCGATTTCTCCGGCGGGTTTTTGAGAATCGAAAATTTCGGGCGTGGCTTCGAGGACGGGCTTGAGACGCTGATAGAGCGCGATGGAAGCGAGCAGGGAGGGGATGATGCAGGCGAACTGGGTGAAGGCGCTGGCGAGCGAGGAAAAAGCGGCGTTGAACGCCAGATAATTTCCAGTGTTGAGCGTGGTGTTTTTCCAATGGCTTCCGACGATCCAGAAGAAAAGGCCTGTCATCAGCGGCGGGAACAGGGCGCCGAGCAGCTCCAGGATGTTCAGGTTGTTGAGGCTGCGCGTCTTCCAGCGGACCTTTTCCTCGAACACGGCGGCCCAGCGTGCGAAGGCGCGGTTTTCGGAAATGGACATCCGGATCTTGGCGATTCCCGTGAGGGCCTGCAGGGCAAAGCCGGCCAGCTCGCCATCGCATTGGTATTCCCGCCCCTGGTTGCGATAATTGCGCAGGCCGATTCCCATCAGGATCGCCATGTAAGCCAGCAGGGCCATAAGGCTCGTCCCGGCCAGCACAGGGCTGTAGTAGAGCATGAGGAACAGGTTGGGCAGTGCGAAGATCAAGGCCATGCCGGCCTGGCTCACGTTGTCGGTCAACATGGAGCGGATGGCATCCACGCCCATCACGCGCTGGGCCAGGTCGCCTGCCGAATAGCTGCCGAAAAATCCAACCGGCAGATTCAGCAGGCGTCCCCAGATGGCGGCCTGCAACTGGTAGTTGGAGCGGGTTTTGATTCGCAGCATGAGCATGGAGCGCGTCAGCTCGAAAAGCGCGCCCGTGCAAGCCGCGCTGACCAGGATGACGCCCATCTGGAAGAGCTGGACGAAATCGGCCGTTGGAATGAGGGTGTTGAACAGCGTACTGGTGATCCGCGCGGGCAGCAGGGCCACCAGGCCGCCCAGAAGGCCGATGAGGAACGTGGAGCGGATATCCGTCCGCAACTGGAAGAAGGCCAGCGAGAGCACATCGCGAAGGAACAGGGGGCGTGCGGGCAGGCGTGCATAGACCGAAATGGCGGTGGGCGCCAGTTGGGCGGCCGTTGCGGCATCCAGAGGGGTTTCTGTTCCGTTGGCCGGATCCCACAGGCGAACCGTTCCTTGCAGGGGAACCAGTGCAACGGGCTCCTTGTTCGGGCCGCGGAAGGCAATGGCCGGGGACCCTTCCTCCTTCCACCAGGGGCCGGACAACTGAATTTTTCGGTAAAAGATATTGTGTTGTTCGAGCAGGCGGAGAAGGGCCGCCTCGGAATCGGTGCCCGGCTCCGGCGGTGCTTCCGGCAGCTCCACTTTCGTGCCGCACGCCTGCGCGACGCGCTGGATGACGGCATGGAGGGGGGAGGCGGCGGAGGGCGCATGCCGGTAGGTTTCGCGGTCGCCCTGGATCATGGCGCGGAAGCGTGCCCTCACGCCCTTCATTTGGGTTTGCTCGTGCTGGATCAGCTGGCGTTGGCGCCGCTGGCGCCTCTGGTTCCGATAGGAGACGGCCACGAGCACGGCGCGCAGGTAGTGGCGCAGGACCTGTTCGTGGCGGGCCGCGAAACCGGGATCGGCCACCACCTCCGCCGTGGTTCGGCATTCGATGGAAAGCGGATCCATCGCCTGCAGCCACATCTGCGGAAAGAACGGAAATTCCGAGCCGGGGGCCAGCAGCATTTGCTCTTCGTCGCCGTTCAGCACACCGTAACCGTCCCGGAGATGGATCCACAGCAGGCCGTGGCTGGGGCGGACGCTGGCGCGGACCGGATACTGGAAGGAGCGGCTCTTTTCGAAATCCGCCGGCGTGATGACGCAGGTGTTGGAGGGGGGCATTTCCCGAGCGAAGGGGGAGAGCAGCAGGATGAAGAATTGCTCAAATAGATCGCAAAGGGCCTTGTCTTCGCGCGCCAATTCCGTCCATGGAACGCGGCTTTGCCGGAGGACGCTTCCGGGGAGGGGAATGGCCACCAGCCGGCATTCCGTGTTCTCCTTGTCGAGTTTCACCGGCATGGGAAACAGGCATTGTCCCGCATCCACTCCCGCCACCCACAGGTACGTGCCCACGGGAAGTCCAGAGGCTTTGTCGAACGAGCCGATGAACAGGTTGACGGAACCGGACTCCACGAACCGGACCTTGTCGTCCACCGGGAAGAAGGCCGCGCCCGCCTCCAGCGACTCCGGCGGCACGTGGGCGTCCGGGCAAAGGGTGTTCCAGGATGGAGAGGTGGTTTTCATCCCGTTCATTCCGATCGAATCATCCGGGCATAGGCGCCCTGTTCGTCCTTCATCAACTCGTCGTGGTTGCCGCGCTGAACCACCCGGCCTTCGTCCAGCACGATGATTTCGTCGCAATCGCGGATCGTGCTGAGGCGGTGCGCCACCATGAGGCAGGAGCAGCCGCGCTGCCGGATGTGGTTGTCGATTTTCTGCTCGGTTTCGGCGTCCAGCGCGCTGGTGGCCTCGTCGAGGATCAGCAGGGCGGGATCGTTGGCCAGCGCGCGCGCGATCTCGATGCGCTGCCGCTGTCCGCCGCTGAAATTGCCGCCGCCTTCGCTGAGGATGGCACCGTAGCCGCCCGCGCGCCCGGCGATGTCGGCGTGGATTTCGGCGTCGCGGCTGGCCCTCAGGAGATCCGCCTCCTCCATCATGGGGTTCCACATGGACAGGTTGTCGCGCAGCGAATCGCGGAACAGGACGATGTCCTGATCCACGATGGCCAGCGCGCCTTCCAGGCGCTTGCGCGGCCACTCCGCGAGGGGAATTCCGTCGTAGAGCACGTCGCCCGACCAGGGCTTGTAGAGGCCGGCGGCGATTTTGGCGACGGTGGATTTTCCGGAACCGCTGCGGCCCACCACGGCCACCCGCCGCCCCGGACGGATGTGCAGCGAAAAGTCCTGAATGAGCGGAGGCGAAACAGGGCTGTACCCGAAGCTCACCGATTTCAATTCCAGTTCGCCGCGGAGGTCCTGCACGTCACCGGCCGTCGGGACTTCCGCCTCGCGGATGTAGACGGGGTCGCGGGCCTGGTTGGAGACGTCGTTCAGCTTGTCGAGGGAGCCCTTGGCCTCCTGCATCTGCGCGCCTAGTTGGGTGAATTGCGACACCGGGGCGAGGAAGGCACCCATCAGGCTTTGAAAGGCCACCAGCATGCCCGCGGTCATGTCGCCCTCGATGACCCGCCAGGCCCCGAACAGAAGGATGACGGCGTTGTTGAGGCTGGAGAGCAGGGCGGGCAGCGTGGAAAGGGCGATGGTGGAGGCGGACATGCGCTGCTCGGCATTGCAGTCCTTGGCCTGCTGTCCGGCCCAGCGGGCGAAGAAATCCTGTTCCGAGGCGGAAGCCTTGAGGGTGTCCATGAGCTGGATGCCGGACATGGCGATGCCCATCAGTTTGTTTTTCTCCTGCACGAGCGTTTGGTTCAGCACCTTGCGGCGCCGGGCCACCCACGTCAGGACCACTAGGTTGACCGCCGCGATGGCAATGCCCGCCAGCGCCAGGGGCACGTCGTAGGCCAGCAGGAGCGCGCCGTAGAACACCACCATGAAGAGGCTGGTGAAGGCGGCGCCCACCTGGCCGCAGATCATTTCCGACAACCGGTCGTTCAGGGTGAGGCGGTGCTGGATTTCGCCCGGATTCCGCTGCATGTGGAAGGCCATGGGCAGGCGCAGGAGGTGTTCGAACATGGCGCAACTGTTGACGGTGAGGAATCCGATCGTCAGCGAGCGGATGGCCACGCGCTGGAGCGCCGTCAGCAGGAGGGTGGTCAGCGTGGCGCCCGCCAGCGCCAGCAGCAGCGGCGCGAGCCAGTTGGGGTTGGGGCCCAGGATGTCATCGACGAAAATGCGCGAGAGGGACGGAATGACCATGCCCGGCGCCGCGAGAAGGATGCTGGCCAGCACGATGAACAGGAGGGCGCTTTTCATGGGTGCCACGCGCCGAAGAAGGCCCTTGAGCAGCGAGGGCGGCGCGCCGCCGGGCTTGAAGGCGGGCCCCGGGATGATTTGGAGCGCGACGCCCGTATAGGCGCCATCGAATTGTTCTTCCGTGACGCGCCGCGGTCCGGAGGCGGGATCGTTGAGGAAGAAGGTGTCGCCCTGGCGTCCCTCCAGCACCACGAAATGGTTGAATTCCCAGAACAGGATCAGCGGAAACTCCAGCCCTCCCAATTCGCCGGGTTCCATGCGGAAGGCGCGGGCCTCGAATCCGTGGGAGCGCGCCGCCAGCATGATGTTCTTGGCGTTGCTGCCATCGCGCGAGATGCCGCAATCCACGCGGAGCTGTTCCAGCGGAACATGGAGGCCGTGCCGCGCCATGACCATCGCCAGTGCGGCCGCGCCGCATTCCGTGCCCTCCATTTGCAGGACGGTGGGGACGCGCTTGCGGGGCCACGTGGGGGCGGGAGACGGAGGAGCGGGTTGGGGAGGAGCTTCGGTCATGGAACGGTTGGGGAACCCATTTCGTGCGGCACCTCGCCCAGCCAGGTTTTGCGGATCCAGGGCAGGACGTAGGAGAGGGGGGAGCGCTGCTCGACGACGACGGCCACGTGGCAGAGGGTTCCCGCCGAAACCAGAATTCCTTCGGGGGCCTTGCCGGTCCATTGGTATCCGGTGGGATTTCCGGCGTCGGGGATCAGGCGCACCTCCAGCGTGACGGCGGCTTCCTCGCCCTTGAGCATCTGGGTCAGATCGCGGTTCTTGAACACATTCATCAACTGCTCGAATGTGGCGGGGTAGCGTCCGACCCGTTTCACCACGCCCCGCATGTAGCCGGTGCGCTGCGGCTCGGCGTTGGCGGGCGAGACCAGGACGGGCTGGCCTTCCTTCACGCTCTTGCTTTTGGCGGCGGGGATGAAGGCGCTGGCGTGGAGCGCTCCGTCGGAGGAGGGCTGGAGCAGGAAGACCACCTCGCCATCCGAGACCTTGTCGCCGGCGCTTTTCTGCACGTTGACGATGGTGCCCTGCGCGGGGCTGAGAATCAGCGTCTGGCTCATGAAGCGGGCCATCTTCGACTTCAGCTCCGTTTCGGCATCCATGAGTTTCTGCTGGCGCTGCCAGAAGTCGCGCTTGAAATCCAGGTCGAAGTCCGCCTTTTCGACATCGGCCCGCATGTTTTCCTGCTGCTGCTGGGTGATTTGGAGGGCCCCGTTCAGCATGTCCTGCAGGAGGCGGAGCGATTCCACCTGCGTCACGATGCCGCGCCCGCTGAATTCGGCATAGGTGTCCGACAGTTGCTTCAGCTTTTCGAGGATCTGTGTCAGCTTTTCGACGGATTCGGCATTGCTGGTCCGCATGCTTTCATGGAACGCCGCCCGGTTCGTCCGATGCAGTTCCGCGGCCGCATGGAGTTCGTTCCATTCCGTGCGGAGCGTTTCCAGCTTGTCGCGGAAGGCGTCCAGCTCCATTTGCTGCAGGGGCAGCGACACCTTGGCGAGCACATCGCCCTTTTCGAC
This sequence comes from uncultured Verrucomicrobiota bacterium, assembly GCA_964397035.1. Classification (GTDB taxonomy): domain Bacteria; phylum Verrucomicrobiota; class Kiritimatiellia; order CAIQIC01; family Lenti-01; genus Lenti-01. The sequence continues at coordinate 6,479 of CAYNHA010000134.1, forward strand.
GCGGGAGCCTTCCTGCACGTTCAGCTCGCCCATCACGCCGTCGGAGAGGGTGACCACGTTTTGGAATCCGCTGGCTTCCAGCAGCATGCCCGCGCCGTCCACCTTGGTGGAGATGCGGCCGAATGCTCCCCATCCGGCCGCCACGGCCAGCACGGTGAACAGGGCGGCCAGCGCCACCCACCAGCTGGGGGCAATCAGCGCCACCCGTTCATCGAGGCGGTCGGGCGCGGAAAGCCGATCCAGCGCTTTTTTACGGAACAATTCGCTCATGGTTCACCCTGGTGCCTATATACAGGGTTTGACTTGCATTGAGAAAGAACTTTCGGCGACTATGCCCGCCACCTATGCAGAGTGAAGTGGACATCATTGCGGCCGTGTTGGGCGGCGACGTGGATCGCTTCGGCGATCTGGTCACCCTGCATCTCGACGCCATCTACCGCTTCCATTTGCGCCAGACCGGCAACCGCTCCACCGCCGAGGACTTGACGCAGGAAACGTTCATTGCGGCCCACCGTTCGCTGTCCAAGCTGGCGAACCCCGCCTCCTTCCGCCCGTGGCTCTACGGCATTGCCCGCCACCGCGCCCTGAACCACATTTCGCGCGTGGCCGCGCGCCAGCCCCTGCTGCTGGACCCGGCCGACTTCCACCGCCGCGCCGAGCCCCCGCTCGCGCGCAGTCCGGTGGAGGCCGACGAGCTCGCCGAGGCGATCGATGCCGCCATCGGCCGCCTCAGCGAGGATCTCCGCACGCCCCTGCTGATGGTGGCCGTGGACCAGCTTTCCTACGAAGACGTGGCCGTGGCCCTGGAGGTGCCGCTGGGCACCGTCAAGAGCCGCATCGCCCGCGCCCGCTGCCGCCTCCTGGCCGACCTGAAGGCCAAAGGCAACCGCTTCGGCCCCGCCTGACGCTCCAACGTTTTCCACAGTGTGGAAACATTCTTTCCATTGTGTGGAAAAATCGCGAAAAAGTTTTCCATACCGTGGAAAACTTTTCGGGAACTTTTTCGGGGATGTCGTGACTTACCGGGTATGAACGAAGAACTTTCCACCGAACGGTCGCCTTTGGATGACAAGATTGATTGCGCGCTGAATACGCGGTTTGCGCAGTTGGCGCGCGGCTGGACGGAAGTCACCGCGCCCCAGATTCTGGCGAAGGCCATCCTGAACCTGGTGGTGGAGGAGGCGTGTCCGGCGCGTTCGCGCGCGCGGGCCTTCCTGGACCAGTTGGCGAAGGACCGCGATTTGCTGTCTCGCATCTTGGCGGAGCCGGGCCGCCTGCTACCGGACCTGCTGGCCAAGTTGAAAATCCCGGCCGACGAGTTTTTGGCGGAGCTGGAGCGGATGAAAGCGGCAACGGCGAAGAGCGATAACCGCGAGCTGACGGATGAGGAAGCCTCGGGCGTGGTGGCGGCGGGGACGCCGGCTATTTGTATCCATGATATCGATCAGTTGATTGTCAGTTTTCCATATTATTCGAGCTAAAAAAAAGGAAACCGTATGTCCAACGAAGGCGCAAAAGCATTCATTGAAAGAATGAACCGGGACGGTGCGTTTCGCATGAGGGTGCTTTCGGAGAAAACCACGGAGGACCGGATGAAGATGATCCGCGCCGCCGGGTTCGATTGCACGGCGAAGGAAATCGGGCTGGCGTCGGCGGAAATCAGCGACGACGCGGCTGCCGGGGCTTCCGGCGGGGGAAACTTCATGTTCGACTATTTCATTTCGTAGAGGCGGAATGGGCCGTGAGAAGATGAAAAACGGGTTCCGCCTCCTGGCGTCGCTGGCGGTGTCGGCGGGGATGCTGGCGCTGCTGTTCCGCGAGGCGGAAAAACCGGCGCGCGAGGTGGCGCAGGCGCTGGGGTCGATGGGCCTTGGCGTGTGGGCGGCCTATGCGCTGGCGCAGGTGGTGCAGGGGGCGCTGCGGGCGGCGCGCTACCGCTTGCTGCTGCGGGGTGCGGGCGTTCAGTCGGTGCCGGGGCGGTGGCGGATGTTCGGGGTGACGCTGGCGCGCAACATGTTCGTGGACCTGCTGCCGATGCGCGCGGGGGAACTGGCCTATTGGGCGCTGCTGAACCGCGGGGAGAAGGTGCGGCACGAGGATTGCGCGTCCTCGATGGCCTTGAGCATTTGGTTCGATTTCCTGGCGATGATCGCGGTGCTGGGTGTGGCGCTGGCCCTGCCCATGCTGGATGCGCAGGGGCGGATGCCGCTGGCGTGGGGGTTCCTCGTGATGCTGGCCGTGGTGGCGGGGGGCTGGGTGGCGCTGTTCCATGGCCCGCGCTGGGCGTCGCGCCTGCTGGGAAACATGCCGTGGAAGGCGGCGGGCGGCGTGTGCGGTTTCCTGGACAAGGTGTCGGGCTCGTTTCAGCAAGTGCGGGGTTCGGGCGTGCTGGGGAAGGCGGTGGCGTGGTCGGTGGGGATTCGCGTGGTGAAGTACCTGGGGCTGGCCACGGCCTTCTATGGCGTGGCGGGGGTGCTGCGCCCCGCGCTGGCCGGGTTGCCTGTCTGGCAGGTGCTGGTGGGGCTGATGGGCGGCGAGGGCGGGGCGGCCCTGCCCGTGCCGACGTTCATGAGCATGGGAACCTATGAGGCGGCGGGTTCGGGTGCGCTGGGCTTGACGGGCGTGTCGCTGCAAGACGCGGGGCTGGTGCTGCTGGGTACGCACGTGGCGAGCCAGTTGGTGGATTATACGCTGGGGGGACTGGGCCTGCTGGGGCTGCTGTGGGGCGGCAAGAAGGGCGTGAGGCTCGCGGGGGCGGGTCTGGTGGCGCTGCTGGTGCTGGGCGGTGCAGCGTGGACGTGGCGCGTGCAGCAGAAGGCCGGCGCGAAGGAGGCGCCCGGCGGGGGGGACCGCATCGAAATGAGCGCGGCCGACCGGGGGGCATTGGAACAGGTGTGGGCGGGGCATGGCGGCTTCGTGGTCTGGAGTTCGACGATGTATGGAAACCATGACCTCGTGCGGTGGGACTGGCCTTCCGGGGAGCTGACGCGGCTGACCACCCATCCGTTTGTGGATTCCACACCCAAGATTTCTCCGGATGGAAAGCGGGTGGTGTTTGCGCGTTCCCGGCAGGAGTGGGTCTCGTTCCGCAACCTGGAGGAGTGGGATGTCTGGGTGCTGGACCTGGGCGGCGGGGAACGGCTCGTGGCGGAGCGGGGCGCCGAACCCGGCTGGACGGGCGATGGGCGAGCGGTGGTGTTCCAGCGGGGCGGCCGCGAGGTGGTGCAGGTGGATCTGCAAACGGGACAGGAGCGGGTGCTGCTGGGGGCGCGGGAGGGGAGGACGTGGACGGGGCCGTCGGTGGATCCCGTGGACGGGAGCCGGGTGGCGGTGACGGTGAGGGGCGGGCAGCGGAGCACATCGCTCTTTTCCGTGCCGCAGGGGGTCGAGACGCGTGTGGGCGGCGGGTGCCAGTTGGCCTTCCTGCCGGGCGGGAACGGGCTGGTGCTGGTGGAGGATGGTGGCCGGATGAAGACCCGGACGGTTCGCGTCGACCGGCAGGGGGGGAATCCGGAAGTGCTGATGGATGCGCCGGGGGAGTGGAGCCACGAATATTTTCCGCGGATATCGAACGACGAATCCCTCTTGGTGTTTGGTGCGTCCCGGGGGGGGCATGAGCACGATACGGCGGATTATGAAATTTTCCTGTGGCGGGTGGGAACGCCGTGGGAATCCGCAGCCCGGCTGTCTTTCCACACCGGAAACGACCAGTGGCCGGACTGCTGGGTGGGTTCGACACGCTAAAACGCGAAGGTTAATTTTTGATTAAGGGAGTGTATTGCGTATTGTCGCAACCGTCTATTGCTGGCAATGTTGACCCATCATGGAGTTTCAAACGAGCAAGATTCAAATCCCGAGGGAGGGAACCTTGGCGGTCGGGACCAAGGAGCGGGAAATCCGGGTGGGAGAGGTCTTGTGGGACCGCTATGAGATTCTGGCCTCCCTGGGGTCGAGCGCGTTGGGCGATTTGTGGCGCTGCAAGGATTGGGAGACCCAAGCCGATGTGTCGCTCCGCTGGCTGCCGCCGGATATGCGCCGCTCCAAATCGGCGATGGCGGTCATCCATGCGGGAATCAAGCGGATTTCCGGTCAGCAGCATCCCAACCTGGCTGTGATCCGCCAGATGATCTATGTGGGGGACCAGATTTTCCTGGTGGGGGATTTTGCGCCGGGGATCGACATCGGAACCTGGGGTGAAGCGGGCCCGGGGGGGAAACGCCCGCTGGAAGAAGTGCTGCCTGTTCTCCGGCAGGTGGCCGATGGGCTTGATTTTGCCCATTCCCGCCGGATCGTGCACCGGAACCTGAAGCCATCGGACATCTTTTTGGGGCCGGATGGCGTGGTGAGGGTGACGGATTTCGGGCTGGACATGCATCACCATCTGACCATTTTCCACGGGGAGGCCGTCCGCTCCGAAACCACAGGGGCCTATCTGGCGCCGGAACTGCGGCAGGGCGAAGATCCCGACTCGGCCAGCGACCAATATGCCTTGGGCGTACTGGCGTGGAAGCTACTTGTCGGGGTTCCGCCGAAACCGAATGAGACGGGGAATCCGCCCAAGGACCTGCCGGCAGCCGCTCGCGCGGCCCTGCGGCGGGTTCTCTCTCCCAAGCCCCGGAACCGGTTTGTGACCTGCAAGGATTTCGTGAAGGCTTTGGAAGGGGCGAAGGTGGAGGGCACCCGCAAGCGAAGCGCGGCCGAATGGAGGCACATCGGAATCCGGGTCGGGATCGGGGCGGGACTGCTGGCCGTGGCGGGGGGGCTCATGCTGGCCGGGAGCCTGCTGGCGTTGTGGCTGGACAAGCCCCGGACGCCCGCGGCGAAGGCCGAACCGCCGCCGCCGAAAGAAGTGGTGGATTTGCCACCGGCCGTGGCCGAGGCACCGAAGGAAAAGGTGTTCGAGCATTTGGTGGCGGCCACCGCCGTGCCCGTCGAGGGCCAGCCGTGGGTGACGCAAACCGCCGGAATGGAATTCGTTTGGGTGCCTGCCTTGGAATTGTGGGTGGGGCGCTTCGAGGTCACCAACGACGAATACCGGCAGAAGGTTCCGGATCACGACAGCGGCGACTTCCGCGGCATGTCGCTGAGGGAACCGCGCCAGGCCGTGGTGCGCGTGAACTTCGACGATACCGTGGCCTTTGCCGCCTGGCTGACGGAGCAGGAGCGCGCCGCCGGGAAGCTGCCGGAGGGGTGGAGGTACCGCCTGCCTTCGCGCACGGAAGCCACGGCCTATACGCTCGCCGGGAAGATGCAGAGCTATCCGTGGGGCGAATTATGGCCGCCCAGCCGGGGGAATTATGCGGATGCGGCCTTGAAGAAGGATTTCCCGGATTTGCCGTTCATTCCTGAATACCACGATGGTTTCCCCGTGACGGCTCCCGTGGAAGAGAGCGGCGAGAACGGCTGGGGAATGTTTGGCGCGGGCGGCAACGTGTGGGAAACCACCACCAAAGTGGCCGGCGGGCCCTTGTTTGGCGGGTGGCAGGGCGGAGGATGGGACGACTGCCAGCCCGCGCGCATGAAGTGCGACGTGGTCTACGGCTTCATGGGCAATGCGCGTGGCGCGGTCAATGGCTTCCGCCTCCTGCTGGCGCCCATTTCCGGCGAAGTGGTCCCGCTGACGACGAATGCCGTGGCGACGGTTGCCGGAGCGCCCGGAAGCTGAGAAGGGATTCGATGAAGGAACTTCGTTTTCTTCTGCTGGTGTGGATGGGAATGTGTGCTTCGGTGTTCGCGGAAACGTGGACGTTGAGGGATGCAGAAACCGGAGAAAGCTATGGGCCTATTTCTCCTTCCAATGGCGCCGTGGTTTTGGTGGGGGATCGAACGCTGACCCTGCAAGTCTCCCAGACCGCTCGCGACAAGACCCTTGCGAGGCTCAAGCGGATCATCATTCCGGCCCTTGAATTCCGGCAGGCCAACTTGAAGGATGTTCTCAATTTTATGGTTGAAGCCAGCATCGCAGCTGATCCGGTGAAAGAAGGCGTCAATGTGGTCTTCAAGGAACGCCGACTCGAAGATGGAGTGGAGCCACGTCCGGCGTCACCCGGGACACGATTGGCAGATCGATCTGAGCCGGAGGACGAGTGGGGAATTATTGGAGAGGCTGGGGAGTGCCCCCCAGTTTCCAAAGGAAACGTCACGATGAATCTGCGTCGCATCAGTCTCTACGACGCTATGGAAACCGTCGCCGAAGTCGCTGGCGTGAAATGGAGAATTACCGATGGGGGCGTGGTATTCGTAGAAGATACGCACCCAACCGAAGAGGATTCCCTGGAAAACAATTAGGGAGCGGTTCCGGATAGAATGTTTCGCATGGGGGTGAAGCCGCGGTGGTGGAGGTCGAGGAGGCCGAGGGGTTGTTCTGCGAGAGCGATCATGGGGCGGTGCAAGATTGACAATCATGCTCGGTTATTATTTATTACAGTGCATAAAAGTCAAAACTGGAACAACATGAGCCAGGCCGAAAAAATCCTAGATATGGCGAGAAGACATCATGGAATGGTGACCTCCGCCCAGGTTTCGGAAGCCGGCATCCATCGCGGATATTTGGCATCGCTTCTGGCACAAGGTTGCTTGGAACGCGTGGGTCGTGGGTCGTATGTACTTCCGGACAGGTTGGAAGATGCGTTTTTGACTTTGCAAAGCCGTTTCAAGCGGGGAGTGTATTCACTGGAAACGGCGTTGTATCTCCATGGGCTGACGGACCGCACACCGGACCGGTTTTGCATGACCTTTCCGGCTGGATACAATACCGGAGCGATTCGGAAGGAACACGTGCGGGTCAACCGGGTGAAAACGGAACTGCATGGGCGTGGCGTGGTGGAGATCAAGACCCCCGGAGGTCATTTCGTACGGGCCTATGACGTAGAGCGGACGCTGTGCGACATCCTGAAGGGACGGAGCTTCGTGGATGCTCATATCGTCTCTGATGCCTTCAAGCGGTATGTCCGGCGGCGCCAAAAAAATGTTCCCCGTCTATCGGCCTATGCGAAACTGTTCCGTGTGGAAAACAAAGTTCGGGCCTATTTGGAGGCGCTCCTGTGAAACGGGCCATGCAGTTGAAGGCCAGGATGAAGCAGGTGGCGCAAGAAAAGGGGATTTCCGCGCAGTTGGCTCTCCAGAATTACGTATTGGAGCGACTGTTGGAACGCATCTCCTGTTCCGACTATCGAAAGAATTTCGTACTCAAGGGCGGATTGCTGATTTCCTCCATGGCGGGGCTCCATGCCCGGACCACGATGGATATGGACGGAACCATCCGGCGGATGCCGGCCACCCCCGAACGTGTGGCGCAGATGTTTCGAGAAATCTGCACGGTTCCGATCGAGGACGGGATTTCGTTTGTCGTCAAGGCAACCGAAGAAATCAGAGAAAGCGATGAGTACAGCGGTGTGAGGCTGTCGCTAGAGGCGAAATGCCCGCCGATGGCGGTGCCGCTCAAGGTCGATGTCACGACCGGTGACAGGATTACACCCCGCGAAATCGTCTACGATTACCCCCTTCGATTGGAAAAGCGTTCCATTCGGGTGATGGCGTACAACATCGAAACGCTTCTGGCCGAGAAATTGGAAACCATCCTTTCGCGCGGCGATGTGAATACGAGGATGAGGGATTTCTACGACGTTCACCTCCTGCGAAAGATGCAAGGACAGAAAATCGATTGGGACCTGTTGCAGAAAGCGGTGAAGGCGACAGCAAAACGGCGCGACACGTTTTCCCTGCTGGAAACATACGGCAACATCATGCATGACATTGCAACAAGCGAAACCATGGCGAAGCGCTGGGTTGTCTATCGCCGAGACTTCGACTATGCCCAACATCTGGAATTTGAAGACATTTGCCGATCCGTCCGGGGAGTACTGAACAAAATTTGTTCGGCGAGATGAATCAGGCGTTGAGAATAGCCAACTGGTTTCGCATGGGGGTGAAGCCGCGGTGGTGGAGGTCGAGGAGGCCGCGGGGGAGGCTTTCGGCGAACCAGAGGGGGGCGAGGGCTTTTTCGAGTTCATCGAGAAGAGGGCGGGTTTGCGTGGCGGGCGCGCCGGAGGCGACGAGGGCGCTGAAGTGCAAAAAGCGGCAGGAGAGGGCGAGCTGGGCGTGGTCCGTTTCGTCGGCCCATTCGGTGGAGGAGGAGAGTGTTGAAAATTCGTCGGCCCAGAGAGGGGCTTGTTCAGCCACTTGGCGCGCAGGGCCGAGGTCGGCGGGAAACGGAATGTTTTTGACGGGCGCGAACGGCCACGCGGCGATGGCGTCGGGGACGGAACCGGCGAGCGAAAACAACTCGGCGGGGCGCGCGTTGTCGGTGCCGAACAACAGGCGAGAGAAGGCGAGGTCGAAGGATTTGTTTTCGTCGTTGTCGGGGTTCCAGGCGAGTTGCGCGCCGAGGGCGAGTCCGTGGAGGGCGGCGGGGGGCATGTTGAAGTGGCCGAAGTCGCCCCAGTCGGTGTTGAGCAAGCCGC